>CAYSSW010000016.1:0-38479 GCA_964434005.1 uncultured Methanospirillum sp.
AGGAATAGCCCTGCCGATGATGACAGACATCGCATAATTGATGTAATCATTCTTCATCTCCTCTTCGATATTGACAGGTTTTACCTTATGGGTAACAATTGCGACCTGCTCATCTTCAGATGTCAAGGTTTGTCACCTCTTTTGCATGACGCTTGATAAAGTCTCTCCTTGCTACCACATCATCACCCATAAGTTTCTCAAAGATCTCATTTGCATAAACCGCATCTTCAATATGAATCTGTTTAAGGATACGGGTTTCAGGATCCATGGTAGTTGACCAGAGTTGTCCTGCATTCATCTCACCAAGACCCTTGTAACGCTGAATTGCCACTCCCTTCTCACCAAATCCGGCGATACATTCACGCATCTCTTCTTCAGTATATGCATATTTTTCAGACTTTCCCTTTGCAATTCTGTAAAGTGGAGGCTGGGCAAGATACAGATATCCGGCTTCAATTACCGGCATCATATATCTATAGAAGAAGGTCATGAGCAGAGTATCAATATGAGCTCCATCTACATCAGCATCAGTCATAATGACAATGTGATGATATCTTGCCTTTTCTATATCAAAGGATTCTCCAACTCCTGTTCCAATCGCAGATATTAATGCCTGTATTTCAAGATTTTTCAGGATTTTATGAATTGTCGCCTTTTCTACATTAAGAATCTTTCCACGGAGCGGAAGAATTGCCTGAAATCTACGGTTTCTTCCCTGTTTGGCACTTCCACCTGCAGAATCTCCTTCTACAATATAGATCTCACTCTTTTCAGGAGCACGTTCTGAGCAGTCTGCAAGCTTTCCTGGAAGTCCGGATGATTCAAGAGTGCTTTTTCTTCTTGCAAGTTCTTTGGCTTTCCTTGATGCTTCTCTTGCCTGAAAAGCGACTATTGCCTTTTCAACTATTGCATTAAGATCTTTTGGATGTTCTTCAAAGTACTCACATAAGGATGAATAAACAAGAGAATCAACAATACCCTTTACATTGCTATTCCCAAGTCTCATCTTTGTCTGGCCTTCAAACTGAGGATTGGCCATCTTTATAGAGATAATGGCAGTCAGACCTTCGCGGACGTCATCACCCTTTAATGAAAAGGTTTGATCTTTGATTACCTTGTTCTCCTTTGCCATTTTATTAATAGCCTTTGTCAGGGCTGATCTAAAACCTTCAAGATGTGTTCCACCCTCACGGGTGTTTACGCTGTTTACATAACTAAAGACCTTTTCAGAATAGGTCTGTACATATTGAAATGCTATCTCAATTTCAAGCCGGTTCTCTTCATCTTTCTTTGAGAGATCAATTATACTTGCATGAACTACCGGAATATCACGATTCAGATATCTGACATATTCTGTGATACCCCCTTCAAAGTAGAAGACATCACGACTTTTAGTCTCTTCATCTTCACAACGTTCATCTTCTACAACAATCGTGATTCCGCTGTTAAGGAAGGCAAGTTCTCTCATCCGGTGGACAAGCACATCATAATCAAACTCTACAGTCTCAAAAATCTCAGAATCAGGGAGAAAGTCAACTTTTGTTCCTGTAATCTGTGTTACATAACGTTCAAGAAGTTCTTCTCTTGTTTTTATATCAGGGTACTCACCATATCTTGCAAAATATCTTGCAGTCATCTCTTCAAGAGTTTCATCCCGGCTTGTCATTGTGCCGGTAGATTTTCCTCTTGAAAACTCCATTTGATAGACTTTACCTCCTTTATATACAGAGGCTTTGAGCCATATCGAGAGGGCGTTTACAACTGAAACACCAACACCATGAAGACCTCCCGAAACCTGATAGGTATTCTTATCAAATTTTCCTCCGGCATGAAGGACTGTAAGCACCGTTTCAAGAGCACTTTTGTTATCATTATCCTTCATCTGGTCGACAGGTATTCCACGCCCGTTATCATCTACACTCAGACTTCCATCCTGATGGATGGTAACCAGAATATGGGAGCAAAAACCTGCAAGAGCCTCATCGATTGAGTTATCCACTACTTCATAAACAAGATGGTGTAGTCCACGTGTATCAGTAGAACCAATATACATCGCCGGACGTTCTCTTACAGGTTCAAGCCCTCTGAGAATTTTAATATTTTCAGAATCGTAGGTATCAGACAAATTTATTCTCCAAAAGGCCTCCGAAAAGGGTAACCTCAAATTGTCTATAACTATTGACGTATAGAGACTTAAACTTCTTTAAAAAAAATTAGATCTTATTGGCCCTTATGGATTTGAAAAGGAAGAATCCGACAACACCAAAAGTCACAACAGGTGAAACCCATTCAGGGATATGACTTCCAAAACTGTCGGCGATCATGATGATTCCAAGGAACATTATAGAGTACATAGCGCCGTTTTTCAGGTATCTGTACTTCTTTATCCTGTCAATGTTTGAAACTGTAATCTGACGAACTGCTATTGCTCCAAGAGCATTCCCTATAAGGATTAATGGAACACATACAGTAAAAGCAAAGGCCCCAAGCACACCATCGATTGAGAAAGTTGCATCTATTGCCTCAAGGTATAAAATTTTGCTGATATCAGACATATTACCGGTTTTAAGGTTTTCTTCAGCCTCTTCTGCATTCCGGCGAAAGCCATGCACTATGAAGAAACCTGACGATCCAATAACAGCTCCCATTGCCATTATACTGTTAATCTTTAGACATTCATAGACAATTGCAACAAGAATTACTGATACAACTGCGTAAAACCAGAGCCCTTTTGATTGAATAAATTTTTCTCCAGGAAACCCAAAGGTTTTGTCTTCAAGAAAGAGCCAGTGAAGGAAGAGAAAGAGAAGAAATGTTCCTCCTCCGACAAGCAGAATTGGAGAGGAAGCTGCAATTGACGCAGCAATTTCCGGGCTGTCACTAAACATAGCTGTAAAGGCTTCATATAGAGAAAGATCAGGCGCTGATACCCAGACAAGTATGAGTGGAAGAAGGCCTCTAACAACAAAAACGGCAAAAAGTATACCCCAAAGGAGGAACCATCTCCTATACTTTGGCTGCATTGTCGATAAGACTTCGGCATTAACAATTGCATTATCAATACTACATATTATCTCAAACAGGCAAAGACCTGCAATTATCATTAATATTGAAAATAATTCCATGTATTTCCTTTATTTTATTAAGTAATAATCATATTAAACAATACTTAATTCTCCAGTCTCGCCATTGACTGTAGCTATTGAACCATCAGGAAGATTTGTAAGAGGAATTCCTATTCTATCAATCATCGGAATTTTTCCAATAATTGCCCCTACGATAATTATTGTCTCTGCTTCCGTGTTTATGATAGCTGCAGGTGCGTGTCCGTTTTTTGCAAGGGCATAGATAATATAACTGCCAACAGTTGATCCTTTACCATAATCAAAAGCAAGAACTGTTCCCGTGATGTCTTTTCCTTCAAGAGGATGCCCTGATTCCATAATTATTCCGGTATGTGGATCGACGCCGGAAAGAAAAGAGATTGGATCAGGCCCTATAAGAATCGGACCTGAAGCCGTTCCCTTTACTATTCCTCTTCCCTTATATTTCATATGTACTATTTACTTTAATCAGATTTAGAGTACTCATTTATTTAGAGAACTCTTTATAATATCAGACACAACCGTTTTAACATGGACACTATCGAGAATCGTATTATATCAGAGCAGTGTCTTCAATATCAGATCAAAATTCAGGATCTGGAATCACAGACCCTTGCACTTACTATAGCAAATGAAGAATTGACAAAAGAGGTTGCTCTCATTAAAAGAGAGAATAGCCAACTTAAGAGAATGCCGCTGTTTGTTGCATTTGTGATGGATGTCTTCTCAAATGGTGACATCTATTTAAAACAGATGGGTAACAATCAGGAGTATGTAACAACCGTATCAGACGAACTACGTAATAAAATAAAACCTGGTCAGAAGGTAGCAGTCAATAATGCTCTTTCAATAGTAAAAATACTGGAAGAGTCATTTGATACACGTGTCCGTATTATGGAACTTGATGATTCACCTGATATTTCATTTGAACACATTGGTGGACTATCAGATGAGATTGAAGAAGTCAGGGAAGCTGTAGAATACCCACTTACAAGGCCACAGGCATTTGAGAGAATTGGTGTTGAACCGCCAAAAGGTATTCTTCTCTATGGGCCGCCTGGAACCGGGAAGACGCTTATTGCAAAAGCAGTTGCACGAAATGCAAAAGCTGCCTTTATCAGAATGAGCGGTAGTGAACTTGTACATAAATTTATTGGAGAAGGAGCACAGCTTGTTCGTGATCTCTTTGCACTTGCGCGTGAAAGAGCTCCTGCAATTGTCTTTATTGATGAGATAGATGCTGTGGGATCAACAAGGACAAATGATGGAACGTCTGGAAGCGCCGAAGTTCAGAGAACTCTGATTCAACTTCTTGCAGAGATGGACGGATTTGACAACCGTGGAGATATCCGTATCATGGCAGCTACAAACAGAGTTGATATGCTTGATGCTGCACTGCTTCGTCCGGGAAGGTTTGACCGCATTATTGAGATTCCACTTCCAAATGAACTTGCAAGACTTGAAATCTTTAAGATCCATTCAAGGAAGATGAACCTTGATGAAGTGGATGTGAAAAATTTTGCAAAACTTCTTGAAGGTATGACCGGTGCAGAGATTCAGGCTGTATGCAGAGAGGCTGGAATGCTTGCAGTCAGAGATGACGCCGAAAAGATTACAAACGATTATCTTTTAAAAGCACTTGATAAGGTAAAACACGTTAAACCACAATCTGAAGAGAGAATGTATCTCTAATTTCTCTTAATTTTATGAGACTTCTAATTATTGGAAAGCCACATATCAACATTTTTCGGGAATTCCGTCAGTCTGAAACTGCTTTTGATGCTATAAGATTTTATGAGCCTCTTGAATCTGACCGTATGATTACTCTTTCAGTTCCAGGGCTTCCAAATGCACTTTCACTTATATCTGATCTAAAATATTTTATCCGGAAATATTCATCCTTTCAATTCTACGAATTTGAACCAGAGGTTTTCTGCACGATGGCACTTGCAAAAAGTTGGTATCAGTCAAGAGAACTTTCCTTTCAGGAAAGTTGGAGATGGAAGTATGATTTTGTGCTTTATCCTGATGATTTTATTTTAACAGTCAGAGAAGATGATAAATCAGAAGATAAGGAACTGGTCGATGAAGAAGAACAGTCGTATCTTGTCTGGTGTACCCCAACCGAATATAATCTCTACAAAAACCATTCAGTTATCTAAAGATCGAAGCCCTAGTACTATTTCAACCTGTTCTGCTGTATATCCTGAAATTATACGCCCTCCATACATCAGCTTTATTGCCTCCATATCAAGATAGGATAAATTTGTGTCTTCATTTCCGGATGCAAAAAACGAATCCTTTAAACTGCTCTCCCCATGGAAACCCATGCTGTACAGAATGCCTTTTAGGAAATAATAATTACGCTCATTGGTATCAGTCATATCAGAGAGCCAAAGATGATCTTTCCTTATAATTCCTATGGTTTTTCCATTCTTTTTTAGGAGAGTGTCAAGTTTTAAATCCCTATCATCTATTAACTCTTCAAGTTGCCTGTCTGTAATGATACTTATCATATAGTAATTGTATGGGACAGGCTCATAATTTGTTGAAAGGAAGGTAAGTCCTATTTTTTCATCTTCAAACTCTGTCGTTCCACTTAAATTATTTAACATTATGACATGTTTTTGTATATTTTCAATGTCATCTTTGGTATATCCATGATCAAGCCAGATGTGATATGGTTTATCTGAATAAAACAATTCAGTCTGTGAATTATCTCTGCCAAATGTGATATCAATCAGATGTTCGTATATCTCTTTTTTTGGATCACCATCAAAATCTGATGATCTGAATAACTCTTCATCAAGGTTACCTGATAGGTAAAGATTATTGTCAACAATTATTCCTATTACAAAACCCCGGTTTGCTTTTAGAACTTGAGCTTTATTACCAGAATTAATTCTTATATTATTTAGCATCTCATCAGAGACTATCTTTATATCAAAATATGAATCTGGTAAAAGGGAAACATCAGGATTTACTTCATTATTTGATAAATTGTCTGATGTATTATTAGTCCCAGCAGATACAGTGCAAATAATAGTTGATAAGATAAGAATAATCAGAAGCACCTTTTTATTCATCACAATATATCAATAGATGAAACTACAAGTATAAAAGTTATATGATTTATTCAGGCAAACATTTCATAATCCGGGATTAACTTGGTATTTTTATTAAAGTCCATCTGGAATTTATCAAATGCCATAATAAAATCTTCCTGGCAAATTTCTGTATGATCCTGTCTGATTGCAAACATACCCGCTTCTGTGCATATTGCATTAAGATCTGCTCCATTTCGCCCTTCAGTTATCCCTGCAAGTTTAAGAAGATCCACATCTTCGGCAAGATTCATGCCTCGTGTATGAACTTTAAGTATTGAATATCGCCCATCCACATCAGGAAGTGGTATTTCAATAATCCTGTCAAATCTTCCCGGACGAAGAAGTGCCGCATCAAGAATATCTATCCGGTTTGTGGCTCCAATTATTTTTACATCTCCGCGCTGCTCAAATCCATCCATAGCAGCAAGAAGTTGCATAAGGGTTCGCTGTACTTCTCTATCTCCTGATGTCATGGCTTCAGTTCGAGAAGCTCCAATTGCATCTATCTCATCGATAAATATAATTGCCGGAGCCTTATCTCTTGCAAGATCAAAGAGTTCACGGACAAGTCTTGCTCCTTCACCGATATATTTTTGGACAAGCTCTGAACCAACCGTGTGAAGGAAGCATGCATGTGTCTCATGTGCAACTGCCTTTGCAAGGAGAGTCTTCCCGGTTCCAGGCGGCCCATATAGCAGGACACCCTTTGGAGGTTTTATTCCAATCTTCTCAAAGAGATCAGGTTTAGTCATGGGTAGTTCTACAGCTTCCCTGATCTCCAGGATCTGCTGTTCAATGCCACCAATGTCCTCATAATTTTCCATTGGGATTTCTTCGACCTCCATTCCGTATACCTGTGAGTCATAACTTGATGGAAGTACCTCAACAACTGCGAGGGATTGCTGATTTAACGTACAACGAGCCCCTGATTTGACAAGTTCAGACGGTATTGACTGCGAAGCACGCACAAGAAATCTTGGACCTGCTGAAGATCGAATAATAACCCGCCCGTCATTTAAAACATCAGTAATAGTTCCGATAACAAGAGGGGGAGTTTTGAGATGATCAAGTTCACTTTTAAGTTTTCGAACTTCACGCTCATATCTGATTTTTTGTGTCTCAACATATCTCCTGTCAGATTCCAGTTGTCGTATCTGTTCCTTCAATTCCTGATTATGAGATTCCATACCGGTAATTCTGTCGATTAGGTATCGATACAGTTCCTCCGGAGTTTGTGGATCTTCTATCTGACCTGTTGTATCTGACATCTCTTCAATTAGATATATAGGGGAAAGTGACTATATGATGTTTGCGAAAATGCAGTGTGAAATGTGTGGGGCTGAGATAAAAGGCCCGTCAAGAACTATCAAAACAGAAGGTACAGAATTAATTGTCTGTAGCAACTGTGTTAAATTTGGTATCGAAGTTCATCCTCCGGTAAAAACTCCTGGAAAAAGAACTGAAAAAATAGTTACTTCACAAGCAGGGACTCAAATACCGGTCAGAAAAGCACGAGATCTTTTTGATCAGATGAATGGTGAACTTGCTGAGGATTATGCAGAAAAAATCCGGGCTGCAAGAATGGAACAGGGTTTAACACAAAAAGATCTTGCCCTTGCTATGATGGAAAAAGAACTTCTGATAAAAAAACTTGAAAAGGGTGAACTTACTCCGGAAGACAGTGTAAGGAAGAAAATTGAGAAGGTATTAAGCATCTCACTTCTTGAGAATCCTGATGGTGATCTTGATTCGGATCTCAAACATACACGTCTGACTACAACTATGGGGGATGTAATCAAGATTAAAAAAAATAAGAAGTGACCTTATTTTTTGATGGTGAAGTATACTTTTCTGCGTGCTTATAATTTTATTTAGATATGATAGCCATGTCATGCTATGGCATGGCATGATTTGCATAATGTTTATCACTATAGTAATAGACCTCTTGTTAATGATTGGAAAAGAAATTCGTATTGAACGCATTATGGATAGAAATACCGGCAAGACTGTGATAATTCCAATGGATCACGGAATGACCATGGGGATGATTGACGGACTTCTTGATATGAACGAAACTATCTCAAGTGTATCTAAAGGTGGAGCAAACGCAATTATCCTCCATAAGGGGCTTGTAAAACGCGGACACCGGAGACAAGGACGGGATATTGGTCTTATCATTCATCTTTCAACAAGCACCAGTATGAATCCGGATCCTGACGATAAAGTGCTCACCTGCACAGTCGAAGAAGCAATTGCTCTTGGTGCCGATGCAGTATCAATACACATTAATCTTGGAGCACGCCAGGAGTCAAAAATGCTTGAATCAGCCGGCAGGATAGTAGCAGACTGTAACCGGTGGGGAATGCCTCTTCTTGCAATGGTCTACCCAAGAGGGGATGGAATAGATCCAAAAGATCCAGAACATATTGGCCATGCAGTAAGAGTTGCAGAGGAACTTGGGGCAGATCTTGTAAAGACCAATTACACTGGCGATCCAAAATCCCTTGAGCGGATAGTAAAAGCTTCTTCCATTCCTGTACTCATCGCCGGTGGAGAAAAGGCGGGAGACCTTGAAACCCTGAAGATTATCTATGCTGCTGCTCATGATGCTGGTTGCGCCGGAGTCTGCATGGGACGAAATGCATTTCAACGAAAGGATGTTACCTTATTCGTTTCAAAGGTCTGCAAAGTCATCCATGAAGGGGTCTCTCCGGAGAATCTTTAAATGAAGAAACTTTTTGTTGATGCAAGACCAAATGACCGGGATCTGATAATTGCTGCATTGGAAGCAGGAGCAGATGCTGTCCTTGTTAATAGTGCAAAAGGAGTTTTCGATCTTGGATTAATTACTACAATTGCACCAGATGGATCTCTAATCCCTGGCACTGATATCTTTGAGATTACAATCTCTGATGCGGACAGTCAGAATAAAGCAATGGATAAGAACGGAACTTTGATTGTTCATACAAGTGACTGGACAATCATTCCTCTTGAAAACCTGATAGCTGCCGGAAGAGAAGTAATAGCAGCCGTTTCTTCTCTTGAAGAGGCAAAAACTGCCCTTACAGTTCTTGAGACAGGCGTTTCCGGAGTACTTGTAAAAGGCGATGAGAGCCTTATCCGGGAGGTTGCCGGGTTTATTTCTCATTCTGGTGCAAGGGTTTCACTTGTTGAGATGGAAGTTAAGTCGATAAAACCTGTTGGAATGGGAGACCGGGTTTGTATTGACACGTGCACTAATATGGTCGATGGACAGGGTATGCTAATTGGTAATACCTCAAGTGGTATGATGCTTGTAAGTGCAGAGACTCTTGATAATCCATATGTTGCCAAACGGCCTTTTAGAGTAAATGCCGGTGCTGTCCACTCATATATTCAGGTGACGGATGGTAAAACAGCATACCTGTCAGATCTTAAAAGTGGG
This sequence comes from uncultured Methanospirillum sp., assembly GCA_964434005.1. Taxonomy (GTDB): domain Archaea; phylum Halobacteriota; class Methanomicrobia; order Methanomicrobiales; family Methanospirillaceae; genus Methanospirillum. The sequence continues at coordinate 9,636 of CAYSSW010000016.1, forward strand.
GACAAAACACTTGTCATTAACTCAGATGGAGATGGATTTTCTGCGGTTATTGGCAGAATAAAGATCGAAAAAAGACCACTTCTTCTGATAGAAGCGATGTACAAGGACCAGTTGGTCTCTGCAATTTTACAAAACGCTGAGACCATCCGGATAATTACACCTGATGGAGCAGTACCTGTAACAAAGTTACATCCAGGTGTAATTATCAAAGGTGCTGTCATGGAAGGTGGAAGACACTTTGGTATGCCTGTAAAAGAGTCAATCACCGAGAAATAGTCTTGAATAATATGGATTTATCATCTCATTTAAAAGTTGGAATTATCGGAGGAAATGGAGGTATGGGCAGTTTATTTGCTAAACTGTTCAAAAACCATGGGTTTAGTGTTGAAGTTTCTGGAAGAAATACTAAAATTTCAAATAAAGATCTTGCCAGAAATTGTGATATTGTGATGATATCGGTGCCAATTCGGGTAACAACAGATGTTATCGAAGAAATAGCACCATTGCTCAGGAAAGATCAGATTATATGTGATCTGACTTCACTAAAAGTAAAACCAATTGAATGTATGCTTAAATCAAAAGCTGAAGTGATTGGTTTTCATCCGATGTTTGGACCATCTGTATCATCAATTTTTGGTCAGACAATAATAGTTGTTCCTACAAGATGTTCAGATGGATTATATACTGATTTTGTCCAATTGTTTGAGAAAGAGGGAGCAATCTGCAAGGTCACTGATGCAAAGACTCATGACAAACTTATGGCGGTTATTCAGGGTCTTACTCATTTCAAGGCATTTGTCCTTGCAAGTACTATGCGAAGACTGGAGATTTCACCAGAAGATACTGAAGCCTTCATGAGCCCGGTCTATAAAATTGAGACAAGCGTTGCAGGCAGACTTCTTGCACAAAGTCCCAAGCTTTATGCAGATATCTTAATTAATAATCCAGAGGTTTCAAATGTCCTTGATATATGCACAAAAACCGGAAAAGAACTTTCTTCCATAATAGAAAATCAGGACAAAGCAGGATTTGAAGCCGAATTTTTAAAGAATCGGGAATGGTATGGTAATTACTGTGAAAGATCTCTTGAAGAAACAGATTTCCTGATTGATAAAATGGCCAGTAAAAAAGATAGGCGATAATAGGGTTATGGATGTAACAATTGGAAAATGTGGTAAAATAGATGGGCATATAAGGGCTCCTCCATCAAAGAGTTATACTCATCGTGCACTTATCATTGGAGGGCTTGCAATTGGTGATTCAACAATTTACAGTCAACTTGACGCTGATGACACAAGAATGACAGCAAAAGCACTGATGAATCTTGGAATCCGATCTGTCTGGTCAGACGATACTGTTGTAGTATCCGGGACAGGCGGAGATCTACACTGTTATGAGATGATTGACATCGGGGATTCAGGGACATCGATGCGACTCTTAACCGGCATCTCACTTCTTTCAGATAATCCTGTGATCCTGACCGGTAGTACAAGAATGAAAGATAGACCTCTTTTAATTCTTGTGGATGCCCTCAGAAGTGCCGGGGGAAAAATTGAATACCTTGAGAAAGAGGGTTTTCCACCGGTAAAAATTGATGGTTCTTTTAATGGAGGGACGATTAGGATAGATGGAAGTGTTTCAAGTCAGTTTATCTCATCGCTTCTTATATTATCACCGTTTGCGAAAAATGATACCAAAATTATAATTAATGGCAATATGGTTTCAGAACCATATATTGACCTTACCCTCTCATTGATGAAACATTTTGGTGTTACTGTCAAAAAGGATAAAAATTCATTCCTGATTAAATCCAATCAGCGATATGTAGCAGACAGTTACAGAGTAGAAGGTGATTATTCCTCTGCTTCATATTGGTTTGCCCTTGCAGCAATTAGTGGTGGAACGGTTACAGTATCTGGATTAAACAAAGATTCGCTACAGGGAGATAGAAAAATTATCACTCTTTTAGAAATGATGGGATGCAACGTGACCTGGAATCTGGATTCATGCACTGTTTCTGGAAATGAAAATATTTCTGGAATTAATGTGGATATGAGTGACTGCCCTGATATTATTCAGACAATCGCAGTTGTTGCAAGCGTTGCCAAGGAAAAAAGTACAATTACCGGCGTCCATCACCTCCGGGCAAAAGAAAGTGACAGGATAGAAGCTCTTAAACGTGGACTTACGTCTCTTGGATGCTCTGTTCTCGTATCTGATACCGAGGATAAGATAACAATTATTCCAGGTCATCTTCATGGTTCTATCATAAATCCTGAAAATGACCATAGGACTGCCATGAGCTTTGCAGTACTTTCGGCAAAGGTAGAAGGTATTACAATACTTGATGCCGGATGCGTTACAAAATCTTATCCCGAGTTTTGGAGGAACTTTAAGACCTTATGGCAAAGCGGAGAATAGTGCTTACTGGTTATCGTGGCAGCGGAAAGACCACCCAGTTAAAATTACTTTGTGATATTCTCAATGAAAAGGGTGTTGATACTGATAAGCTTATTGAGGAAAAAGTTGGGAGTTCTATTCACGAGATATTTGATATCTGCGGTGAAGAGACTTTTCGTGAACTTGAATCAGATATTATTTCCAATCTCCCGGAAGATGCCATTATAATCAGCACCGGAGGTGGAACACTTATAAACCCCGAAAATGTTTTACATCTTCGGAAAAACAGTCTGATTGTATACTTGGAAGCAGATACTGCAACGCTTGCAGCAAGAATTAAGGGGTCTGTCAGACCTTCACTTACTGGAAGTCCAATTGAAGAAGAGGTAGAGAGTGTCCTTTCAGAGAGGATTCAGGCATATAGAAGTGCTGCTGATATCTGTATAAATGCTTCCAGAAAACCTGAAGAGATTGCAAAGGAGATTGTAGATTTTTACAATAAAGGTTATGGAGATCCCATCTGGCGTGAAGATACTGTTAATACTCTTTTGCATACCGGGATTCCTGAAATTGAAAAAGAAGAACTAAAGGGTCTTATCAGGAGTCATGATGTTTTTCTCTACGGCATTCTTGGAAATCCATGTCTTCAGAGTCTGTCACCTGTGGTTTGGAAAATTCTTTTTAAAAAATATGGAATGCCTGCACACTATACCTGGTTTGAAACAGATGATCCGAAACATCTGCTTAAATGGGCAAAAAATTCCGGCATTAGAGGACTCTCTGTTACTATTCCATATAAAGAGAAGATTATTCCATTAGTCTCTGAGGTGAAACATGATGCTGCTGTTATTGGAGCGATAAACACAGTCTTAATATTAGGGGGTAAGACTTACGGCTACAATACTGATTGGAAGGGAGTTTATAAGCCGCTTGAAGGAGCTGAAGGTAAGATTGCAGTGATTATAGGGGCTGGAGGAGCAGCAGCTGCGGCTGCTTATGCTGTTAGTATGAGAGGCTTTCAAACTTATATTTTAAACCGGCATGTATCACGTGCACAAGAACTTGCAGCAAGGTTTGGAGCTTTTGCAGGTCCGATTGAGATGCTTGATTCACTAAAACCTGATCTTTTAGTTAATGCAACTCCTGTTGGAATGAATGGAGATCAGAATCTTCCTGTTCCAGCAAGTTGTCTTAGAAAAGGGATGAGAGTCTTTGATCTTGTTTACACTCCGGTTGACACCCCACTATTAAAGGCAGCTCTTGTAAAGGGTTGTTATGTAATCCCTGGGACTGAGATGTTTATCCATCAACTTGTGGAGCAGTTTCGGCTCCTGACTGGTATTGAAGTTTCAACCTATGAGATAAGAGAGATGCTTTCATGAATACTTTTGGGGAGAGATTTCGTGTAACAACCTTTGGCGAGAGTCATGGTCCTGCAATTGGTGCAATAATTGATGGATGCCCGGCAGGACTTCCTCTATCTGAAGCGATTATTCAACCATACCTTGATCTACGAAGACCTGGGAGATCACCTCTTGTTACAAAAAGAGATGAAACTGATAAAGTTAAAATTTTGAGCGGAGTATTTGAGGGTGTTACTACCGGGACACCGATTGCTCTTGTAATTGAGAACACCTCTATGCATTCCGGAGACTATGAAAAACTTCGTGATGTATTTCGACCCGGGCATGCTGATTATACGTATTATAAAAAATATGGAGTACGTGATCACCGTGGAGGTGGGAGAAGTTCTGGCAGGGAGACTGCAGCAAGGGTTGCAGCAGGTGCTGTTGCCATGCAGTTTTTGAAAGAACAGGGTATCTTAATCACCGGAGAGATTATTGAGATCCATGGTGAAAGATCCCCGGAAAATTTTGAATCAGAGATAAAAAAAGCTGTACAAGAGGGCGATTCAGTCGGAGGGATAATCACTGTTACAATATCCGGATGCAGGGCGGGGCTTGGAGATCCAGTTTTTGGCAAGCTTGATGCACTGCTTGCAGGAGCTATGATGGGTATTGGCGGTGTAAAAGCTGTAGAGATCGGAAAAGGTTTTGGATCCACAAAGCTTTATGGTTCAGAGAATAATGATGAGAGAGATGAAACAGGCTTTCTTTCAAACAACGCCGGCGGAATTCTTGGAGGAATCTCTACAGGTCAGGATATTATTATCACACTTGGAATAAAACCAACACCTTCGATTTTAAAGTTACAAAAAACGGTAGATATTCATAATAATCCTAAAACAATTAGTATTGATGGAAGACATGATCCATGCATAGTTATCCGGGCTCTACCGGTAGTAACTGCCATGGCATCGCTTGTAATCATTAATGCACTATTAGAGTCTCAAAATGACAGAGTATAGAGGGATTAAAGAAACTCCAGAGATTCCAGAATTACTTGCCCCGGCTGGATCATATGAGGCTCTTGTAATGGCAGTGAGCGCCGGTGCTGATGCTGTGTATCTTGGAGGGAAACTGTTTGGTGCAAGGAGTTTTGCTAAGAACTTTTCAGATGAGGAGATAACAAAAGCTGTCAGATATGCACATCTTCGTGGGGTTTTAGTCTATGTAACGGTTAATACTCTGCTTGTTGATTCTGAATTAAGAAAGGCTCTATCTTTTGTAGGCTTTTTAAGAGAGATTCATGTTGATGCAGTGCTTGTTCAGGATAGAGGGCTTCTTGCTCTTATCAGAGAAGAGTTTCCTGATGTGATAGTTCATGCTTCAACACAGATGGGCATTCATAATACTCTGGGAGCAATAGTCGCTGCTAATGCCGGATGCAGAAGAATTGTGCTTGCAAGAGAAGTTGGAAACAAGGAGGTTTTGGCGATTATCAAGGCAGTAAAACAATATAATACTGATACTGAGATTTTTGTTCATGGTGCACTCTGCTATGGTTACTCAGGTTACTGCCTTATGTCTTCTCTAATTGGAGGCAGGTCTGGTAACCGGGGGATGTGTGCACAACCATGCCGGAAAAAATACTCTCTGGTTTCTGGAAATTCTGATAAATATGGAAGACCTGAAAAGATTAGAGCTAAAAGTTCAAAACCTTCATTTCTCCTCTCAACAAAAGATCTTGCATTATATCCGGTGATTGATAAAATTTGTGCATTAGGTGTGATGTCACTAAAAATTGAGGGCAGGATGAGGTCTTCTCAATATACGGCAACGGTTACAGGTATTTATAGAAAAGCACTTGATGCTGTGAAATCAGGCATTTTTACAATAGATAAAGAGGATGAAAAAGATCTTGCTCTTGCTTTTTCACGCGAGTTCACAACAGGATATATCTCAAATAATTCTCCTGAAAATGTTATGAACCGGATGTCATCAGGTAATCGCGGGGTATTTATTGGAGTGGTTAAAAAAAAAGTGCATCATGGATATCTTATAAAACCTGACAAGGATATTCCATTTCCAAAAAAGGGAGATGGATTAGTATTTCGAAATGTTACGGAATCCGGGTATCTTTTGAGGTATGATGCAGAAAGGTCTGACAGTAATATCGTCATGGATGGCCCGGAGGGAATGAAAGTTGGAACTGAGGTCTGGCAGACCAGATCAAAGAGACAGGAACTAATCTTTGAAGCACTTACAAAAGAGCCGGATATCAGGCATTATGGACGTCTTCACCTTGATGCAACCTTTAACATTGAAGATACCGGGGATATATCGGTAGCAGCGGTTGTATCAGATAAGTCTTACCGTTCATCTTTTGAGTATACATCAGATGCAAAATTTGTAACAGCTAAGAACAGGCCGATCACAAAAGCACAGTTATTAGAACAGATTAATAAGACTTCAAAGAGTCTTTTCACTTTTGATATTATCACTATTCATTATAATGGAGGTCTTTTTGCACCGGTAAGTGTTCTTAATGGAATTAGACGAGAACTTTTGTTAAAAGCTGAAGAAGAGTATCTGAAGTCTTATGAATCTCAACGAAAAGTAAATGAAAGACCAATTGCAAGGAAGAGATCTGAAACTTTGCCTGTTCATGATACGACAATTGTTCTCTGCTCCTCTAATCGTGAAGCAAAGGCTGCCCTTTTGTTCACCGACTCTGTCTTTATGGAATGGTTCCCGGCAATAAAACTTACAAATCCTGATAAAACAGGACTATTAATCCCTGAAATTATCAGTGATTTAGAGATAGCAATGCTTGAAGAAGATTTAACCTTTCTTCACACAAAAGGGCTCAAAACCTGCATGACCAATTCTATTGGAATTACAGAGCATTTTTCAGAGATCTTTCCTGATATTTGTTGGTACGGTTATTCGGGGCTCAATGTCACAAACTCTGAAACAGTGAAAGTGCTGGATAAGTTTTCAATGCTTACCCTTTCGCCGGAACTATCTGAAACTGAAATTTCAATGCTTGCGAAAAGAGTGACTGATACGGGACTTGCTGTTTTGGTACAGGGACTTGAGAGAGTAATTATCTCAAGAGATCTGCTTGTTGATGGAAAAGATAAAGAGAGGGATCAGAATCAGGTTTCTGCACTTTACGATGAAAGGGGAGCTCTTTTTATTGTGAAAACCGATTCATCTAAACGGACCTACATTTACAATTCACGCGAACTTTCATTAATTGAAGAGATGTCTCATTTACGCGAGGCAGGGATAAGTAACTTCATAGTAGATGCAAGAGGAAGGGGAGAAGTATATGTAAAAGAGGCTATGCCACTTCTTCATAACCAAGATAAAGAGAAAATTCGCGAGATATCATGTGGAGGTCTTACTACCGGCGGGTATCGACGTGGTCTTTCCGGTGGACAGGTTTATTCATTATCAAAGTAACATAATAATGTGCTTTTCCTCATTTCCATAGGTCCCCGGGTGATCGGATGCGACAGCATGATATGAACTTCGGGACAACCCGGAAATGGTACAATAATGCAGCACCGCCTGGCAGAGGGCGTTTAACAGGTGAAGAACGGCAAAAGCCACTTATGATCCATGTTTGTTAATGCCGGGCGATACTTAAATTATGGTTCCTGATTTTTTAGATGCAATGAATGAGTCAGATAGTGGCGTCATTATTAATCTTGAAGTGTCTCCTGGAAGTAAGGCTGAAACTTTTCCAACAGGTTACAATCCATGGCGAAAGGCCATAGGTATCTCTGTGAAGGCACAGGCAACGGATGGAAAAGCAAATAAGGCTGTTGTTACATTAATAGCAGATTTTTTTAAGAGATCCAAGACAGATGTGTCAATTGTAAGTGGACTTACATCTCACCAGAAAAAAATATTGATTACAAAGGTTACAAGCGCTGAACTATTAGTTTTTCTTGAGCCAAAATAGAAAATAACCATAACATACAGATATATATGGTTTCTCGTTGACTTTACTTTTATTATGATACATTATTTATACAGATCTGGAGAGGGTTTAATTGTATGAGCCGGAGACTACGAAATATCGGATTCACCTGACCATTGAAGCTGATGGGGTAGTTGAAAGATCTGATGTAGTCGGGGCTATATTTGGACAAATTGAAGGGCTTCTTGGCGCGGAACTTGAACTTCGCGAATTGCAACGTCAGGGAAAAATCGGTCGAATTGATGCAAGGGTAAATAGCAAATTTGGTAAATCCACTGGTGCTGTTACGATGCCGACCTCTCTTGACAGAGTTGAGACTGCAATTATTGCAGCTGCAATGGAGACCGTGACAAGAATTGGTCCATGTATTTCCAGAATCTATGTTCAAAAGATAGAGGATGTCCGGATTACAAAGCGTTATCAGATTATTGAACGGGCAAAAGCACTTCTTCTTGAGTATGAAGAGCCGGGTATTGAACCTGATACTATTATTGAAACTGTCAGGGAAAGCCAGCGTTTGGAAAGAATTGAGACCGTTGGCGAAGATAATGCCCCGGCAGGTCCAAATGTTAATTCTTCTGATGCAATTATTGTTGTTGAAGGCCGTGCAGATGTTATTAATCTCTTAAAAGCAGGAATAAAAAATACGATTGCAGTTGAAGGGACAAGTGTTTCTGATACGATTATTCAATTTTGTCGTAAGAAGACTGCAACAGCCTTTCTTGATGGAGACAGAGGCGGAGATCTTATCCTAAAAGAACTTCTTGAGGTTACAGATATCGATTTTGTGGCATACTCTCCACGTGGTGAGTCTGTTGAAGATCTTTCAAGGAAGGAGATTTTAAAATCTCTTAAGAATAAAGTGCCTATTAGTTATGTGCTTGAAGGCCGTGCATCAGAATTCCTTTCTTCAATCGATGAAGAGGATGAAGAGATAAAACTATCACAGATACGTGAGACCATGGAGAGTTCGGAGGATGTTTCTTTGGATGTGTCTGATGCTATTTCTATTGAATCTTTAAAACCCTTTAAATTGCCAAATTCTTCAGAATATCAAAAATTACCTGAAGTTTATGAACAGACTGAAAACTCTCCTAATGCTGAAGAAGAAACTGGTGATATGGAAGAGGTTGAAGAGGAGATTTTGGTAAAACCAGATGAATCAGAAGAAATTTCTCCAAAACAGGAGTCAGGCTGTTCTATCTTTCTTCATATAAATGATATTAAGAATCATGGATCTATAAGGTTTGTCAGAAAAAATGGGGAATTCATAGATAAACCGGGAATTGATACAATGGACATTGAACCAACGGATGATAACCATTTTGAAGGGATAGTTGTTGATGCTGATATTAATCAGCAATTGCTTGATAGATTTTCTCTTTATAATGTAAGTTATCTTGCTGCCAGAAATTTTTCTACAATAGTTAGAAGACCTGCTAACATGAGACTTATTCATTTCTGACAGGGAGAGGTCTTTATCTTTTTACCGCCAATAATAATAGGGTAGTTGAAATTTATGCATAAGGAGGAATTAATATCGCTCCATCAGATGCTAATTGATGTGAAAGATTATATTGTGCAGATAAATCCTGATGTCGATTTTTCAGAGTATGATTCACTCAGAATTACACCGGCACAAGTTCACAGGAGCAAATTAGAGCATAAATATGCAATTTTTGTTCTTGGAAATGTTATTGCCAAGGCAATGCGAGAAATGGGAGGGCCTGCGGTTGATAGAATGGCTGAAAGGATGCAGGATCTTGCCGAAAAGACGTTGAAAGAAATAGAATCCGGAAATTAATTATTATTTTTAATATTTTTTTGTAGTCATTTTTAGTTTTTTACAGATGTGTGTCTCTATTCATATTCCATCTATCAGAAAATATGGAAAGTGTTCGACAGAAATCAAACAGCGACTTTTTTTCTGACATTGAGGATAGGTTTTTGAGTATAAATTTTTTATCACTTCTTTCCTAATTCCACGAAATTAATACCTTTTTTCAGAACTTAAAGTATACTTCTTTTAGACCTTCATTAGTTACCGTCTCAATGATCCTACTAAAGGTCTAAAAAGTGGTCAATTCTTCAGCCTTGCTTCTATATACAAAGCATATTTGTATACTTTTATTTGTTTGTCAGGAATAATGAAATTTGTATAAAAAATGCCGCCAAGTGTTAGTAATAGGATTTCCACAGAGCCAGTATTTTCAATAAGTGATATAGTTATTCAGTATCTATTAGTCTTGCATATATATTGCAATAAGTATTTTCACTTCCTACTCATCAATCAGGAATCATATCGTAGAAAGATCAGGTTCTTACCCCCTCTCACACTTTGCCTGCTCTATAAGGTATGATGCCAAAAATTTCGGGATTGGTGCCTGCATACAATGCCAGTTTGGGGTTCCATTTACTTCAAGAACTGTGTAGCCATCTTTTCCTCTTAAAAGATCAACACCACCATAATCAACACCTGCACTCTTCGCTGCGCGACCTGCAATATCTGCCATCTCTGTATCAATTTCAACAGCAATCCCTGCACCCCCCTGATGAATATTATGAGTAAGACTATCCGATACCCGCTTAATTGCGCCAACAGCCTTACCATCAATTACAAAAACACGAAAATCACGATCATTTGGAATATATTCCTGTAAATAATAAGGAGGTTGTTCTGTCTTAAGATCTGAAACATCTGTTATCAGTCGGATACCATTGCCGTCAAAACCATAAACCGGTTTATATACTACTTTTTTATGTCTGTTGATAAATCCAGCAGCAAGTTCTAAAGACTCGGTAAAGAAAGTTTCAGGCGTAGGGACTTTATCTCTATAGAGAAGAGTTGTAGTCATCACCTTGTTTGCACAAGTAACAATTGCCTTTGGAGAGTTGATAATCCTGTTAGAAAGCTCAAGTGCCTCAAGGGTTTCAAGATTCTGCCCATTCTGTCTGATACCACAAACCCAGATAGTCTCTCCCAAAACATCAGATGAAAAAGGATCAATTGTCTCAAGATAGCGAACTTTATATGAAGCCCCAGCCTTTTTGAGTTCGTTCATAACCATTACAGTAGAATTATCAGCAGGGATATCAGTAGGCTTTGGAATGATTGTTATCATGGCAAAAATGTATTATTTGATTATTGATTATTCTTTTTTATCAATACTTCCCTTTGAAAACTTCTTCCAGACCTTCTCACGGTAGACAGGTCCACTGTTATAGGTACAGAATGGAATAAGAGTCATATCAGGAGTAACATAGTGAATCGCGCATCGTGATACACGCTCTGTATCGTAATTAAAGTTGTCCATGAAGTGCATTGTACCAATAAAAAGTGCATTCCAATGAAATTCCCTTAAAGCATCAAAATTATGTGAGATTAATGTTTTCGCAATAATATTCCAGATCTCTGAATTACCTGCATTATTGACTGGTTTCATAGAACTGTAAATCTCACGAATTCCATTAATTGCTATCATCTTCTTCGAAATCGCATTGGCATTGTTAAGTTTTTTGGCAAGTTCTTCAAGTGAATTCAGGAAATTATCCACGTCAACCATAGAATTAATTGGAGTAATTGCTCCATCCTTCACAAAACCATAAGTTGCAGCCCCACAATGCTGGTGAGCGGTAAATTTAATCTGTGGCTTTCCAGTATATGCCTCAACAAAATCACTTACCGGGACAACACAAGGAACCGGGTAAAAGTTTCTCTTTTTAAGAGCCCCATTAGTCTGTTCTTCAATCTTATCAAGAAGTACTGGAATTGTAATACGTTCACGATTAATTTCATCATTACTGGCAGCACCGGTAAAAGAAACCGGTTGGAAGTTAATTCCACGAATAATTTCGATATTTTTTATGGCAAAATCTATTATTTTACCAATTTCATGATCATTTTTTGTATTGATGATGGTTGGAACAAGCACAATCCCAAGTTTCACTTTGCGACAGTTCTCAACGGCCTTCAGATCAAGGTTAATTTTACTGTTTGTTTCTTTGGAAACACCGTCAAAATGAAGATATACAGTTGAAAGACCTGAATCTTTTAACTGCTGAACATATTTAATATCATTTGCAATTTTAATACCATTTGTTGCAAGTTGAACTTGTTTAAAGCCAATTGACTTTGCAAGTTTGATAATATCTATCAGATCATCCCGAAGTGTTGGTTCTCCGCCGGAAAATTGAACTGCAGGTGTTGGATTAGGCTTTTCTGATTTAAGCAGTTCAAGCATCTTCTTAATCTCATCAAACTCAGGTTCATAAACAAAACCACATGCTCTTGCATTGGCAAAACAAAAGGCACAGTCAAGATTACATCTATTTGTTAAATCTATATTTGCAAGAAGTGTGCTTGAATGATGATTATTACAAAGACCACAATCATTTGGGCAGGTACTTGTCGTTACAGTCTTTTGTGGATTCGTAAGGCCAGACCCGGTTTTATCATATAAATCAAAGCGTTTCCAGGTATTGTAATCATCCCAGTAAAGGTATGAAAAATAACCATGTTCCGGGCAGGTTCTGTTGATATAGACCTTTCCATCACTTTCACATAATTCTGCCTCAAGTACCTTTTTACATTTTGGGCAGAGACTTTTGGTTTTTTTCAGAAAATTCATTATATCACTCACATTGATTACGATATTGATATCACAAACATGTGATATTTATGGTGCCTGAAACCTTATATACATACAAGGGTGAGTACCCATTATTATTACAATATCTAACATTATAAGTATAATCTCCAGTATCTTTATAATAATTGTTTCAGCAGTATGGCTTTTCCTCCCGGCATATCTGCCAAATTCAGTTGCTGCAGCAGTTGGCGGTGGAATTCCAATGGATTTTGGAAAAACCTACCATGATGGCAGGCGTATCCTTGGAGATGGAAAAACATGGGCAGGATTTATCGGAGGAGTATTAGCCGGCGGACTGATTGGTTGTCTTGAAATTATGCTTCAAAATGCAGGATATCTAACATTTCTGCCATATCAAACTACTATTTCAATTATCATCCTGCCAATAGGTGCCCTTCTTGGGGACATGATCAAAAGTTTCTTTAAAAGAAGAAAAGGGATATCAAGAGGGGAGAAATGGCCACTTGTAGATCAGTATGATTTCTTAATTGGAGCTCTTGTCCTTCTGTTGATTGCAGATTCTTCCTATGTAATGACAGTATACACTCTCCCGATTATTATTACACTATTAATACTAACTCCCCTGCTTCACCGAACAGTAAACATTATTGGATACTATGCAGGAGTAAAGGATGTACCATGGTAAACAACAACTTAAAAGAAGAACTTATCAATTATGGAGCAATCCAATTTGGAGAATTCACACTTGCATCTGGGAAAAAGAGTAATGTATACATTAATATTAAAGATGCAATTACTCATCCGGAGATATTAAAAAGCATTGCAGAAATGGCATGTACGGATATTGATCTGAATACCTGGGAGAGAATTGCAGGAGTTGCTGTTGGCGCTGTCCCTCTTGCAGTTGCAGTTTCTCTTGAATCATCGCGCCCATATTCAATTATCAGAAAAGATAAAAAGGATCACGGAATTGAAAATCCTGTAATTGGGGACATGAAAGGTAAAAAAGTGCTTTTAATTGAAGATGTTACAACTTCAGGAGGCTCTTGTATTTATGGCATTGAATGCATCAGAGCTGTTGGAGGTATTATTGATACAGTTATAACTGTTGTTGACAGAGAGCAGGGAGCAGAGGCTCTTCTCAACTCTGTTGATGTAAAACTGATATCCATGATAAAAATGAAAGATCTTATTAACGGGGCCTGATTAGGCGCCAAATCTTCTAACTCTTGACTGATAATCTCTAAATGCTCTGATAAGATCAACTTTTCTAATTGAAGGCCAGTTTAGATCTGAAAAGAAAAGCTCTGAGTAAACTGACTGCCAGATAAGAAAATCCACAAGGTGATCTCCACCGGTTTTAATAACAAAATCGGGGGTATGCTTAAAAATCAGATGTTTTTCGATTGTTTCTTCGGTGATTTTTTCGGGTGATATTTCTTCATCTGCCATCAGTTTTATTGCATCTACAATCTCATTTCGTCCAGATTTGCCAATTGCAACTACTATTGGCAGTCCGTCCCCACATTTTTCTTCAGTATCACCATAATGAAGATAAAGACGTCCAATTGATCTGATCTTTCTGATCGCCGGGAGGTAATCAGGTTCAATTATCGTTTTTGGAGTTGAAATATGAATCGTTATTCCTTCAATTGGTTCACAGTCAGGATGGCGCATAGCAACGTCATCAGAAATCTCCAAACAGTATTTTATGACCAAGAGAAGCTTTTCAGGATTCTGTTTCATCTCATCTTCGGAGATCATGAAACAGAGATACTTAGGGATATATCGTAAAGTACGTAAAAGATGCCATCCATATAACTGATATATCATTCCCTGCCTCATGATTTTCATTTACGAAAAATTCCATATATCATACATCTCTGCATAAAATAAAATGATCAGATTTGTAGCAGAAACATATAAAGAATTTAATATGATGATACGTTGATAAGTTAATGAAAATGTACAAATATCTTACCAGCATAGATGCAATAGATTCCAAAGCAGGAGGTGTTAATCCAGGAACAAATATACTCGTATCTGCACCTGCTTTTTCAGATGGTGAACTTGTGGCATCTATTTTGTCCAGACCTCAAAGAGGAGAGTATATGCTGGTTTTATCGCTTGAAAATCAGGCGGTTGAACTTAATAGTAATTTTTCAGCATTAGGATTTCCAATGGACCACATCGGAATAATTGATGCAATCAGTAAAGGATCATCTGGTGAACAGATTGAAACGACCAAATTGAAGTATATTACTAGTCCAAATGATCTGACCGGGATGGATATAAAGTTCTCTCAGTTAACTGAAGATATCATGAAAGGTGAGTTCACCGATGATCCAAATCAGATGTTCCCGACTCCAATAAGATATTGCGTTCTTTCACTTACATCACTTCTAATGTTTAGAAAGGTAGATGTTGTATATCATTTCCTGCATGTAGTTTCATCAAAACTTAAAAAAATAGGATCAATTGGTATCTTTTTAATAAATAACGAATCATTTGATGCAAAAACCATCAGCATCATTAAACAACTTATGAATATGGTAGTTGAGATTAAAAATGATGATGTTGGAAACAGTATGAGAATTCAGGGCGGATTTGGTCTATCGATGAACTGGAAACATTTCAACCTTAATGATGGGAAGATCATCTTTGAGCCTTAATTGAGCCTTAAAAATGTTGTATTTTGTAGGTCTTGGACTTTTTGATATAAATGATATTTCAGTAAAAGGCCATGAGATAATAAAAAATGCTTCTCTTGTAGTGATTGATGGATATACTTCAAGACTTATTGGCACTTCTTTTGAAGAACTTTCAGAGCATTACCAGAAGGAAATAAAAGTACTTGCCCGCGAAGATGTTGAGCAATATCCGGACTTTTTTATTAAAACTGCCGGGAAAGAGGATGTATGTTTCCTCACCGGAGGAGATCCAATGGTTTCCACAACACATATGGATCTTAGAATTAGAGCAGAACAAGCAGGGGTTAAAACTGTTATAATTCATGGTTCATCTATTGTCAGTGCTGTCTGTGGACTTTCCGGACTTCAAAACTACCGGTTTGGAAAGTCATGTTCTGTTCCATATCCATCAAAACACTGGTTTCCATTGACATCAGGTGAGATTATTCATGAGAATCAAAGGTTAAATCTTCATACTCTTGTGTATCTTGACATCCAGCCAAACAGGTTTATGAGTGTTGCTGAAGCAGTTGAGATTCTTGAAGAGATTTCAAAAAAACTTGAGTTTTCAATTCCATTATATGTTGGAATTGCAAGGGCGGGTTCGAAGGCTCCTGTTGTTATTGCCGGTGATTCAGAAGTTATGAAAAAAAGTGATTTTGGTGGCCCTCTTCACATATTAATCGTACCAGGAAACCTTCATCCGATGGAGGAAGAGTATCTCACTCTTTTTGCAGGGTTGAACACCAATGACCACCGATGAATATTCCAATCAACTTATATCCACATTTGAATCTCGAATTCCAACTCCTTTTCCAAAAAAATCATTATTAGATAGTATCTCTTTTGAGATCTGTGAGATGATAGATTCGTATTTTCTTGATGCATCGGTCTTTTCAAACCGAAATGACAGAGTAAACAGATACGCAGCCCTTGTCTATGCTCATGGGTGGATGGATGCCGGAAAATATCTTGGATTTTATGAATTAAATAGTGAATCCCTTGATTTTCATGATGAAAACTTGATTTTAGGACAGGAGATTGCATTGTCTGAAAAGATGAATAGATATGAACGGATGCTTGAATCTGCCATTTGTTCAGTTATTCCAGTTGCCTCATCAGGGTCTCCTGCATTTGCAGTCTCCAACTTTATTCTTAAATATACAGCCGGAGGACTTATTTCAGGTAAAGAATATAAAAGAGATGAACGATCAGTTTCGGCACTTGGGGACTTTAGTTATTATTATGGATGGCTTGATACTACTGTCAGATGTGGACTTTTAAGAATTGTTAAAAATAGCGATCTATTCACAACCGAAAAATGAAGGGATAATTGGTAATCTCTTCCCAATTACTCTTTTCAATTTTCTCTCTATTTTCTTCTTCGTTCAAGTTCCTGATAAATTTCAGATGGAGTAATTCCAGCAGCTTTTAACGTCAACAAAAAATGATAGATAACATCAGCTCCTTCATAGACAATATCCTCTTTTTTCTCGTTTTTTACTGCAAGGATATATTCGGTTGTCTCTTCACCAAGTTTTTCAAGCGATTTATCAATTCCTTTCCGGTGTTTTAAGATCTTTGCTGTGTATGACTTATCAGGAGAAAGATTTGCATGATCTGTTATTACAGTCCATAATTCTTCAAGAACTTTTGAATCAGTCACTTTTCTCCTCCCCCATTATCTGAACCTCTCCGATATCATATCCAAAGAAACGTTTTATAAGTGAGCGCGCTTTTTCAATTGTACATCCACCTTTACCAATTGCAATCCCTACATCACTTCGAGAAGCTACTACTGTGTTTATCTTTTTTTGAGGCTCATCAGCAATTACTTTGACAATCTGTGCAGGCCTGAAGATATTGATGAGAAAATCTTCAATCTTTGATGAGTATTCGACCATCTCAACCTTTTTTCCAAGCACATTCTGAAGGCGTCGTATGTTTTCTCCTTTTTTACCTATCGCATAGCCCATATCACCCTCCTTTATGACATAAATAATCCGGTCAAATTTATCATCGATAACACAATCAAATGCAGTAGATTTAGTCAAAATTCTTAATTCTTCAATATATCTTCGCTCTTTAAATCCAAGGGTTCTTTCCATATTAACACTTTACTCCGATTCATATAATTGGTATATCCGAAAATTTCCTGCAGATTTTTCAAGGCTATTCGTTATTGCATAAATAATAAATAATGGACAGCTTTTAGATCACTACTACTGGAAACAACTGTTATATTTCGGGTAAAAGAAATTAAAATTATGGTTTTGCCCTCTGCCCTTATGCAACAATTGCTTTTTGACCAGTATCGGCAAATGATGATCTTACCGGTGGATGTATCTTCATGACACTGCTTAGTGGAAGCCTTGCAATCGGTGCATAAGTTGATCTTTGATTTATAAGGGATTTTAATGAGGTTAAAGATACTGTAAACTTACCTCCATCAATAAATTCAAAATTTAACGCTTTCCTTGAGTTTGAGAGATAGACGATTCCGGCGGTAGTACTTACATATTGCTTCCAGTTTATCTGTAATCTAAAAACTCTTGCAGATACGATTCCTCGAAGGGCAGATTTCAGTTCATCGATTAGTATACCATACCTCCTTCCTTCAATTGTAACTGCGACACTTCTATTTGGGTTTCCATGTTCATCTATTGTAACTGCACGATTCATTTCCATATAGCCTGCTTTTTCTAACATTTTTATCAGTCCTGTGCTGAATAAAAGTAGCTCCGGAGGGTATATAAACCTCAAATTTGCAGGGTGAAAGTGAAAAAGATTTTTATAAACTAAGATGGATAAAACAAATTGGTAATAATTATTGAAAAATATTGAAAATTTAGGGCTGAATTTTATCTAAATCACTTTCAGAAAAATAGTTTTTTTTAAGTACTTACAAATAATTTCTTGCCAGATTTTCGAGATCTGCAATCTCCATTGAAGTCGGAATTACAAACTCATTATTGTCAAGAATTGATGTTGCAAGAGTTCTATAACAGGCAGCCTGATTTGAATCAGGTTTATAAGATATAACAGTCTGTGAGTGCAATTCTGCGTGCTGGACAATCTCATCACGTGGGATGAATGCAATAAGTTTTGATCCGACATTTTTTGCAAATTCTGCGACAAGTTCTTTCTCTTTTTTCAGGTTTCTTGAATTGCATATAACTCCGCCAAGTCTACATACCTGCTTTGAATTCTGGGTAATCCTAGAAATTGCCTTGCAGATGTTATTGGCAGCATATAATGCCATAAGTTCTCCGGATGTGACAAGATATATCTCCTGGGCATATCCTTTTCTCATCGGCATTGCAAAACCTCCACAGACAACATCGCCAAGCACATCATAAAGGATTACATCACCATGCAATGCCTCTAATTTTTCAAGCATCTGGAAGGTAGCAATAATACCGCGTCCTGCACAGCCGACACCTGGATCAGGGCCACCTGCTTCGACACATTTTATATTATTCTCTCCGGTAAAGACAATATCATCCACTTTGATATTCTCCTCACCATTTTCACGAATTCTGTCCAGCACGGTTGGGATAAGCCTGCCACCCATAAGCATTCTTGTACTGTCTCTTTTTGGATCACAGCCAATCTGCATAACTGAGAGACCCTTCTCTGCAAGAGCTGATGACAGATTTGAAGAGGTTGTAGATTTCCCAATTCCACCCTTACCATAAATTGCAATCTGTTTCATTTAAGTAACTTGAGGATTAGTCTTATGTTTCTCTGCTATAAGAGTTGCAAGGGCATCTAAATCAGTTCTTGTCTTCTCACCAGGTGCTCCAATCTGATAGACCTCTGGTAAAAATTCTGCTTTTATATTTGGAATCATTTTTTTAATTGTATCAACAGTTGTCGTGCCCCAACCATATGAACCGATAACAGAAACATATTTTGTTTTTGGCCTTAAAAGATTTGCAAGATATATTGAAGATATAATTGATGGATGCGGACCAAATATTACTGTAGGAGTTGCAAAGATAACTGTTGCTGCATCCACAAGTTCCATTGCAAGAACACCAGCCTCAGTGTTTGTAACCCTGTATGGTCTGACTCCCACTCCTTTATCCATAAGAAGGCCTGCAAGCATGTTAACCATAATTTCGGTGCTTTTATGCATTGATACATAAGGGATAATAACCATATTTTTTACATTATCACCAGACCATTCAAGATATTTGTCAATTATCCATGAAGCATTAATTACAGGTCCATGTGAAGGTGCAATGAGGGATATTTTTTTTCCTTTGATTTTTTCTATATTAGCTTTTACACTTCCACGAAATGACATCATTAATTCTGCATAATAACGCTTTGCAAGAGGCTCAAGTCTTACAAAATCTGTTGCTATCAGATCAGAGGTTGCATAATGCGCACCAAAGAAATCACAAGAGAACAGAATCTCCTCCTCTTTGCAATATGTACAGATAGTCTCAGGCCAGTGAACAAAAGGTGTCTCAATAAATTCAAGCGTCTTATCGCCAAGTGATATGGTATCTCCGTCTTTTACCGCCGTGCATCTTTCAGGAGGAACATCAAGAAGTTTTTTTAAGAGATCAATGCATTTATCCGAGCATAATACCTTGGCACCTGGGAAAATTTCTAGCATCAACGGGAGACAACCTGAATGATCCTGTTCGGCATGGTTGATGACGATATAATCAATTTTGTCTACTTTTAGTCTTATTAAATTTGAGATAAAGTCTTCTTGTTTGGATGGGTTATCTGTATCGATTAATGCTGTCTTCTCACTTCCTTTGACCAAATAACTGTTATATGAGGTTCCATCAGGAAGAGCCACAAATTCATCAAAAAGAATCCTGTCAAAGTCAATAGAACCAACCGAAAAGATGTTATCAGATATTTTTCTAAATGTCATATTGTCCAAATAACTATTGGTTACTATAACTAATTGAGTATTACCATGTAACAATCTAATCTTCAATAATCCCTGATTATATATCAGTGAATACAATCTATAAGAGAATTAACTGTAGTTTCTCAATCTATGTCAGTAAAATTAGAAGAAGGGGAAGTTGTCAAAAAGAAGACCGTTGTGGCCATATTTTTTACTTTAAAGCAGAGATATATCTCAAGATTTTTTGTGACAACACAGCGGATTATTGCCCTGAATCAGAAGAAAGAACTGTTATATCTCTCATTTGAAAATATTCATGAGATATCAGTTGTGGATCGATATAAGGTTAGTATCCGGTGTAATACTCCACTACGTTTTTTTAGTGAGAAAGAGGAGTATATTCGTCTAAACTTTTATGCCCTCCAAAAAAAGGAAGGTAATGTGATTGCTCCCCGTGAAGATCCAAAATGGGCAAAAGCATGGGTCAATTATCTTAATAAACTTGTAAAAGAGTATCAGGAAGAGATTATTCGAAAGAAACATGAACTTCAGAATGAAGAGGATGAACTTCTATTAATTGAAGGCATTCAGCGAGGAAGTGAAGGACTTTTACCTTTTGAAAATGTTAAGACAAAAGAGAAGGTTAACATCTGGTTTGACAATAACGAGATGAATATCTGCACAATGTATGCAACTAATACCCGGATACTAATAAAAATCAAATCCGGAGACTATGTTGAGATTCCATATTCTCTGATATATACATATAAACGTGATGATAGCGGATGTCTTGGTATTAATTTGTCATTTCCTCAGGTTATTGAAGGCTTTGATTCTGAAATCTCAAAAGTCTTGATAAAAAGAATTCCGTCTCCTGATGAAGACTATCCGAAAGTTTATGAAAATCGGTGGTTTGAAGAATGGGAGGAGTTTTTCGGGCAGATATTGACGATGTTTAAGAAGAAGAAAGGAACAATCAGTCCTGATGAAATGCTTGATATGCTTGTTGAGATGAAACATAGTCCGACAAAATATAACCTTTCAGATTATGCAAAACAAGGATGGGATAGAGCATGTGGTTTGGCGCTCACAAAATTTCAGGATCAGATGGATGATCTCTATCTTTACATTAACTTTCTACTTCAGGAATATGAAGATATGAAAAACCGTGCGCTTGCAGAACCAGATCCTGCAAGACAGGAGGCATATTCAGGATCAGAGAATGCATACAATGCAATTCTTGCTTACATCAACCAGCATACCCATGTCAGGTAAGGGTTGAGAAAGTTCAGTATTTCGATAGATATATCTGATATAACCCTAATTTCTGGTATGGATAATCCACCAGATGCTGTATTAATTGTTGCAAAACTTATGGAGGCTGCTGCAATTACTGCACCGAAGGGTAAGGGAGTAAATACTATTGTTACTCGAATTCTTTTAAAGAATGAATGCCTTTCCCTTGCCAATACTCTTAAGAGTTGTTCAGAAAAGTTTGGAATGGAGTTTTATCTTCGGGATGCTGATAATATTGCAAATTCTGACTTAGTGCTTCTCATAGGATGCCGTGGAAATGTAACTGCCGGCCTTAATTGTGGAGGATGTGGCTATGATACCTGCATGGAGATGATAGAGGCCTTTAGTAAACGTGAAGGAAAGGATTCTAAATATAAAGGCCCTGTCTGTGCAATCAGACTTACTGATCTAGGTATAGCTGTCGGTTCTGCTGTTAAAACTGCACAGATTCATAATATTGATAATAGGATTCTCTTTTCAGGAGGAACCGGTGCAATTGTCGCCGGGCTTCTTGAGGGTTGTACAACCGCATATGCTATTCCATTAAGTATTTCAGGGAAAAACATCTTCTTTGACAGGAGGACAGAATGAGTACCCTTAAAATCCGCGGCGGAGATCTTGATCTCGTCGAATATGAATTTTCATCGTTTAATCCGGGTGAAAATATTAATGTAAATTTTCCTGGACGTAAAAAAGAATATGATTTAGTTCCATCACCTGATACAGTATCTGTATCTGCACCGGGAAGGATTCATCTATCTGTTCTTGATATGAATAGATTTGCACCAGGACATCCCGGAGGTGGAGCAATAGGATTTGCCCTTAAGATCTATTCACATGTATCTGTTAAATGCACAACTTCTGCAATTAAGATCAATTATGGACGTCCTGAATTGATCAGGCATTTTATTTCGGTCTTTTCAAAGGCTGTTAATTACACGGGTGGATTTGATGTTGCTGCAATTGATCATTCCTCTCCTCATGTAGGTCTTGGAACAACCTGTACAATTCTCATCACACTTGCAGTTGCTCTTAATAAAGCGGTAGGCTCTCCTCTCTCTGATGATGATTTAAGGTTTTTAGTCGGGAATAACTATGTTGAGGAGACTGATGACAATAAGGTTATTTATGGTTTTGAAACCGGTGTCGGGCCTGCTGTTACACTCAAGGGTGGTATGGCTGTCATGGGCGATGACCTTACAATTGTTTATCAGCACTCTTTTGCAGAAGGCAAGAAGGTCTACATTGTTATTCCATCAACAGATATCTCATCTGCCGGTGAGGAGGAGTTTGCTCTTCTGATGAATAAGGCAAGAATACTTGATTACCGTGACCGCGAACAGAAGGCATATTGTGTGCTTATGGACTTTATTCCTGCTCTTCAACGGGGTAATATTGCAAAGATGGGTGATATTATCTGGGAAATTGAGTTTAGAGGCTCAAAACGTGCAGAAATTGAGCATCATTCCTTTGAGATCTATCAATACATTCATAATTTGAGAAAAGCGGGATTCCAGTTTGCTGGCATGAGTTCAGTCGGGCCATCAATTGTAATAATCACTGATGAACCGGTAGATGCTGTTGAATCAATACTGACACCGCTTGGTCTTAAAATTGCAATTACTACTGCGGTTGATAACCGGGGAATTTTCTTTGATTGATGATCTTCTAAATATGCAAAGCGTTCTAATAGGTTAGGAATATAGATGAAATATCCAAAAACTATAGGGGGCAGTAAGAGTGAGAAGATTTATTTCTCTCCTATTATTGACCGTTTTTTCAAGTTAATAATCCCATTTGTTTTTATTTTTGGGTATATGTTCATTGTGCCCTACATGATTTTGCCCTATGATCTCTTTCTCCAGTTTGGCGGACTGCTCCTCTTATATTTTGTTCCACCAGCTGGTCGGGAGACAATAATACCATTTTCTGTAGGACTTGGTGTTGACTGGGTGCTTACTGCTGTTTCAATTGTTATGGTAGATCTTGCGTGTTGTATGTTCATGTTATGGAATTTTGAACTTGTCTGCCGGCTTCCACTTCTTGGTCCCTGGATTGAGAGTGTTATGAGACATGGACATAATTTTTTGAAGTGCCATCCATTAATTGAGCGCCTCTGCACTATTGGACTTGTAATTTTTGTTTTTATTCCATTTCAGGGCACAGGAGCAGCGAATGGATCTATCATCGGGAAGATAGCCGGAATTAAACCTATCAGAATATTTTTTGCCGTTTTGGCAGGTTCTACTATTGGTAGTTTTTTTATAGCTTATTCGTCATTTGCCCTTCAGGAATATCTTGATGTGAATCTGTGGTATCTTGTAGTTGTAATTTTGATTGTTATAGTGGCTGTCTCTTTGATTTCATATGCTATTAATTATCGAAAGCAAAGAGATAACTAATTCGTATATCTTTAACCAGATTGGCGACAATATTTGTTACCAAAAATGCATGAGTATGGAATTGCGTATGATATTGCCATGACAGCAGGTGTTGCGGCAAAGGAGAATAAGGCAAAGAAAGTGATTACTGTATATGTTGATGTAGGCGAACTCTCTATGGTAAACCCTGAACAGGTTGAATTTTTATTTTATACAATTGTTGAAGACGATCCGGTTTTTGAAGGAGTTGTATTAAAATGCAATACTGTTCATCCAGAGACCTCATGTCCTTGTGGATATAAAGGTAATGAAATTTATGTCTGTCCGAATTGTGGAGCACTTCCAAATATTGAACATGGCAGAGAGATTAGAGTAACCAATATTGAAATTGAGACTGATTAAATGAAAGTATCTATGTTACATGGAGCCGGTGGAGAAGTTATGGGTGAGGTTATTGATATTGTGTCAAGAATCACCAATAAAAACGCCGGCGGTATAGGACTTGAAGCACTTGATGATGGAGCTGTGATTCCGGTTGGAAATTCTCAAATTGTTTTTACGACCGATTCTCATATTGTGCGTCCGCTTTTCTTCCCCGGCGGAGATATTGGCAGGATTTCTGTCTGTGGAACTGTTAATGATGTTACGATGATGGGAGGAAATCCTATAGCTATAACCTGTGGTATGGTGCTTGAAGAGGGACTTGAATTCTCCATTCTTGAACGTATTATTAAGTCTATGGATGATGCTCTGACTGAAGCCGGTGTTGCCCTTGTAACAGGGGACACAAAGGTTATGGAGAAAGGTTCGCTTGATTCGATTGTGATTAATACCGCAGGGATTGGAACTGCAACTAATATTGTTCGCGATAACGGGCTTATAGAAGGGGATGCTATCATTTCATCCGGAACGCTTGGTGATCATGGTTTTGCTGTGCTTGCAAGCCGTGAAGAGTTTGAGTTTGCAGATCAGATTTTATCTGATGTTGCTCCATTAAATAAACTTGTACATGAGGCGATGAATGCTGGCAGTATCCATGCGATGAAGGATCCGACGCGTGGTGGTTTTGCAAGTGCTATTAATGAGATGGCGAAGAAGGGAGGAGTTCAGGTCAGGATTTCTGAAGAAGATCTTCCAATCAGGAATACTGTTCGGAATGCATCTGATCTTTTAGGTATTGATCCATTAGAGGTTGCAAATGAAGGTAAGGTTATTATGGGTGTCCCGGCCGAAGATGCAGAAAACATCTTAAAAGCAATTCGCAAAAATAAATATGGTCATGATGCAGTAATAATTGGAACTGTTGTCTCCGGAAAGGGAGTTATTATGGAAACTGCCGCTGGAGGAGAGAGATTTATTGAGACACCTCTTGGAGATCCCGTCCCACGGGTCTGTTAATTTTTTTCCTTTTTGTTACTTTTTACATTTTGCTGTTATGTATGGCATTTACCTTCGAATTATAACTGTAAATGATTAATCTCATTTCTATTGGTTTCATCTTCTAAAGAAAAGATAAAAAATTATAAATGCAGGAGATATGGTAGAGTCAGGAGTGCTATTAGCAGAACAAGCATCATAGAGGATGTCATTCCAACTATCTGTGAGGCATATTTTTCAAGGTTCCTTCTGGCAAGCAGTCTTTCTACACCTTCCTTAAAGATTAGTCCTCCGTCAAGTGGAAGCATAGGAAGTGCATTAAAAAGACCAGCTGCGAAATTGATGAATCCTCCCCAGAAAAATAGGTGTAGGAGTTCCCAGTATCCGGGGAATGGTACACTATAATATGATGTATCTACCAGATCAAATCCAAGGATTTTAAGGGACTGTCCTTCCATTGAGGGATTAAAGGGCACCGATATCAGATAGAAAAATCCAAGCGGTGAGAATAGATGTTGAACAGCGGATATCACCCGGTTTCCATCATAATAATAGATTCCCATAAATCCACTTGTCTGGTTGCTAAATTGTTCAGGCCACTCTGAAAGTGTTAAATCATATTCTGTTATTGCATTATCTTTTTCAAAACCAACACGTATTGTGTCGCCAGGAGCTGTATTATTCATTATTATTCCGACATCATCTACTGTTGATACAGATGCGCCTTCGATTGTTCGAAGGATGGATGGAATCGACACATTTGCTGAATCCGCTGAAAAGTTTTGGTAAACACCGACAACCACCGGCTCGTTTGTTGGGACTGCAAAGCCTATCATGAATATCATAAGTGAGAAGCAGATAATCCCGGTCACCATATTATTCATAATTCCGGCACCATACATTCTCATCTTTGCAAAAGACGGCGATTTATTGACTTCTTCTTCATTAGGCTCTACAAAGGCTCCAATTGGAATTATAAGAAAAAGAACACCCATACTTTTGACAGCGATGTTTTCAATCCGACATAAGATTCCATGTCCGAATTCATGCACAACAAGAGTCATAATGAAGGCAACCCATACAGCAATTGTTGAAGGAACGAATTCATTGACGCCAGGTATCAGAAAGAGATTTTGTGGTTTATGAATTGCACCAGGTTCCGGCTTTACCATCATTGTAATATCTACTGATAGGATGAGCATTACAACCATTAGGACAGATATAACAATTACCATCAGTATTCCGATGTTTCCATACCATCGAAGTGGCCTTGAAAATTTTTTAAACCAATCAAAAAAATTTGTTGATTCAGTTTTTATTCCAAGTATTGGGCCGTAAAATACAATATTATGGGGGAGAATTTTGTATGTGTTCAAGACAGCAGCGACAGCAAGATATGCTGCAAGTGCCGCAAGAAAAACTAATAACCAATCCATATTCTGCAATAATGTTGGTGCTAATAGAAATAATAGATATGTGATTATTGATTGATTATTTTTTTTGACAATTAACCAATTATTTTTGGTAAAGCCATTAGTTACTTTTTATATAATTCTGATATTCTTTCAATTCAGAAATTGCTTGTTCTCCGGTCTGCCATACGATTTATACTGATAATAAAGAGATCCGATTATTCTTTAAATTAATATGGTATAATTGGGCTTTTAGAAGAGTTGATTCATATCTATATCTTCAGTATTAGGCCAAATTCCGGGTATTCAGGCAGTCATCGATGATAACCCACTTATATGTTGAAAATACAGGGTAACGGTATCATCCATTATTTGGACAGTTCTATCCAGTAAAATTGTGTTAAACACAGTTACAATCAGGAGATCCTTACCTGAGTTTTAATCCTACAACTGTTGTAAATATCACCTGTTCCGGCAATTATGATCTTCATGTGGATCAATTATTTATGGTTTTATATACAGGGATGAATAGTAACTTAATTCTCATAAAAATCCTCTAAAAATCCATCAGACTTTTCTGTTGACAACTTTTGGATATATTTTTCACAGTTTCCCAACTCCATCTTGCAATATCCGGCGGATTATTATGTTCTTTTATCCAGTTGCCCAGAAACTCAATGGTAAAATGATCTGATGGGTAACCACTGCCAAAATCACCATATTCTGAGTATAATTCTTCTATTGCCCTATCCCGTGTTACTTTTGCTACAATTGAAGCAGCGGAGACTACAGGAAAGAGTGAATCAGCTCGGTGCTTTGCAACAACATTGACATCTTTTCCCTTCGCATTAAGAAGAATCTCCATTTCAGTTTTATATCGATTCTCATTTACATCACATGCATCAAAGTAAACAGTATCTGCTGCAATCTCTGCTACTTTTGCATGAGCATTAGCAACAATTTCATTCATGGTCATCGCTTTTCGGAGAGTATCTATATCAAGGGCAGAGAGAACTACCGTATTATATGGAAATGACCCTGTAATCTCTTCAAAAAGAATTTCACGTCTCTTTTTGGTTAGTTTTTTTGAATCGCGAAGTCCGATTACCTTCTGTGTAAGAACAGTTTCGTCTTCGCTTCCGACACAGCCGATGACCATCGGACCTAAAACTGATCCTTTTCCGGCTTCATCGACTCCAAAAATCATAACTACAAAAAAGAAAATTAGATTGAACCAAGAAGGTTCTTAAGTTCGACTTTTCCAAGTTTTAATGCAATCTTTGGATTTGCAGCAACAATTTTTTTGATGAGAGTTAAGGTGTTGAAATCTTCCATATTCATTGTAGATGCAGAATGAATGATTGAATTGAGTTCATTATCACTAAGAGTTGTGAAGATTTCTTTTATCTGATAATTTCTTTCAAGAGCTTTTCCAAGTTTAGATGCTCTCCAGGTGTTATCATATGTCATAAGAGCATCTTTTGAGGTGTTCCCTTTTGAAATTGCATCTACTGCAACTTCTGCTGCAAGTTTTCCGGTGTAAAGAGCATTGTAAATTCCACCACCGGTTAAAGGATCAGATACTCTTGCTGCATCACCAGCAACAAGTAAGTTGTTTGCAACTGTGCATTCAAGTGGACGGCAGATTGAAACTCCACCAACAATTAATTCAATTGCCTTTCCATCCGGAAACATACGTTTACAAAATTTATCAAGATAATCTTTTGCGCGATTTCCCTGACGGCTTTTATCTCCACCAATTCCAATACCAACATTTGCTGTCTTCTCCCCTTTTGGAAAGATCCAGACATATCCGGCAGGAGCTATCTGATTTCCAGTGAAGAATTCTGTTGCGTGGGGATCAATGTCAATTCCGGTCATTAAATATTGGGCACAAGTTTCCATCTCGCGTAATGGAACCGTTGTGTCAATTCCACACCAGCGGGTAAACTTTGACTCAACACCATCGGCTGCAATTGTTACATCAGCTTGAATTTCACTGACCTGACCATTGTATTCAAGCATTGCACCCCTTATCTGCCCATTTTCCAATATTGGAGCAATTGCACGAGTTTTTACCTGAACTTCTGCACCGGCACCTGCTGCCTGCCAGACAAGCTCACGATCAAAGATCTTTCGGTTGAGTACATAACCGACTTCTGCACCAGACTTTTCAGGATTTAAGGCCATCTTGAAACCATCAGGTGCATAGATGTCAGCCTTTTCAATTTCAGCTGAAATCCACTGAGGATCAGGTTCTAAAAAACCTTTAAGAAGTTCTTTGCCTATTCCCTCAGCACAGCGGACAGGTGCTCCAATTGCCGGTCTTTTCTCGACCATCAGCACTGAAAGACCTTTCTCTGCTGCGGTTTTTGCTGCAAAAGCACCGGCAGGGCCTCCACCGACAATTAACATATCATATTTCTGTTTCATTCCTTAATCGCCTCCAGTGCACCAAGAGGACA
>CAYSSW010000017.1:0-22472 GCA_964434005.1 uncultured Methanospirillum sp.
TGGTAAAGGTCGGGGATGAGCAGCTGATGGGGGAGGTCATCAAGATCAAGGGTGATAATGTAATCATCCAGGTTTATGAAGACACCTCCGGAATAAAGCCGGGAGAACCGGTGGAAAATACTGGCCTGTCACTCTCCGTTGAACTTGGACCTGGATTACTTACAAGTATTTATGATGGTATTCAGCGTCCTCTTGAGGTTCTTGTCGAAAAGATGGGTAATTTCATTGAGCGTGGAGTTACAGCTCCTGGTTTATCTCACGACAAAAAGTGGGAATTTAAACCTGTAGCAAAGGTTGGTGATTCAGTAGTTGGTGGAACAATTATTGGAGAGGTCCAGGAGACCAATATTGTCCATAAGATAATGATTCCACCAATGATCTCTGGTAAGATTAAAGAGATTAAGTCAGGTTCATTTACAATTGATGAAGTCGTCTGTATTCTTGAAGATGGAACTGAGATTACAATGCTTCAGAAATGGCCGGTTCGAAAACCACGTCCGGTTACTGAAAAGTTGAATCCTGATATTCCTTTAATCACCGGTCAGCGTATTCTTGATACTCTCTTCCCGGTTGCAAAGGGAGGAACCGCAGCAATTCCAGGTCCTTTTGGATCAGGTAAGACTGTTACCCAGCAGGCACTTGCAAAGTGGTCTGATGCAGAGATAGTCGTGTACATTGGTTGCGGTGAACGTGGTAACGAGATGACTGAGGTGCTTACCGAGTTCCCTGAACTTGAAGACCCAAAAACCGGAAAGCCACTCATGGAGAGGACTGTGCTTATTGCAAATACCTCTAATATGCCTGTAGCTGCCCGTGAAGCATCTGTTTATACAGGTATCACTATCGCAGAGTACTTCCGTGATATGGGGTATGATGTCTCTTTAATGGCAGATTCAACCTCAAGATGGGCTGAAGCAATGCGTGAAATTTCATCACGTCTTGAAGAAATGCCTGGTGAGGAAGGATATCCGGCATACCTTGCAGCAAGACTTTCAGAGTTCTATGAGCGTGCTGGCCGTGTAGAGACTCTTAACAAGAACTTTGGTTCAATCACAGTTATTGGAGCAGTTTCCCCACCTGGTGGTGATTTCTCAGAGCCTGTTACTCAGAATACTCTTCGTATCGTCAAGTGTTTCTGGGCTCTTGATGCAAAACTTTCACAGCGTCGTCACTTCCCGGCTATCAACTGGTTAAACTCATATTCATTATATCTTGACTCACTTGGGCCATATTATGATGAAAAAGTTTCACCTGAGTGGAACCCGCTTCGTACATGGGCAATGGAAGTGCTTCAAAAGGAAGCAGAACTTCAGGAAATTGTGCAGCTTGTAGGATCAGATGCTCTTCCTGATGAGCAGCAGATAACAATCGAAGTTGCCCGTATGCTTCGTGAAATATTCCTTCAGCAAAATGCATTTGATGCAGTTGATACTTTTTGTGACATGAAGAAACAGTTTAATCTGATGAAGACTATCAAGTCATATTCAGATCAGGCATATTCAGCCTTAAAATCTGGTGTTCTTGTCGGCAGTATTGTCAACCTCAAAGCCAAAAACGGACTTGCACAGATTAAGTACGTCAAGGAATATGAGAGTGAACTTTCTGATATTCAAACTGCAATTGAAGCTGAATTTGGAAAAATCAGGGAGGGAATCTAATGAAGGAATATCGGACGATTTCACAGGTTGCAGGTCCATTGGTCTTTGTTGAGAAGACAGAGCCTGTTGGTTACCAGGAACTTGTAAACCTTGTACTTGCCGATGGCACTGAAAAGCGTGGTCAGGTGCTTGATACATCAGATGATATTGTCGTTGTTCAGGTATTTGAGACTACAACAGGTATTGGTAAGGATACCGGAGTTCGTTTTACCGGAGAGACTATCAAGATGCCGGTCGGAAAAGATATGCTTGGACGTATCCTTTCCGGTGCTGGTAAGCCAAAGGATGGCGGTCCTGATATTGTTCCAGAAAAACGACTTGAGATTACTGGTGCTGCAATTAATCCATGGGCACGTGGTTCTCCACGTCAGTTTATTCAGACCGGTATTTCAACTATTGATCTGACAAATACTCTTGTTCGTGGACAGAAACTGCCTATCTTCTCAGGGTCTGGTCTTCCACACAATGAGATTGCACTTCAGATTGCCCGTCAGGCAAAGGTTCCGGGATCTGACGAGGCATTTGCAGTAGTATTTGCAGCAATGGGTATTACAAAGGAAGAAGAAAACCAGTTCATGGCCGAGTTCGAAAGAACTGGTGCACTTGAGCATGCTGTGGTTTTCTTAAACCTTGCAGATGATCCAGCTGTTGAGCGTATCATTACACCACGGTTAGCACTTACAACTGCAGAGTATCTTGCTTTTGAGTTAGATTACCATGTGCTTGTTATTCTGACTGATATGACTAACTACTGTGAAGCTCTTCGTCAGATTGGTGCTGCTCGTGAAGAGGTGCCAGGACGTCGTGGATATCCAGGTTACATGTATACTGATCTTGCGTCTCTCTATGAGCGTGCAGGTATCATTAAGGGCAAGAAGGGATCTGTTACACAGCTTTCAATCCTGACTATGCCTGGTGATGATATTACTCATCCAATTCCTGATCTATCAGGATACATTACAGAAGGTCAGATTGTGGTTAACCGTGATCTGCATCGCAGAGGTATTTATCCACCAATTAATGTACTGCCATCACTATCACGTCTGATGAATCTTGGTATTGGTAAGGGTTTCACAAGAGAAGATCATAAGAAAGTTTCAGATCAGCTGTATGCAGGTTATGCAGAAGGTGTTGATCTTCGTGGTCTTGTTGCAATTGTCGGTAAAGAGGCATTGTCAGACAGAGACAGAGGATTTCTTGAATTTTCTGATGACTTTGAAAACAGGTTTGTCAGACAGGGCAAGGATGAAGACCGGACTATTGAGGAATCTCTTGATATCGGCTGGGATCTGCTTAAGGATATTCCTGAAGAGCAGCTCAATCGTATTGATCGTGATCTTATCAAGAAGTATCACCCGAAGTACCGCAATAAGGCAGAGTGATTCTCTATGGCGCTCAAAGATATCAAACCGACAAGATCTGAGCTTATTAACACTAAAAAGAAGATTAAGCTTTCAGAAAACGGTTATAAGATCCTGAAGATGAAGCGTGATGGTCTTATCATGGAGTTCTTCAAGGTCCTGAACGATGCAAAGGATTCAAGAAGTATTCTGATGGAAAGGTACGTTAAGGCTCAGGAGATGATGGCGGTCGCAAACACTATAGAGGGCGCCATCGGTGTGAAAGCGGCCGCATTTTCTGTCAGGGAAAACCCTGACATCACTCTGAAGAGTAAGAATATTATGGGTGTTGTGGTTCCTGAAATAGCATCTTCTCAAGTTAGAAAGGCTATTGCTGACCGTGGATATGGTGTTCTTGGAACTACTCCAGTCATTGATGATACTGCAAAGGCCTTTGAGGAATTAGTTGAGGCAATCATCAAGAGTGCTGAAATTGAGACTACAATGAAGCGTCTTCTTGATGAGATTGAATCTACTAAACGCAGGGTTAATGCTCTTGAGTTTAAGGTTATTCCTGAACTTGGAGAGGCACGTGATTTTATTAAGATGCGTCTTGATGAGATGGAACGTGAAGAACTCTTCAGACTTAAGAAGATTAAAGCCCGAACTCAGGCTTAATTTTTATTCTTTTTTATTATTTTTGGTTCAGTTAAAAACTTATATAACTTTGAAAGTTCTCTGGATTGACATATTATATATCAAATTCAATTAGCTTAACCTAACATTTATGTATCCATGTTGTTAGATGATGTTTTCAACTGATTATGTTTAAATTATTTAAAATGAGATTTCACCGAAATTCCTTAATTTTTTTGAAAATCAAGGTATAGCACCCTTAATATTGACTATTAGGAATTTATTTCCTAATAATCCTACCAATATAATAGATATTACAATAAATTCTTCAAGAATCAGGATATAGTTTTGCAAATCATATCACTTATCCATAAATAGTTTTGTTTGTGCATCTTATTTGATATGATGATTACTATTCATAGTTATTACTAATAAATCGTATTGCTAAATACTCATTTTTATTCTAAACAATATAAAATATTTTGAGATTTTCTATCTTTTTTTATTAAATTTCACAAAATCAAAATTTTCTAAAATTTATATACAATATAAGGATTATGCACAATTTTCATCATTTCTAAAACTAAACTATCTTGTCACAATTTTATCACTAAACAATCTCTAAATACACTGTATCTTCTCAATTTAAATAAAATCATTAAGAATAAATAATATAGTTATGTCATCAGTTCTTATCACAGGTGCAGATGGTTTTATAGGCAGTCATCTCACAGAATATCTTGCACAGAATCAAAATAACAAAGTACGTGCTTTTGTATATTATAATTCATTTAATTCTTGGGGATGGCTAGATACTCTACCTAATGATATAAAGGATAATATTGAAATTTTTGCTGGAGATATCAGAGATCCGAATGGTGTACGTGAAGCTATGAAAGGTATAGATATAGTATACCATCTAGCTGCATTAATTGCTATACCCTTCAGTTATCATTCTCCTGATTCATATGTTGATACAAATATCAAAGGGACACTAAATGTTCTTCAGGCTGCACGTAATCTAAATACAAGTAGAGTCCTTGTAACTTCAACATCTGAAGTATATGGAACTGCTCAGTATGTTCCTATAGATGAAAAACATCCATATCAGGGTCAGTCTCCATATTCTGCAACAAAAATCGGCGCTGATAGACTTGCAGAGAGTTTTTACCGTTCATTTGATCTACCGGTATCTATTGTAAGACCGTTTAATACATTTGGACCAAGGCAGTCTGCACGTGCAGTGATTCCGACTATAATAACCCAGCTTCTTTCCGGGTATAAGGAAATTAAACTTGGATCACTGACACCTACTCGTGATTATACTTACGTTAAAGATACAGTGAAAGGTTTTACTGCAATAGCTGACTGTAAAGCGGCAATTGGTCAGGAAATAAATATTGCGTCACAATATGAGGTATCTATAGGAGATTTAGCAAATGAGTTAATCAGCCAGATTAATCCTAATGCAACAATAATCTGTGACGAACAGCGTATAAGACCTGAAAAGAGTGAAGTTAATAGGCTGTTTGGATGTAATGAAAAGATTAAGAGACTGACAGGGTGGTCTGCTAACTATTCTCTAAAAGATGGTCTTGCAGAAACAATAGAATGGATAAAGCAAAATCTAAACTGTTACAAAGCAGATATTTATAATCTATAAATCAACACGGGAATATTAATGGAAAAATTCATACCTTTATCTGTTCCGAATCTCAAAGGAAATGAGAAAAAATATGTCGATGATGCAATCTCACAGGAATGGGTATCCACGGGCGGAGCATACATCACAAAAATGGAAAAAATGGCGGCAGATTATCTGCACACTCCTGATGCAGTCGCCTGTCAGTCGGGAACTTCAGCACTGCACCTTTCACTAATATGTTGCGGTGTAAAAGCCGGAGATGAAGTCATAGTTCCCACATTGACCTTTATTGCCGCTGTCAACCCTGTAAGGTATGTGAATGCAGATCCTGTATTCATGGACTGTGATGATACGCTTTGTATGGATATGGATAAGCTTGAACGTTTCTGCATTGAAGAGTGTGATATGCAGGACGGAAAACTTATCGACAAAACCAACGGGAAGCATATCTCTGCAGTCATAGTTGTTCATGTCTTTGGTAACATTGCCGAGATGGAAAAACTTATGGATCTGAGGCAGCGTTTCGGATTTAAGATAATCGAAGATGCGACGGAAGCCATGGGGAGTTATATCAAATCTGGAAAATATTCCGGAAAGTATGCCGGAACAATTGGGGATATCGGAGCTCTTTCATTTAACGGCAATAAAGTAATTACAACCGGTGGAGGAGGTATGATTGTTTCAGAGAATAAGCAAATTCTTGACAAAGCACGTTATCTGTCAACTCAGGCGAAAGATGATGCTGCATACTTCGTACACAATGAGATCGGTTATAATTACAGAATGACAAATCTTCAGGCAGCAGTGGGAGTTGCTCAACTTGAGCAGTTAGAGGATTTCATTGCTGTTAAGAAGATGAATTATGACAGATATACTGAGAACGGTCTGCCGTTATTGTCTTTCCGGGATGATATCAGATCAAATTACTGGTTCTATAGTTATTTATCAGATAAACGTGATGAACTGATAAAGTGTCTTGGAACGCATAATATTCAATCCAGACCAATATGGCACCTGATTCATGATCTGCCGCCTTACAAAGATTCACGAAATTACTGTATTGAAAAGGCGCAGTATTACTGGGAACATGTCGTAAATATTCCATGTAGCAGTAATCTGGGATCTGATGATGTTGACTATGTATCTGAAATAATCCGTAAATTTAATTTGAATGGGTAAAGCATGATTGACGTCAGTAAATATCTAATTACACCTGATGTATCTGTTTTAGAAGCAATGTCTGCTATTGACAGCGGTGCAAAAGGAGTCGCTTTTGTATGCAGTGATAGGAAGTTGCTTGCTGTAATTACTGACGGTGATATCCGCAGGTATATCATTCACGGCGGAGATCTGTCTGTAAATATTATGGATATTGCGAATCGGAATTATAAATTTTTAAATGAGACTGATTCAATAAATTCAGAAATAATTGTAAATATCAAGACAGATTTTAAAGCACTGCCTGTTTTAGATCTTGAAGGTAGAATAATATCTATAGTATTTGCGGATGAAACTGCTTATCTTTCGCGTGCTGCATTGAATGCACCAGTTGTAATTATGGCAGGCGGTAAGGGCACACGCCTTTATCCGTATACCAAAGTTCTTCCAAAGCCTTTGATCCCGATAGGTGATGTTCCGATAACTATGCACATCATGCAGCATTTTGAGAAGTTTGGATGTACACATTTCACAATGGTTGTAAATCATCAGAAAGAGCTGATTAAGGCATATTATTCGGATCCGGATATTCCGTATCATATTGATTTTGCAGAGGAAAGCACTCCGCTTGGAACGGCAGGTGGTCTGAAACTTCTTGAGGGAAAGATAAATGAGACTTTTTTCATCACTAACTGTGATATATTGGTTGATGCCGATTATGCCAAGATCTATGAGTATCATAAAAAGATGAAGAATCTTGTGACAATGGTCTGCGCTGTTAAAAAGATCACTATACCGTATGGTACTGTCTGTCTTAACGAATCTGGGCATATTGAGAGTATGGTTGAAAAACCAACGGTTTCATATTTGGTCAACACCGGTTATTATGTGGCTGAAACCGAGTTCTTATCTGAGATTCCTATGGATACATTTATTCATATGACAGACGTTGTTCAGAAGTGTATTGATGAAGGAAAATCTGTCGGGGTATATCCTATAAGTGAGAGCCAGTGGTCAGATATGGGGCAGATTGATGAAATGAATATGATGCAAAATAAATATAAATAAATACAGTCATAAAAGTGTCAACATGTCCAACTTAGAAAAATACAACAATGCATTCACTGAATCTTTTGATATCGATGAATCTAAACTTGCAGGATTAACTTATCAGAGTATACCTGAATGGGACTCTGTAGGTCACATGAGTTTGATTGCAACAATCGAGGACTCATTTGATATCATGATGGAAACCGATGATATTATCGACCTGTCTTCATATGAAAAAGGAAAAGAAATTCTTGCAAAATATAATATAATCTTTGAATAATTTTTAGATTAACAGGATTTTCGATGCCGTTTTTCAATACACTTGAAAATTATAACACTAAAATTGCACTGATAACTGATGACGGAACAAAGGTTAGTTATCAGGCACTGATTAACAAAGCGGACCTGATTGCAGGTATCATCAATCGGCATTGCCTCATTTTTTGTGTATGTAGCAATAACGTTGAATCAGTCACAGGATACATAGGATTTATGCGTGCCTGCATTGTTCCAATACTCATCAATCCTGATATTGACAAGGAACTCTATTCAAAATTGGAACAAACCTATCAACCAGTTTATATTTGGGCACCAATTGATTTTGCATCTGGTGAGACTGTTTATTCCTATAATAATTACAGTCTTGTAAAAACAAATTATAGTACTAAACATGACCTACATCCAGAACTTGCTCTGTTATTGACAACATCCGGCAGTACCGGCAGTCCAAAATTAGTGCGGCAGTCATATAAAAATATTGATAGCAATACTGTATCAATTATTGAGTATCTAAAGATAACTGACAATGACAGAGCAATTACAACATTGCCACTAAGTTACACATATGGTTTATCGATTCTACATACCCATCTTGCCGCAGGTGCATCTGTAATTTTAACCGATGCTTCTCTTATGAATAAATTATTCTGGTCACTTTTAAAAGAAGAGAATGCAACTACATTCGGAGGGGTTCCTTATACTTATGAAATGCTAAATAAACTTAGATTCTCAAGAATGAATCTTCCTTCATTGTCATATTTAACACAGGCAGGGGGCAAATTGTCCAAAGAACTTTCATTGGAATTTGCAGAGACCTGCAAAGGAAAAGGGATTAGATTTATTGTAATGTATGGACAGTCAGAAGCAACAGCACGAATGTCATACCTCCCATGGGAATATGCAGTTTCAAAAGCCGGAAGCATGGGTATTGCAATACCGCATGGTAAATTCAATCTGTTAGATGTAGATGGAAATGAGATTACTGCGCCGCATGTTATGGGTGAACTTGAGTATGAGGGTGACAATGTAACTCTTGGATATGCAGAAAGTATTGAAGACTTAAGAAAAGGTGATGAACGACATGGAGTTTTACAGACAGGGGATATGGCTGAAAAAGATGACGATGGATTTTACTACATTGTCGGGCGAAAGAAAAGATTTTTAAAAATATATGGAAACAGAGTCAATCTTGATGAAGTTGAAGGTTTACTCAAATCTAATGGATATGACTGTGCTGTAGGCGGCATGGATGATCACATGAAGATTTTTGTTACGGATGAAAAGAAACTTGAAGAAGTCAGGCATTTTGTAAGTGTAAAAACAGGACTGCACCCCTCCGCATTTTCATCAATATATCTTGAAAAAATTCCAAGAAATGAAGCTGGTAAAGTTCTCTATGGAGAATTAGATAAATTGTGAGGCTGAATGTCTGTAATTGACGACTTGCTATCAGAATCCCCGTTCTCATTATCAAAGGATGAAAAGAGATCCCTTTATGATAAAGAGATTGGGAAATTGACAAAGAACAGTTATGATAACTGTAGTAGTTATAAAAAAATATTAGATATCCTTAATTTTGATCCGAATGCCAAACACAAATTAGAAGAGTATCCTTTCCTTCCTGTTCGTCTGTTTAAAGAATATGATTTATTAAATGTCCCTAAAGAATCAGTTATCAAAACAATGACCTCATCCGGGACAACAGGACAAAGTGTCTCAAAAATTTATCTTGACCGAACAACTTCAACTAATCAGACCAAAGTTTTGACAAAAATCTGTTCAGAATTTCTGGGGAATAAACGCAGACCAATGCTAATCATAGATTCAAAGTCTGTTTTAAAGGATAGAAATATGTTTTCTGCGCGCGGCGCAGGAATCATTGGTTTTTCCATGCTTGGGCGTGGTGCTTTATATGCACTGGACGAAAATATGATTTTGGATCTGGATGCTGTGCTTGCATTCCTGAAAAAATATGAAGGAGAGCCTATTATGATATTTGGTTTTACTTCTATCATATGGGAGCACTTCTTCAAGGAACTTGAACGTTTAGACATTACGCTTCCTTTGGATAATTCTGTATTGATTCATGGCGGGGGCTGGAAAAAACTGATTGATCAGCAGGTTGACAATGAAACATTTAAAAAATCTCTTTCAAGTCGCTGCGACAGGATTACCGTTCTAAATTATTATGGAATGGTTGAGCAGACCGGCTCAATTTTTATGGAATGTGAGTGCGGAAGACTTCATGCTTCGAATTATTCAGATATTATTATTAGAAACTCTGATAACTTTTCAGTCTGCGGCATAGGTGAAAGAGGTCTTGTGCAGTTAGTTTCGCTTCTTCCGGAATCCTATCCGGGTCACAGTATCCTTACTGAAGATATTGGTGAGATTACAGGTGAAGATGATTGTCCCTGCGGCAGGCACGGCAAGACTTTTGTGATTCATGGAAGAATAAAAAATGCTGAGATCAGAGGGTGCAGTGATACTTATGAACGAAAGTAATATCCAGTGGATTATCGGCAGTTCAATTCCAAAATACAAGGTATTTGAACCATATTCTGATACAGTCTGCAGTTTTTTAAGTGATCTGTCTTTGATTCTGCTTAAAGATAAAGTCGCACTTCAATATCCGGATATTATATCATTTGCTTATTTCTGCCGTAAAGCAAATATTTTGAAGAAGAAGAAAAGTTTTGCAGAAAGTTTGATCCGTATTGGACGCGGGATAATTTTTCATATTGCCCCCTCAAATGTTCCTGTTAATTTTGCCTTTTCATTTGTATTTGGGCTGCTTGCAGGTAATGCAAATGTTGTACGTGTTCCGTCAAAGCCATTTCCGCATATAACTATAATCTGTAATGCCATAAGCAAAGTTCTTGAAAATCCGGAATATGCTGATATCAAAGAATCAACTGCATTTATTCGGTATGGTCATGATGATGATGTTACGGAGTATTTATCATCTATCTGTCAAGGCAGGATAATATGGGGTGGTGATTCTGCGATCACTCATATTAAGAAGTTTCCTATATCTCATCGAAGTATTGAAGTTTCCTTTTCTGACAGGTATTCATTTGCTATTATTAATTCAGATTCAGTTTTACAGTCTGATTCCAAAGAACTGGAAAAACTTGCGAATGCCTTTTATAATGATACTTATCTTATGGATCAAAATGCCTGTTCTTCACCGCAACTAATTATTTGGGTTGGTAGTTCTTTCAAAAAAGCTCAAAATCGGTTTTGGAAGTTTGTTGCTGATGCCGCATCAAAGAAGTATAATCTTCAGCCTGTTACGGCGGTTGATAAATTTACAAAACTTTGTTCAGAGGCAATTGATAATTCATTTGTTAAGTCCGTAAATTGTTATGGAAATATTTTGTATGTCGCCGATTTAAGAGACTTGCCTGAAAAAACCGATACATTTCGTGCAAACTGCGGGTATTTCTATCAGAATTATTGTGATGATCTGAACAGTATCACGCATATTGTTAATGAGAAGTACCAGACACTTGTGTATTATGGTGTTGCACCGATTGAATTATCTGATTTTGTGACAAATAATCAGTTGAAAGGTATTGACAGGATTGTACCTATCGGACAAGCATTGAATATTGATGTTATCTGGGATGGGTATGATTTGATTAGGACGTTCTCAAGAGTTGTGGATGTGAGATAAATGTTACTAAAAGGAAAAACAGCTGTGATCACGGGATGCCTAAGAGGTATTGGGCGGACAACAATGGATCTTTTTGCTGAAAATGGTGCAAATATTTTTGCATGTTCACAGATGGAAGATGAAGATTTTTTAATGCATATATCCGAACTTTCTGAGCATTATGCTGTGTCAATTACGCCTATATTTTTTGACTTACTGGATGAAGATTCAATAAAAGCTGGTATGAAGCAAATATTATCATCAAAACAGCCAATAGATATCCTTGTAAATATTGCAGGAATGACACAAAATGCACTATTTCAAATGACAAGCTTATCCAAAATGCGTGATTTATTTGAAGTTGATTTTTTCTCTCAAATTTTAATATCTCAAAGTATCGTTAGGGTCATGCTAAAACAAAAATCTGGAAGTATTATTAACATTTCTTCAATTGCAGGTATCGATGGAAATTTGGGTCAGATTGCTTATTCTGCTGCAAAAGCTGCATTAATTGGTGCAACTAAAACAATGGCTCTTGAACTTGGATCATCTGGTATAAGAGTAAACGCTGTAGCACCAGGAATTATAGATACAGACATGACCCGTTCATTATCTAATGAAATAAAAAGTGAATTGATTGCTCCTGCTGCGTTGTGTAGATTAGGTACTAAAGAAGAAGTCGCAAATGTTCTTCTTTATCTTGGAAGTGATTTATCAGAATATGTAACCGGGCAGGTTATTAGGATAGATGGAGGAATTGGGTTTTAATATGATATTAGATGGTAAAAATGCAGTGATTACTGGTTGTAATCGTGGTATTGGAAATGAGATTCTTTGCACCTTTGCAGAGAATGGAGCAAATATATGGGCTTTAGTTAGACATGAATCTTCAAGTTTTACTGCCCAGATTCAATCTTTATCAAAAGACTATAACGTTGTAATAAAACCTATATATGTTGACTTTTCAGATAATGCTCAGATTAAGAATGCCGCCAAAATAATTATCTCTTCTAAACAACCGGTTGATGTGCTTGTTAATAATGCAGGCATCACATATAATGCGTTGTTTCAGATGTCTTCATTAGATAAGATGCAGGAAATATTCCAGATAAATTATTTTGCGCCAATGATATTATCCCAATATATTGTGAAATTAATGATTAAACACGGTGGAGGTAGTATAATTAATCTGTCTTCATCTGCTGCGATTGATTCAAATTCAGGTAGATCGGTATATGGTGCAAGTAAAGCTGCAATACTATGTTCAACAAGAACAATAGCTACTGAATTAGGATCTAAGGGAATTAGAGCAAACTGCATCGCACCTGGCATCACAAATACAGCCATGGTTGCTGAAAGTATGTCTGAAGAAGTGATCAATGACACTGTTGCAAAAACAATGCTAAAAAGAATAGGTAAACCAATAGATATTGCAAATACTGCATTATTCCTGGCATCTGACTTATCTAGTTATATAACAGGTCAGGTAATACGTGTTGATGGTGGGTTAAGGAGATGATTCAAATAGAAAAAAAAAATGACGTGTCTTCATTAATTGCAATGTCAAACCGGATGCGTATTAACATTATAAAACTTGCTTACAAAGTTGGTAATAAAGGTGCTCATATTGGGCCAGCATTATCATGTAATGAGGTATTGGCTGTGCTATATGGGAGTGTTTTAAACCTTGATTCAAAGAATCCATATTGGAATAAGCGGGATCGCTTTTTTATTGGTAAAGGTCATGGTGCTCTTGCATTGTATGTGGCATTGCATGAATCTGGATTTATCACAAAAGAAAAATTGTATACCTACCAAGAAAATTGTGGTGATCTGCCTGGGCAACCAGCAATGAATTTATCACTAGGGATAGAAGCATCTAGTGGTAGTCTCGGACATATGTTATCTATAGGTGAGGGAGTTGCTATCTTTGCAAAAATTAATAATTTAGACTATAAGGTATTTGTACTTCTTGGTGATGGTGAATGCAATGAAGGAACTGTGTGGGAAAGTGCTATGTCAGCAACGCATTTTAAATTAGACAATCTAATTGTAGTTGTTGACTGGAATGGTTTGCAAAGTGACGGTCGATCTGCAGATATCTTGAATATGCGAAATCCCTCTGACAAATGGAGTGCATTTGGATGGAATACCTTTGAAACCGATGGTCATGATATCAGGATGTTATACGATACATTTCATTCTATACAACCAAATGGGAAACCTACCGTAATTTTGGCTCATACTATAAAAGGCCATGGTATTTCATTTATGGAAAATAACAATGAATGGCATCACAATCATCTTTCTAAAGATCAATATGAACAAGCACTTTCCGAATTAGGGGAAACCAAAATATGTTAGAAGTAAACACTCGAAATATTCGAATTTGGTCGGCTTTAGGTGCTCGTGGTACATTAGGTATAGCATTGGTTGATTTAGCTTCAAAAAAAAAGAATTTAATTGTTATGAGTGCTGATCTTGGAAATACATCTGGATTGTCTAGATTTATGTCTATGTATCCGGATAAATTTTTGAACATTGGTATTGCAGAACAAAATATGGTCGGTATTGCATCAGGTTTGGCAAAAGAAGGCGCATGTGTATTTGCAACTACATTTTCTAATTTTCTTGCAATGCGAAGTTATGAACAAATTCGTCTAAATCTGGGATATATGCAAATTCCTGTAAAATTGGTGGGAGTTGCAAGTGGCTTTGCTATGGGTATGTTTGGCAACACTCATTATGGAATTGAGGATATGGCTTTGATGCGAGCAATTCCAAATCTTACGCTGATATCTCCAGCAGATAGTACTGAAGTTATGAAAACTGTAAATGCTGTAGCTGATTACAATGAACCAGTATACATTCGCCTTACAGGTGGGATAAATAATCCTATTGTTTATAACGAAGATTATATCTTTGAAATTGGAAAAGCAATTACTTTGCGTGAAGGAAAAGATATCGTTATAATTGCGACAGGAACTATGGTTTATACTTCATTAAAAGTAGCTGATGAATTATCTAAACAAGGAATTACATGTAGGATCATTAATATGCACACAATTAAGCCTCTTGATGTTAATGCAGTATATGATGCTTGTAATGCAAAGCTAATTGTGACTGTAGAAGAACACAGTATTATTGGAGGATTAGGTGGTGCTGTAGCTGAATGCATAGCTGAAATGAGTGGTTATCCACCTCTACTTAGGATCGGAATAAATGATGAATTTAGATCTGCAGGGACATACGAATATATGATTAACAGTTGTGGATTTAATCCAATCAATATTACTAAATTAATTTTAACTGCTCTTCATTAGAAATTAATAAGAATATTTCATTATTATTAAAAGGTTTAGCATTATTAGAATATTTGATTAAGTATAATACATTAATTATTAAGATTAATATGGTTTTATTAGATAAGTATTATAAATTATTAAATAGGTATTCAAATTTATATCTATTTAAAATTGCTGACGTAAGTGATTTAAAGAGCATTATTTATTTTATAGATATATATTGGAAAAAAAATCACGCTTTAGCATTGTCTAAATCATTGATGAATTGGCAACATCTAAACAAATATAGTAATACGTATAATTTTATTTTGGCAATTAACAAGAAAACAAACGAAATTCATGGATTACTTGGTTATATACCCTCATCTCAATATGATGTCAATATAACAAAACCAATTAACTGGGGTGCCATCTGGAAAAATATAGATGATATTGG
Source organism: uncultured Methanospirillum sp. (assembly GCA_964434005.1). Taxonomy (GTDB): domain Archaea; phylum Halobacteriota; class Methanomicrobia; order Methanomicrobiales; family Methanospirillaceae; genus Methanospirillum. The sequence goes on from CAYSSW010000017.1 coordinate 15,166, forward strand.
AATACCTGGTCTTGGAATCTTGTTGCTTTGCTTCGAATTTAAGAATATACCTTTTCATACCTATGCTGCACTTGGAATGGGAAAATCGTCATTTTCTATGCATCAAAGGTTATTATTTAAGACTGGTTATTGTACTCAATGGTATATGATTCATCCATATATAATTAACTTTAAACTAATTGGAAATTATGATAACGTTAGAAGATGTAATTTATGCATAAAACCTAGTATAGATCTTTTTATGGATTGTTATCTTGATGATTACATGGAGCTTGATGGAATAATACTTGAAACAATTCCAGTCTACAAATCAAAAATGTATTATGTGAATCGTTTCTTTAAACACCCTATATATACATACCACTCAACAAAAATATACAGTCCTGATAATGTTTTAAAAGCAGTATTTTTCTGGCGTTTTTGTGAGCATGATGGTGCAAAGTGTATACGTATAGTTGATTATTTTGGTTCATATGATGCACTCCGTGGCCAATGTTCTAATTTTCAAAAATTATTAATTGATCAAGATGCTGAGTTTATTGATTTTATCAATGCAGGTATTGATAAAAAAAATTTTGAGGAAGCAGGATTTATTGACCGAAGTAAGACCGAACTCATTCTTGCTAATTATTATGAACCATTCCTTTTAGAAAATATTGATCTAAATTATGCGTGGTATTCTAAAGATAACTTACCTCCGTTATTTTTTAAAGGTGATGCTGATCAGGACAGACCAAATACAATTGAGTGATACTATGAAAACACAACACGTTTCTATCGTAATGTATCATTATGTACGCAATCTTGCACAAAGCAGATATCCTGAAATAAAAGGACTTGACTTAAAATTATTTCGGCAACAAATTAACTATCTACAGAAAAACTTCAGTATTATTTCAGCAGATGATTTAGTTCAATCTTTGAATGAAAATACTTCACTTCCTGAAAAAAGTGTTTTATTGACATTTGATGATGGATATATTGATCATTACACAAACGTATTTCCCATTCTCGAAGAAAAGGGTACTCCTGGATTTTTTTCAATGCCTGGTAAAATTATAGCTGAGCAGAAAGTGTTGGATGTGAATAAGATTCATTTCATTCTTGCTTCTCAGGCTGTTGAAAAACTAATGCCTAAGGTTTATCAAGAACTTGAAAAGTATCGGTTAGAAGGATATGCTATCACCCCAACAAAAGAGTTGTATAAGAAACTTGCTGTTGCAAACAGATTTGACAATGCCGATGTAATATTCGTGAAACGTCTTCTTCAAGTAGAGTTGGATGAAAAACTCCGTAATTTTATAGTTAATGATTTATTCAAGGATGCGATTCCTGTTGACGAGTCAGCATTTGCACAGGAATTATACATGAGTTATGATCAAGTCAAATACATGTCAAAGCAGAATGGGATTACATTTGGTTTTCACGGTTATGATCATTACTGGATGAATAGACTATCCCCCGAAGAACTGAAAAACGATATTAAAAAAGGATTAGATGTATTTAATGGAATTATTGATCGGAAGAATTGGATCTGCTGTTATCCATATGGTTCATATAGCGATAACGTAATATCCTGTATAAAATCAATGGGTGCTGTTGCAGGATTAGCAACTGATGTGAATGTGGCTTCAGTCAATGAAGAAATGCGTTTTATTCTTTCCAGATTGGATACGAACGACTTTCCGCCAAAAAGTTTTAATTACAAAAAACATCAATATAAAATCTCAAAATAATTAACTTAAATAGATAATAATATGTTATCATAATCTGTATCTAAAAGATAGAATCATCGGTTATATTGATGAGATGCAGAAGATGAGTGAGATGTTAAACAGGTAAATTATGGAGAATAAACTTGTTCTTGTCGGCGGCGGAGGTCACTGCAGATCCATTATCTCGTCAATAAACATGAAAGATTATTCGGAGATTACAATCGTTGATTCGTCTGAAAATTTCGGAAAGCAGGTTGACGGTGTTTTTATTACAGGCACAGATAGTGATCTTCAGGAATTGTTTGACAAAGGGTATCATAATGCATTCATTGCAGTAGGGACTGTCTCAAGCAATTTGAAGAGGCAAAACATCTATTATTTACTAAAAGAAATAGGATTTTCTTTCCCTTCAGTAATTGATTCATCAGCTGTAATCGCAAGCTCTGCGGTTATTGGGGATGGTGTATTTTCAAGTTTTACTGCCCAGATTCAATCTTTATCAAAAGACTATAACGTTGTAATAAAACCTATATATGTTGACTTTTCAGATAATGCTCAGATTAAGAATGCCGCCAAAATAATTATCTCTTCTAAACAACCGGTTGATGTGCTTGTTAATAATGCAGGCATCACATATAATGCGTTGTTTCAGATGTCTTCATTAGATAAGATGCAGGAAATATTCCAGATAAATTATTTTGCGCCAATGATATTATCCCAATATATTGTGAAATTAATGATTAAACACGGTGGAGGTAGTATAATTAATCTGTCTTCATCTGCTGCGATTGATTCAAATTCAGGTAGATCGGTATATGGTGCAAGTAAAGCTGCAATACTATGTTCAACAAGAACAATAGCTACTGAATTAGGATCTAAGGGAATTAGAGCAAACTGCATCGCACCTGGCATCACAAATACAGCCATGGTTGCTGAAAGTATGTCTGAAGAAGTGATCAATGACACTGTTGCAAAAACAATGCTAAAAAGAATAGGTAAACCAATAGATATTGCAAATACTGCATTATTCCTGGCATCTGACTTATCTAGTTATATAACAGGTCAGGTAATACGTGTTGATGGTGGGTTAAGGAGATGATTCAAATAGAAAAAAAAAATGACGTGTCTTCATTAATTGCAATGTCAAACCGGATGCGTATTAACATTATAAAACTTGCTTACAAAGTTGGTAATAAAGGTGCTCATATTGGGCCAGCATTATCATGTAATGAGGTATTGGCTGTGCTATATGGGAGTGTTTTAAACCTTGATTCAAAGAATCCATATTGGAATAAGCGGGATCGCTTTTTTATTGGTAAAGGTCATGGTGCTCTTGCATTGTATGTGGCATTGCATGAATCTGGATTTATCACAAAAGAAAAATTGTATACCTACCAAGAAAATTGTGGTGATCTGCCTGGGCAACCAGCAATGAATTTATCACTAGGGATAGAAGCATCTAGTGGTAGTCTCGGACATATGTTATCTATAGGTGAGGGAGTTGCTATCTTTGCAAAAATTAATAATTTAGACTATAAGGTATTTGTACTTCTTGGTGATGGTGAATGCAATGAAGGAACTGTGTGGGAAAGTGCTATGTCAGCAACGCATTTTAAATTAGACAATCTAATTGTAGTTGTTGACTGGAATGGTTTGCAAAGTGACGGTCGATCTGCAGATATCTTGAATATGCGAAATCCCTCTGACAAATGGAGTGCATTTGGATGGAATACCTTTGAAACCGATGGTCATGATATCAGGATGTTATACGATACATTTCATTCTATACAACCAAATGGGAAACCTACCGTAATTTTGGCTCATACTATAAAAGGCCATGGTATTTCATTTATGGAAAATAACAATGAATGGCATCACAATCATCTTTCTAAAGATCAATATGAACAAGCACTTTCCGAATTAGGGGAAACCAAAATATGTTAGAAGTAAACACTCGAAATATTCGAATTTGGTCGGCTTTAGGTGCTCGTGGTACATTAGGTATAGCATTGGTTGATTTAGCTTCAAAAAAAAAGAATTTAATTGTTATGAGTGCTGATCTTGGAAATACATCTGGATTGTCTAGATTTATGTCTATGTATCCGGATAAATTTTTGAACATTGGTATTGCAGAACAAAATATGGTCGGTATTGCATCAGGTTTGGCAAAAGAAGGCGCATGTGTATTTGCAACTACATTTTCTAATTTTCTTGCAATGCGAAGTTATGAACAAATTCGTCTAAATCTGGGATATATGCAAATTCCTGTAAAATTGGTGGGAGTTGCAAGTGGCTTTGCTATGGGTATGTTTGGCAACACTCATTATGGAATTGAGGATATGGCTTTGATGCGAGCAATTCCAAATCTTACGCTGATATCTCCAGCAGATAGTACTGAAGTTATGAAAACTGTAAATGCTGTAGCTGATTACAATGAACCAGTATACATTCGCCTTACAGGTGGGATAAATAATCCTATTGTTTATAACGAAGATTATATCTTTGAAATTGGAAAAGCAATTACTTTGCGTGAAGGAAAAGATATCGTTATAATTGCGACAGGAACTATGGTTTATACTTCATTAAAAGTAGCTGATGAATTATCTAAACAAGGAATTACATGTAGGATCATTAATATGCACACAATTAAGCCTCTTGATGTTAATGCAGTATATGATGCTTGTAATGCAAAGCTAATTGTGACTGTAGAAGAACACAGTATTATTGGAGGATTAGGTGGTGCTGTAGCTGAATGCATAGCTGAAATGAGTGGTTATCCACCTCTACTTAGGATCGGAATAAATGATGAATTTAGATCTGCAGGGACATACGAATATATGATTAACAGTTGTGGATTGTCTATATGTAATATAAAAGAGAAAATTCAATCTTGCATATCTAATATTATTTCCTAAATACTATTAAATCTTCATTTTTTCTTAGAGGCCTAGCTGGGTTGCCTAATGCTATAACATAATCAGGGATATCTTTCATAACAACAGATGCCATTCCAATAATCGAATATTTACCAATAGATACATTTTCTTTAACACATACATTCATCCCCAAATATGTATTTTGCCCGACGTGGCACTTTCCTGCTAAATGGACCAATCCAGAGATTACTGTATTTTCTTCAATAATACAGTCATGACCAATAAGTGCATTTGGCTGTATATATACATTGTTTTTAATTTCAACATCGCATGATATTATTGCTTGAGAACAAATTACAACACCTTTGTTTATTTTTGTGGATTTTGGAATATGAACATTTGGATGAATTAATGTTGTAAGATTATAATTTAGAGAATTAATTTTGTTTGAAATTTTTTCTCTAATTATAGGTTCACCCACTGCAATTATAAAATTAATATCTTCAATATCATATTGTATAATTGCTTCATCAAAAGTTTTAACTTCATTTTTTGTTATATTTATTGTTTTGTTTGAAATAAAATGCTCTGTTTCTATAAATATTATTTTAGACCATTTATTATAGATTTTATTAATTTGATCTGCTAATTCAAGTACCTCACGACCCAATCCACCAGCTCCACAAATACCTAATATCATATTTGTTTATTAGGTTCAAATTACAAATAAAGTTAGTTATATGTATTATGGAATTTTGTGATATAAATGATGAAAACATATATTATAGCCGAAGCAGGTGTTAATCATAATGGCAATTTGGAAACTGCAAAAAAAATGATAAAATTCGCAAAACTCTGTGGATCAGATGCAGTAAAATTTCAAACTGGTAAATCAGAAAATGTTGCTTCACGTTTTGCAACGAAAGCAATCTATCAAAAAGAAAACACCAAGCCAGATGAGTCTCAGTTGGATATGATAAAAAAATTAGAATTATCATATGAAAATTTTGAAGTATTACACGAATATTGCAATAAGATAGGTATTACATTTATCTCCACCCCTTTTGATATGGACAGTATTCATTTTCTTGATGAATTAGATGTACCATTTTTTAAAATTCCGTCCGGAGAAATTACAAATTTACCATATCTAATTGAAATTGGAAAAACAAAGAGACCTGTTGTGATGTCAACTGGGATGAGTTCTATAGAAGAGATAAGAACTGCAGTTGCTATTTTACACAAATATGGTGCCAAAAAAGTAACTCTTCTACACTGCAACACAGCATATCCTACCCCATATGAAGATGTAAATCTCAACGCCATGAAAACTCTTTATGATATATTTCACCTTCCAGTAGGTTACTCAGATCATACAAAAGGCATAGAAGTGCCGATTGCCGCTGCAGCATTGGGTGCAACTGTCATTGAAAAGCATTTTACGCTTGATAGAAATATGGAAGGTCCTGATCACAAAGCAAGTCTTGAACCGGATGAGTTTAAACAGATGGTTACTTCGATCAGAAATATTGAAAAGGCAATGGGATGTTCTGAGAAAAAACCTACAGAATCTGAGCTAGTGAACCGTGACATTGCGAGAAAAAGTATAGTTGCCAAATGTGATATCAAAGCCGGAGCAATATTTACAGAAGATAATATCACTGTAAAGCGTCCAGGCAATGGTATCTCCCCTATGAATTGGTTTGAGGTTCTTGGGCAGAAAGCGGCGCGAGATTTTGATTATGATGAACTGATAGAACTATGAAAAAAATTATCTGCATAGTTACAGCTACACGAGCGGAGTGGGGTCTTCTTCGACCTCTTGCAGAACTGATTAAAAAAGATCAAACCTTTGATCTTTGTCTTGCCGTAACGGGAACACATTTTCTTAAAGAATTTGGAGATACATATAACGAAATTATCTCTGATGGATTTGAAATTGATGAACATGTAGACATAATTGATTCGGAAGTAAAATGTGCAATAGATACCAGTAATGTTATGGCACGTGCACTTTCTGGATTCGCTGAAGTATTTGCACGCCGTAAAATTGATCTGGTTATTCTTCTTGGGGACAGATATGAAACTCTTTCAGTGGCTATCGCTGCAATGAATGCTAAGATACCTATCGCACACCTTTATGGCGGTGATTTAACAGAAGGTGCAATTGACGATTCCATCAGGCATGCAATTACCAAATTATCTTATCTACATTTCACAAGTTGTGAAGCGTATAGAAAACGTGTAATTCAGTTAGGAGAGCAGCCAAACCGGGTCTTTAATGTCGGTGCAATAGGAATTGACAACATCAGGCAGATGAACATGTTGTCGAAAGAAGAGTTGGAATCAAAACTTAATTTTGGCATAGGCTGTTCCAAATATGCGGTTGTTACATTTCATCCGGAAACTCTGAATAATGATAATGTTATAGCTCAGTGTGAGGAATTATTGGATGCCTTGTCTGAATTTCCTGATATGAAGTTTATTATTACGAAATCAAATGCTGACGAAGGCGGAGTAATTATAAATGAGGCAATTGATTCATATTCAAAAGAGCATTCAAATGTACTTGTGGTTTCATCTCTTGGTAATTTAAAATATCTGAGTGCATTGAAATATGCCTCAATGGTTATCGGCAATTCATCAAGTGGAATTGCAGAAGCTCCTTACTTTAAAGTACCGACTGTTAATGTTGGTATAAGGCAGAAAGGGAGAA
>CAYSSW010000017.1:22482-33791 GCA_964434005.1 uncultured Methanospirillum sp.
ATGGCAGATAGTGTAATCAATTGTGAATTAAAAAAAGATGACATCGTGTTTGCAATAAAAACTGCACTTTCACATGAATTTGTGAAGAAATCTTCTAAATCAGAATATCCCTATGGAGATGGTCATGTAGCTGAGAAAATTGTCAAGATTCTGCATGAATGGTTGGATGAGGATAAAATTGATTTGAAAAAGAAGTTTTATGATCTGTGATTTATATGAAAAATATTGCAATTATACCTGCACGGAGCGGTTCAAAAGGTCTGATAGATAAGAATATAAAATTATTATATGGAAAGCCATTGATAGCATATTCTATTGAAGCTGCGCTTGAATCAAAGATGTTTGTTGATGTAATTGTGTCTACTGATTCCAAGAAATATGCTGAAATAGCGAGAGAATTTGGTGCAAGTGTCCCTTTCATTAGATCTGCCGAACTGTCATCAGATACTGCTTCATCTAAAGATGTTATTTTTGATGTCTTAAACCGGTATATCGATATTGGTATAAAATTTGATACGTTTGCATTATTGCAACCAACATCTCCATTGAGAACATCTAATGATATTATAAAGGCATATGATCTTTTTTCTGAAAAAAAAGCTAATGCTGTTATTGGTGTAACTGAAGTTGATCATTCTCCTTTATGGTGTGGAACTTTGCCAGATGATCATTCGTTGATAGGATTCATTAAACCGGAAATTAAAGATAAATCAAGGCAAGCATTAGAACCATATTATCGAATTAATGGTGCTATATATATTTCTTCAGTTGAGTATTATTGTGAATATGGAGACTTTTATAAAGAGAAATGTTATGCATATATAATGGATCGTAATGTTTCTGTTGATATTGATTGTGAAATTGATTTTAAGATGGTAGAATACTTTATAGGACTTATGCATTGAACTTCTAATACATCATCCATATCAACAAAATGTGTCCGTATATCTAATTTAATATGGAGAGGATAACAATTAACCCACTACTAAAGTCAATTATGAAATAGAAATTATTCTCTTCCCCTCTTATAAGAACTGTACATGAATCTATCGATTCATACATTTCAAGTACTTTATTACCCAAATTTCGAACAGCCAGTTGAAAAGTAGGTTAACTTGGTTTAGACATCTGATGATTTTCGGTTAAACTTATAAAATTGGTTAGTAAAAAATTTTGATCAAAATATGAATTCATTTCAACTTAACTTTGCCATTTTGAATTTAAACTTATATTTAGATTGTCCCTATATTCCACAGACGTTTAATCGAAATAAGCCTTTGTTAAATATTTTTTTATGGAATGAAAGATATAAGTTATTAAAGCTCTTTGTATTATTGTGAAGAAATAAACAATAAGTGTATGATTTTCTTGACTGTTGCAATCAATGTTATAAGTTAAGTAAATACTCCAAAATATTCATCATAGTTCTCTAAAAGAATATACAACCAATATCAGTTACTAGTGTTACTCATCTTGAAAGATTATCTCAAATGTTGATATATTAATTAATAGAAATAAAATATTTACGGATATACTTCAGAGCAACTTATGTTTAAATAAATACCTTACTATTTAGCACTATGTAATTTTCCAATTGGATTAAATCCGACCAGTTATACAAATAAATAAAATCATTTATCAATTCTTCCCATTCTGTCTATATATGAAAGTTATATCATAATTGATTTAACAGGTATTTCAATAACTCCTGTAAGTTATTATTATTCTTGAAGAACTGAGAAAACGAGATTAATTTTTTTGAAACTCTTGATAGCAATTAAGATAGGAAATCAGGCTATTGTAAGTTATAATATTACCAATAATCCCCATCATGATTCAATTATCGCTACATGTTTAATCAATTAATCATATCGAATAAAACGAGCAGAATACAATTTAATGGATATGGGATATGATTCTGAAAGAATTCATTTTTTGATTCGGGATGAATTGTTCGCAGAATCTATAATACCGATCAGATTATGGGGTAATAGTATTCCTTATGATAAATGTCGAAGGGAGATGTAATAGGATTTCCAAACAATAAATATAACATGAGAAATTTAGTAGAGAATATTTTTTCAATTATAAAAAATATTCAATGGAAAATTATCATCGAAAAAATTTCGTAAACAGAGATGTGAAGTTAAGTTAAAATATATTTATTATATGATCCATAGATTTACAATAATTTAGAGAAGGTTCAATCATATATAAGAATTTTAACAGAACCAAAATTTATTGCAAACACTATACTATCCAATAACAATTTAATCACTGGACAGTCTCATAGTCAAATCCGTTTATATTATATCATTTAATGCCAAATAATATTATTCAATGTTTAATAACAAAACTATTTTAATTACAGGTGGAACCGGTTCATTTGGTAAACAATATGTAAAAACGATTCTTCAACGTTATAAGCCAAAGAAACTTATTATCTATTCACGTGATGAACTAAAACAGTTTGAGATGCAGCAGATTTTTAATGATGAATGCATGCGGTATTTCATTGGAGATGTCCGCGATAGGGACCGTCTTAATATGGCTATGAATGGAGTTGATTATGTTATTCATGCTGCTGCATTAAAACAGGTTCCTGCTGCAGAATATAATCCTATGGAATGTATAAAAACCAATATTTACGGTGCTGAAAATGTTATTCATACTTCGATAGATAATGGTATTCAAAAGGTAATTGCTCTTTCAACTGATAAGGCAGCAAACCCGATAAATCTTTATGGTGCTACAAAACTTGCATCAGATAAACTCTTCTCGTCTGCAAATAATATGGCTGGAGGCAAAGTTACAAAGTTTTCAATTGTTAGATACGGAAATGTTATCGGCTCACGAGGTTCTATTGTTCCATTCTTTAAATCACAGATAGAGGGAGGATGTAAGTCACTGCCAATAACTGATGATAGAATGACTCGTTTTTGGATAACTCTTCAACAGGGTGTAGATTTCGTTCTTAAGAATTTTGAACGAATGCAGGGTGGAGAACTTTTTGTGCCTAAGATCCCATCAATTCGAATCATAGATCTTGCAAAAGCAATGGCACCGGATTTACCATATCATATTATTGGAATACGCCCTGGTGAAAAACTACATGAGGTTATGTGTCCAGGCGACGATTCCCATCTGACTCTTGAGTTTGATGATCACTATGTTATTCGTCCTACGATCAATTTTTCTTATAAAATAGATTATACAAAAAACAATTGTGATGAAAGTGGTGTTCCTGTAAAACCTGGATTTGATTATAATTCACGAACAAATCCACGTTTCCTGACCGTTGATGAAATTTGTAAATTAAATCAGATAGCCGGTATTTAAATGATCCCATATGGAAGGCAGGATATAACACCCGATGACATAGATGAGGTTGTAAAAGTCCTAAAGTCAGATTTTATTACTCAAGGCCCTGTCATTCAAGATTTTGAGAAATCTGTAACTGCTAAAGTTCATTCTAAATATGGAGTGGCTGTAAACAGTGGTACATCAGCACTTCACTTAGCATGTAAAGCTCTTCATCTTTCGCATGGTGATAGTTTGTGGACTGTTCCGAATACTTTTGTTGCATCGGCGAATTGTGCAAGATATTGTGGAGCAGAGGTTGATTTTGTTGATATTGATCCTTGCACATTAAATATGGATGTATCTTCTCTTGAAAATAAGTTAGTTCAGGCAAAGAAGGATAATAAGCTTCCAAAAGTTGTTGTTCCTGTTGATTTTGCAGGGCAGCCGGTTTGTCATGAAGAGATACATGAACTTTCGGAGAAATATGGATTCTATGTACTTGAAGATGCCTGTCATGCCTCAGGTGCCATTCATAATGGAGAGCCAGTTGGAAGTTGTAAATGGTCTGATATTACTGTTTTCAGTTTTCATCCCGTGAAGATCATTACTACGGGCGAAGGAGGAATGGCTCTTACCAACAATGATGAGTTTGCCAAAAGACTTGCTCTGTTCCGCAGCCATGGGATTACTCGTGATTTAGAAATAATGAATGATAAAAGTCAGGGGGCCTGGTATTATGAGATGCAGGAACTTGGATATAATTATCGGATGACTGAGATTTCTGCGGCCCTTGGCAGAAGTCAGTTAAAGCGCATTGATGAGTATGTAGCACGAAGGAATTATCTTGCCGGTGTCTACAATGAGGCTTTTGCTGATCTACCGTTAAAGTCTCAAACAGTTCTTCCCGGCAATCTTTCTTCATATCATCTATATGTTGTAAGGGTTAGCGAGACAAAACGTACAAATTTCTATAATACCCTTAAATCTGCAGGAATCGGTGTTAATGTGCATTATATCCCTGTTCATCTTCAGCCATATTATAGATCTCTTGGATTTTCTCCTGGGTATTGTCCTGAAGCGGAGAAGTATAGCAGAGAGGCTGTCACACTGCCCTTGTTCCCTACGATGACAGATGAAGAGCAGTTAACTGTAATTAATGAAGTGAAGAAGGCTCTTTTATGAATCTATGTGTTATTCCAGCAAGGGGCGGAAGCAAACGGATTCCTCGTAAAAATGTGAAAGAGTTTTGTGGTAAACCGATTATTGCCTGGTCAATTGAAGCTGCGCTTGCAAGTGGATGCTTTGATAAGGTAATTGTTTCAACAGATGATGCAGAAATTGCTGAAACTGCCGTTAAGTTTGGTGCAGAGGCTCCTTTTTTAAGACCTGAAAGTTTGTCTGATGATCATACTGGTACGACTCCTGTTGTTAAACATGCTGTTATATGGTTTTTGAAGCAAGGTGTGACCTTTGAGAATGTGTGCTGTATTTATGCTACTGCACCGTTTATTTCCGCTGATGATATTCGATTGGGTTTAGATCTTCTTGTTTCTTCCGGCAGTGAATATGCTTTTTCTGTCACTTCCTTCTCCTCTCCCATTCAACGAGCAATTCGTGTTACTTCTGATAATAGGATAGAGATGTTTTATCCTGAATTTTTTAATTTGAGATCACAGGATTTACAAGAGGCTTTTCATGATGCAGGCCAATTTTACTGGGGTCATGCCAATGCATGGATAGAAGAGAAGATATTGTTCTCTACTTGTTCAACACCTATTTTTATACCACGTAGCCGTGTTATTGACATAGACACAATAGAAGACTGGGATTGTGCTGAGATGATGTTTTCTTATATGAAAAAGAATAAATAATACCTATTCACACTTTGAAAAGTTATGAGTAAAAAAATTTTAGTAACTGGTTCAACGGGATTTTTAGTTAAAGCATGTGCCAATGAATTGGAATTAGCTGGATATGAAGTTTTTTATGGTATACATAATCATATCCCTGAAAGATTCTATAAGACTGTCATAAAGTTATGTCTACAACAATTAAAATTAAAGATCGAATTATAGGCGAAGGATACCCTGCTTATATCATTGCGGAAATGTCTGCAAATCATGCGGGTGACATAAACATAGCGAAGCAGATTATTCACAAAGCAAAAGAATGCGGTGCAGATTGTATAAAGATCCAGACATATACTGCCGACACAATGACAATTGATTGTGACAATAAATATTTTTCGATTTACGGCGGAACGTGGGATGGTGAAAACCTGTACTGTTTATATTCCAAGGCATATACTCCGTGGGAATGGCAGGCAGAGTTAAAGGCTGAAGCAGATAGTATTGGTCTTGATTTTTTTTCAACTCCTTTTGATAAAACATCTGTTGATTTTTTAGAAGAAATTGGTGTTGAGTTCTATAAGATTGCATCATTTGAACTTGTTGATATCCCGCTTATAAAATATGTAGCATCTAAAGGCAAGCCAATGATAATATCAACAGGTATGGGTAGTTTTGAAGAGATTAAAGAAGCAGTTGAGGCAGTACATTCTGAATGGAATGAGAATGTTGCACTATTGAAGTGTTCAAGTGCGTATCCTGCTGTTCCGGCTGATATGAATTTAAGAACTATGGGGCACATGTCTGACTCGTTTAATGTCCCTGTTGGTTTGTCAGATCATTCATTGGGATCTATCGGGGCTGTAACTGCTGTTGCTATGGGTGCCTGTATTGTTGAGAAACATTTTTGCCTTTCCCGGACTATAGAAAATCCGGATTCCTCTTTTTCAATGGAATATGACGAATTTAAGAAAATGGTGGATGATATCAGAATTGCAGAACGAGCAAAAGGTGTTGTAAGTTATGATTGCTCTGATTTGGAGAAGAAGAGTCTTGTATTCCGGCGTTCTATTTTTGCTGTTAAGAACATCAAAAAAGGTGACGTATTTTCAGAAAAGAATATTAGAGTTATTCGTCCTGGTTACGGTATGAAACCTAAGTATTATGGAGATGTGCTTGGGAAAACGGCACGGTGTGATGTTAAGAGGGGAACACCACTTAATAAATCACATGTTGAATTTAGGTGAAAATGATGTTATGTCATGTAATTATTTCTGGCGCAACGGGTGGTATTGGATGTCATATTGCAAAACTGGCAATAAAATCCGACGTTATTAATAAATGTACTTTACTTTATCGAAATGAAAAAAAATATCAATATTATTTCGCAGAATATGCTGATTGTCATAAAATTGAAAAGGTAATGGTTGATATGGAAAAATCACCTGAAAAAGAGCTATCATTATTATCAGCATCAGATGATATTGCGGAAATAAAATTAATTCTTGCAGCATCCACGATAGAGCCCATTGAGAGAATCACATTATTAAAACCAGAACAGGTTATTAAAAACATAAATATTAACATAATTTCTCAAATTAATCTAATATCATCTATTGTTCGTAATGCAATTAAAATGAATCTTAAAGTTGGAATCATCAATCTAAACTCTGGGGCAGCGTATAGGCCTCTGTCAGGCTGGTCTTTATATTCAGGTTCAAAATCATATCTTAATATATTCTTAAAAACATTGGTTAAAGAAAATCCGGATATAAATATAGTGTCATATGACCCGGGCGTTGTAGATACATCAATGCAAAAAATAATTCGTAGTACAAGTATTAATATATTTGATGAAGTTGAAACATTCAAGAATTATAAACTACAATCACAATTAAATGACCCGCAAGTTATTGCACAAGATATTTTTCATCGCTATGTTTTGGAGTGGAAAGCAAACTACTTTGAAGAGAAATATTGTAAATGAGATATATTGTGTTTTCTGATATCCATGGAAATCAAGTCGCATTCAAACAATTATTAATGGATATTGATAATGTTGATGATATTGATGGATTGATTTTTTGTGGCGATATGATGGGTTATTATTATCATGCAGATGAAATATTATCCTCAATAAAAGATAACAAAAAAATTATTTCTGTAAGGGGGAATCACGATAACTATTATTTAAATGCAATTCAAAACAAAAAATATATGGACGAATGTGTCTCTAAATATGGTAATTCATACACATTATCTCTATCTGAAAAAAATCGATCATTTTTATCACAATTACCCGCTTTAATCTCTTTTGACGTTGATGGAAAAAATATTGGTGTATTCCATGGGTCTCCATTTAATACATTTGAAGGGCGTCTTTATCCTGATACCTGCTTATCGAAGGATGAGACAGACATTATTGAAAAATATGACATAATATTTTTAGGTCACACTCATTACAGGATGATGAGAAAAATTGGGAATGCACTCATCATAAATCCAGGTTCTTTGGGACAACCGAGAGATGGAAATGGATTTAGTTACTGTATTTTTGATTTTGATCGCCTGATATGTGATTTTCATAATGTTGTTATTGACTTAGGGGAATTATTTAAAGAAATTGAATTGAATGAAATAGCCCAAGATCGTATAACATATCTAAAATCTGTTCTTGAGAGAAAAATAGGAGAGAATTTATGAAAAAAAACTTATTTGTAACTGCTGTCGGTGGAGATATAGCATGTTCTACGTTACGTTGTATTCGGAGACATTATCCCTGTAATCAGATTATTGGTTGTGACATCCAAAAATATGTACAAGGTCTGGATTATGTTGATACATTTATTTTGGCACCAACATATGAAAACGAAAAAATATATTTGGATTTTATTGAAGAAACTTGTTTGAAGTATGAGATAACACATTTTCTGCCGATGACCGAAGCAGAAATACTTATTGCCCATCACAATCGCGAGTTATTTAAAAAACATGGGATTCTTTTGATGATTAATAATGGTAATATTATTGATATAGCATTAAGTAAATACAATACTGCAAAATATTTACTTGAAATAGGGGTTGCATCCCCCAATACGTTTAAACAAGGTGATTATGATAATCAGTTAACTTATCCTTTAGTTGTAAAAGCAGATTATGGTCGGGGGTCGAAAGATGTATTCATTGTTTCAAATGATATGGAGTATAAATATGCACTCTCGCAAGTTACAAATCCCATTATTCAGGAATATATTGGATCTAAGGATGAAGAATATACAATGGGGATTTTTTCTGATGGGGATAAGGTAAAAGAAATAACATTTAAAAGAAAACTTGGATTTGGCGGGATGAGTGTTTGTGTTGAGTGTGTTTCTGACAACAAATTAACTAAAATTGCGAGTCAAATCGCCGATAGTATGCATTTAATTGGATCACTTAATGTACAGATGCGAAAGTCGGATGATACATATTACGTCTTTGAAATAAATCCAAGATTGTCAAGTACTGTAGGTTTTCGGGACTTGTTTGGGTTTAATGATGTTATATGGTGGTTAAATATATTGGATGGTGATAAACCTGATTTAGATAGTCTTATTCATCAGAATATTGTAGGTATCAAAATACTCAATGAAACGACATATTTAACGAGTGAACCCGCAAATGCGAAAACTATATATAGTGGGGGGGCGGAAGCTCTTAAGTCTCGCAAACAATAAAGAAACATTAATTTTTTATCCATCTCCATTTAAACCAGAAGTATGTGTAATTAAATCTGCAACGCCTGTAACTCCTTTATCAGCGGAGTCATAACCTATGACTCAAATAAAATGCAGATTAGCCAACATCGCCGATGTCGACTTATTATTTTCATGGGTTAATGATGCCAAAGTTAGAAAAAATTCATTCTTAACTGAGAATATATCATATCAAGAACACATTGATTGGTTTAGAAAAGTATTATCAGATAATTCAAATGAAATTTACATATATTATTTGGATAATGAACCTATGGGTCAGGTTCGCTTGAATTATTCGAATACGAATGTATTAATCTCTTACAGTATTGCACAAAAATATCGCGGACAAGGATTTGGTAAACTTGTAATTCATGATATTGAACAAATAATAATTAAGACACATAGTGAAGTAGATTCTATTCAAGCTAAAGTGAAAGTAGACAACATAGCATCACAAAAAATATTTGAAGATAATAACTACAATCAAATATTATCAGACTCTAATTTTACGTTATATGCAAAGACAATAGATTCAAAGAGTGAATACACTAACAAATCAAAATGCTTAAATAGCTTGGGAGAGAGAGTCTTACTTCTCACAAACAATAGAAATGCATTGAAACTATATGCCATATTATTACAGATGGGTGAGAATGTGCTCTTATACAGTGGTGCTTTATCAGATGAGCAAATATTGTATATGAACCCTCAAATTATTATAAGTTATAATTACAAGTATATGATTAATAATACTATTATTTCTATGATGAATGGAAGAGTAGTAAATCTGCACATCTCATATCTTCCATGGAATAAGGGTTCAGACCCAAATTTTTGGAGTTTTATAGAGAACACTCCAAAAGGTGTTACAATTCATAAAATTGATGAACATTTAGATACCGGTAGTATTCTCTTTCAAAAAAAGATCGATTTTAATGAGGATATTGAAACATTTAGGACAAGTTATGAAAAATTAAATACTGAAATTGTCTCTTTATTCTGCGATAATTGGAACACAATTAAATCCGATTCTTCTAATATAATGAAGCAGTGCGGTATCGGAACATATCACAGAAAGAGTGATTTTGAAAGATATGTAACTAAATATCCTGTCAATTATGATGAAACAATAACTGAATATAAAACTAAACTTTGTATACTATGATAGCAATACGCGTTGATGGGAACTCAGAGATTGCAACCGGTCATATAATGCGTTGTCTCTCTATTGCAAATGGTCTGAGAGAATATGGTCAGGACTGTTTATTTATTGTAGCAGATGAAAACTCAGAACAGTTGCTTGCTAACACTGATTTTAAAGTCATAAATTTGCACTCAATCTGGAACAATCTTGAATATGAACTCCCAAAGATAACAGAAGTCATTTTTAAATACGGCATTGACAAGATTATAGTTGATACCTATTCTGTTACGTATAAATACCTTGATGCACTTGAAGAAAAATGCAGTATAATTTACATTGATGACATGAACTTTTTTAAATACCCTGTATCTGCTTTGATTAATTACAATATATATGCGGATAAATTCAGATATTCTAATAGTTATACAGGAACAAAAACCAAATTCTTTTTTAATCCTGACTATGCACCTCTTCGTTCAGAATTTAAAAACATTATTCCAGTTTTTCGTAAAAAAGTTGAAAAGATCTTAATAACTGCCGGAGGTGTCGACACGTATAATGCAGCTGGACAGATCTTAAGCAAAGTTGTTGTTGATGATTTCTTCGACGGTGTTGAATTTCATATGGTTGTTGGGCGTTTAAATTCACATATTATGGAACTTGAAGAGGCAGCATCTAAGTATTCGTCTGTTGTCATTCACAAGAATGTTGAAAAGATGTCATTATTAATGGTAGATTGCGATGTGGCTGTTACTGCAGGCGGATCTACTATGTATGAGTTATGTGCCTGCGGTGTGCCTTCAGTATGCTTTTCATGGGTTGATAATCAAATGAGCAGTGTTGATGAGTTTTCTGACAGAGGACTGATGATTGGTGCAGGGGATATTAGATCTGATACTGAGTTATGTATATCGAAGATTGTTGACGGGTTGAAAAGATATTGTGTGAGTTATTCTGACAGGGTATATTTCGGTGAGAGGATGAGGGATGTAGTTGATGGTGAGGGTGTAAAAAGGATTTGTGAGGTTGTTATTGATATTTAAGAAATATTATATTAGGATTTTGACAATTTTAATTGATTTTTAAAACATCTGTTAATTGCTACACCCAGTTATCGGATGTTCTGGCAAAGTGATTGCAGAATTCATCTTTTGCCGGCTATCCTTGATTCCCAGAATACATAACGATAGATCTATATATGTAAAATTAATTAAATCTTAAATACCTCACTTTGCCAGTTTGAATTTAAACTTACATTTAGCTTATCCACTATCGTGA
>CAYSSW010000018.1:0-33640 GCA_964434005.1 uncultured Methanospirillum sp.
TCCTGGTGGAACTCCTCCCTGGTAAAGGGTAAAACCATAATGTTGTTCAGCATCAGTCCTATCTTCCCACTCATACGAATTCTTCGTATTGGCCATCACAAGCCTGTTTGCGATAATCTCAATTCTTCGAAGTTCATCAGCGGTAATATGCTTATAATGCCTGATATCAATTCTAGAATTAGACTCACCTTTTTGAGCCCCTGCCTGATGAATATGGGCACCAAGAATCTCCTTACAGGAATGAAGAAGAATATGAGTTGCAGTATGATGACGCATAAGCGATAGACGCCGATCTTCGTCAAGAATTCCCCGGACATTATCTCCAACCCTGACAACTCCACCTGAAAACCTGTGAAGAATTGTCTCTCCGACCTTGACAGTATCCTCGATTCTAATAGAGCCCCCATCAGGAGTTAAAAGCACACCAGAGTCTCCCGGCTGTCCTCCACCATCTGGATAGAAGAGAGTCTGATCAAGCACAAGCCAGTTACCATCAATAATATCAAGAGCTTTTGCCTCAAACTCCATATTTTTAGAGTTATCGTAATAAAGTTTCTTGGTTGCAGGAAGACCTTCAAGACGGGATTTATACTCATAAAGTGGATTCTTTTCAGGACCTGCTCTATCAGATTCAGAATGCATATCTGCAATGTGTGAGTAGAAATCATCTGGAAGATCAACAACAGCACCCTGTTCTACTGCAAGATCTCTTACCATCTCCGGAGGAATACCGTGTGAATCATAAAGAGTTACAAGTTCAGAGAATGGAATCTTCTCACATTTCTTCTTATATGACTGGGCAAGCCGTTCAACGGTTCTTTTACCTCTCTCCATTGTAGTTTCATATTTTTCAATCTCACGACCTGCAATTTCAAGCACTACATCCAGATCCTGTTCAAATCCAGGAAGACCAATGATCTTCATCTGATTTTCTATAAGTTCTGCCAGATAATCATCCGGAAGGCCAAGATCTCTCATCATCCGGAGAGTTCTGCGGATTACAAGTCTAGCAAGATATCCATCCTTTACATTTGATGGAACTATACAGTCTCCAAGCATATATGCAAGACATCTTGTATGATCAACAATTGCATAGACACTTTCTACAGGTGCAATCATTTTTTCAAGTTTTTCAATTGGAATATGAATCTGACTTGCCACCTGCTGACGGAGCTCAAAGATCTTCTGACCTGAAATATCCATAAGCCCTGCAAACTTGGCATTCTCACCAAGAATTCTTATAAAGTCAGGATCATCTAACCTGTCACCAAGATTTGCTTTTTCCATTACAGTGCTTACCATCTCAGGGAAGACTGCATCATAGACAGTTGGAGACCCTTTTGATGCCCAGACAAAACGCTCAAGTCCGTAACCTGTATCAACAATCCGAAGATCCATTGGGTAATAATCAAGGCCGTCAAGGTTAATTGGTTGTTTTTCATTCTTGTTCCGTCCAAGTGACATGAACACAAGAGTTGCTACCTCTAAACCACCCATTAAAACTTCAACACTTGGCCCTGCATTGCCTCCACCCATCCATGGATGTTCCTTGTAGGTTACCATGTTCAGGTCTCCACCAATACTTTTAAGGAACTTGTCACACAGTTCTACAGTTCTATCCTTCCAGTAGATCTCATTTCCACCGGAGTTGAAGGCATGATGAGCCATCATCTCAAAGCATGTAAGATGACGTCCAGACCTCCCGACAGAGTCAAGATCATTAAGTCTGATACATGGCTGGGAAATTGTCAGAGGATTTGCTGGCGGTGGGACTGTTCCACTGGTCACAAAAGGCTGAAAATCTGCAATTGAAGCAATTGTCAGATAGATATCATCACGCCATCTTGCGGCTACCGGATACCTCTTAATTCTTGTGTGATTCTCTTTTTCAAAAAAGGAGAGATATGCTTCTCTCATTTCATCAACAGAATGAGGTTTGAAAAACGGATTGCCTATAAATTGATATGGTTCACAAGGAGCGTCGCCACAAACGGTTTTTTCAGGATCTCGTGTCCAGAAAGCCTTGCCGCACGAAGCACAGATCTTTCTGACCATCCCTTCAGACCGAAAATATTCAAGTTGATATTCTTCTTCCATCATAATGGATTATCCCGATGTTCTTAGATATCTGCTTGCAGGCTATAAGGTTTAAACGGTTAATGAAACTATAACTAAAGGATAAGTCCTATTCAGATCTTTAAAATTAATTTCGCGGAGTCAAAAATTAGATTCTTTGATATCTTCATAGTACCAGAGATCAATTTTTTCATAAAAACCAGATGCCTCAGCAATTTTTACAGCAAGTATGTGTGAACAAAGACCACCACGATGAAGAAAGTCATCACATGAACAATAGGTATCCTCAATTGCATACTCATCTGAATCTCCAACGACTACAAAAAAGTCAAGATATCTCTTAACTCTTCTCTGATCAATTATTTCAAGTGCTTTCTTCCCGCGACTTTTATAGTATTTGGTAATTCGTTTTCTCATAAGATCATCTAATGGACAACCGGCATTCAGATCACAGACTGGATCGTTCATTAAATATCCGAAACTAAAGGAACATCATCGATATAATGCCATGACATCTTTTCTGCAAGTGCATACATGCCTGGTGCCTCAAGAGCGTAATGTGTTGATTCAAGTAAAAGCATTGGAGATTTGCGGGCAATTGAATGCTTTAACTCGGCCGACAGGAATGCATCAGCGTGAAGAGACAGGGCTTCATCTATTAGTATTGAATCAAACCCTGAACCTCCTACTACAGCAAGACGTTTTGGTATTGTAGGTTCTCCCCAGATTCTAAGAGGTGCATTTAGTTTTTTGGCTATTTTCTGAATTGTCAGATTAACGGTTCCAACAATACCAAGACTCATATTTTCTCTTTCAGTAAGAGAAAGAATGTTTGCAAGAGAATAATTAATTCCTTCCACAGCATGGTCATAATTTGTATGCATTACATAGATGTTCAGTCCTGCACCAAGGACCATGCGAATAAGCTTCGCATCCTGACCAGTAATTGCCGTTAATGGATACCATATCGGCGTATGGTGGACGACAAGAAAATCTGCACCATATTCTATTGCAGATTTTACAACTTTCTCCGTTACATCAAGTGCGGTTACGATTTTATCAGCAGAATCTTTTCCTTCTATTATAAGTCCAATCTTTCCTTCATCAAAAGATTCTGCAAGGACAGGAGGGGCAATTTCTTCAAGTATTTTTATTATTGCCTGTCGTGTTGACATGATATATTATTTGTTTTACGTACAGATAACGAGATCATTATAACAAATGATAACAGATAAAATTTATGTCAATTATTGTAGAATTCTTTGAATTTTTGAAGGAGTACAAAGTTGTTGCCCTGGCAGTTGCGTTTATTATCGGTGCCGCTGCAACCTCTTTAATAAAATCACTTGTCGATAACATCATAATGCCGGTCGTGACAGTTATTACTCCCTCTGGTGACTGGAAAGCGATGATACTACAGGTTGGACCGGTTAATTTTGGTATTGGTCCATTTCTTGGAGAATTAATAAATTTTATCATCATTGCTGCCGTCGTATTCCTTATTGCAAAATATGTAATGGGTGAAACTAAAGTGGATAAAAAGTAAATTAAAATGAAGTCTGATAAATCACTTGGCTTTTTTCAAAGCCCTTTATTTCTATCATCAACCGTAGGTGTTCCGTTTTGTATCTATAAATTATTACTTGGAATTCTCATATTAAGGGTCGGAAATTTCTTCGATCTTGTTATTCCAGCAATTGTAGGATATATAGTTATTTTATGGGCATGTCTTGATTTTATAATGAACATGAAGCGTGTCGAAGATTCATTTTTCGGGCGCGAAAGTACGATGGAATATTGTATCCTTGCTCAGGCTGGAAGATTGTTTCGCGCACCAAGATTTTTCCTTGCAATTGATACAGCATTCTCGTTTTCAATCATATGTTTTATCCTCTGGTCTGGTTGGATTGCTCATATGGAGCAGCCGGAATCATGGCTTTGGTCCATGGCTACAACTGTAAATTTATTAAGTATTGCACTTGTCAATCTGGCCATGGAATTTGAATCACTCCACAAAAAACCTGAAAGAAAGTCATTATAACAGCTGCCTAAAAATGGATTACTTTTTTATTAAAATTTTTCAAAATAACTTTTAATTTACTAATGGAATTTAATAAAATTAGTATTTATGATATATCAAATTTCTAGAATAATTTAGTCAAAAATTGACTATGCCAAATCTTTTTATAGTCATGATCCATAAAAGACCAATATTCAAAATATTGAGAGATTTTATAAAAATTATCTGAATTTGCTACAATTGCGAGAATACCATCATTTAAGGAGTAATTAATAAATATTTCAAGGGTCAGGAGGAAATGTTGCCGGGAAATTAATTCCCGGGAAATGCAGGAGGGAGGAGGAGGACATTTCGAAGAAAGTGCGATTATAATCCAGCACTTTTCACCTCTTAAGAGGTGTTCTCCTGCCATCGCCATGATGACGGTGTGATGAATAGTAATAGGCACGTTGATCATATATAATTAACGATGGGCCATACGACATTTCGCGTATATCTAACATAACATATAATTTGATTAATATTAATAGTTATGAATTTTTATTATACTCACCTTGATAAATAGTTATACGGTGCATGTTGAAGGTCCTTTAATTTAAGAAATAACTTAAGTTAATAACCAATAGTTAAAAAACATTTGTTACTACACTGATAACATCAATCGATCTATACTGAACACCAAAACACAGATTTATAAATGAAATCGAAGTATGAAGATTAAATCATTAAAAATTGCTCTTTTTCGCCAACCTCCACGACCAAAAGCGTTGCATTAAACATTAGGAGAGGTATTGATTCAGAAAACTTTGATCAAATTGTCTTAACAAAGCCAGATGCCAAAAAAAGCCTTTTACAACAACTGAAACTGATCTACTCATCGTTGCCGTGCCGGTATATATAGGAAGAGTACATGCGCTCATAATTGAATGGTTAAATTCCATTCAATGTAACAATACTCCCGTGATACCAGTTGTAGTTTATGGAAACAGAGTTTATGACGATGCTTTACTTAAATTAAAAAAACATTCTGAAAAATTGTGGATGTATTCCTATTGCAGCCGCGACATATATCGGTGAACATTCATTTTCAGATGAAAAGGTGCCTGTAGCAAACGGACGACCTGACGCAGCGGATAGAAGACATGCACAAAAATTTGGAGAGCGAATAACTGAAAAGATAAAATTAGTCTCTTCTTATTCTGAAATACATATCATTGATGTACCGGGATGCTATCCATACCGGGGCGTTAACAAATTATGGATTGTTGATTTCATAGAGTTAAATAATAATTGTAATAAATGTGGAATTTGCGCTGAAAACTGTCCAACCGGCGCAATTGACAAAAGTTATCCAAAAGAGGTAGAGAATTCAAAATGTATCACATGTTGTGCCTGTATTAAGGGCTGTCCTAATAATGCAAGGGTGATAAAGGAAGAACCTGTAAAAGAAGCACAGATGAGACTCCACACATTATACAGCGAAAGGAAAGAGCCTGAAAACTATATATGGTGATATAATTGGGGATAATAGAACGAAAACTACGTGAAAAAGAGATGCGAAAAACTGCTATCATCGATGCAGCACAGCATCTTTTCTTCTCAAGGAATTATCAATCAGTCTCAATGGAAGATATTGCACGTGAAGTTGAACTCAATAAAGCAACCTTATATCTATATTTTAATAATAAAGAAGCACTATTTGCGACTGTTGTTCTCCGTGGGATTCATCTTTTAAGGGAGAAATATCAGGGGCGTATGAAAACAGACACGACAGGCCTTCAAAAAGTAATTCTTATGGGTAAAGCATATTATCAATTCTCCTTGGAATGTCCAGAATATCTTCGTCTAATCCACTTTTATGGATCTGAACAGTTTTCAGGAGAAAATCCTTATGCTGAAGACATTGGAGATGGTTATGGAACATGTCGTTTTTTATTATCCAAGGCTATCTCTGAAGGAATAGATGATGGAACAATTAAGCCTGATCTCTCGCCATATTTAACCTCAATGTATCTGATGATCTTTTTCATGAATATTCTGTCAATGGAAGAAAAATGGAAACTTGCAATAAAAACAGAAGGCTTTTCTTATGAACAATTTATGGATGAATTTTACAGGTTTATTATTCCAGCACTTAGTCCGAAATATTGATTTTTTCTTGTTCGACACATTATAATTTTTTCATGATATGGTCAGAGAATCCACAGATGCTATCTAATAATCCAAAGTTTCTTTTATTCAGACTCTCTTTTGGAAAAACATCCATATATAATACTACTTTAGTTTCGATCTCATCTAGACCAACTGATTAAATTTTTACCGCTAAAGTCTTCACTGACATTACTTTTTAGAGCAATTTATAAACAATTATAAGATCTTTTTCAGGATATTAATTATTACATTATCAGAAACTGGATAATTCTAACCAGTGTCAACTTCACATATTTGTTCATTTCTTTTGCTTTATTGATTAACCAAATTCCTGCAAATATCTCAATCAGGGCAAATTTCGCAATAATAACAAAACTACCGCTATTTTATCAATCACTTCAATATTTCTACCCTGTTCTCTTACTACTTGTCAAATCCGAGATTAAGGCCATTATTGATCATATAATACTAAATAGAAACAATTAGTATTATAATTTCTCCTGTTTCGCCCACTTTTCATAACTTTCCTGGCTGTCAGGTACAGTTATCACTCCGGATTCAATCTGTGATTTTAAGAGATCAGCATATTGAACAACACCTGATGGAATAATATCCATAAATGAAACTACATCTACAGCATTTTCTTTATATCCAAGAGAAATAATCTGATTGCTTAAGTTCTCTCCGTTTTTATACTTCATAACCGTATCATAAACACCGGCTGGAATTTCTTTGGTAACACTGAAAAGAACATGGCCGGGAGCTAGATATTCCTGATCTGTATCAACACCAATTACATATCTGTTTCTTTCTTTTGCTACAGGAAAAACTCCAAATCCGGAAGGTCCGGCAGCTGCAAAGATAATATCAGCTCCTTCATCATAGATCTCATTTGCAAGTCTTTTGCCCCCTGCTCCATCAAAAAAACTTCCAACATCTTTTCTAATTACATCAATATCCCGCCCTCCATTTTTATAAGCAGCAGTCTTTACCCCGGCCAGATAACCATAGTAGATGGTATCAATAATTGATGTATTCATACCACCAATAAATCCGATTTTACGTGTTTTTGTCATGGTTCCTGCGATATAGCCTGCAATAAAACTTGGTTCATTTGCCCTGAAATTAATGTTTGCAACATTTGCAGGCATTTCATCAACTGTATAGGGCATATCGACAACAAGATACTTAATATCTGAATTTTCTCTTGCGGACTTCATTAATGGTTCTTCAAGATTTGCCGATGAACTCAAAATTAAGTCAGGGTTATTCTTAACCATATCATTAAAAGTATCATTGTAATACTCGCTCTTTTTTGTTATATTGAATAACAAGGTAATATCGGGTTCTTTTTTTAGTTTATATGCACCTTGTAATACAAGTGAATTAAAAGCATCGTCAGCACTCTGAATATCAATAATTATTCCCAGTTTATATGGTTCCTCATAATGTAATATAAAGGCATCAACACATAACCATGAGATTGGAATCAATATTAAAGCAGAAATTAGGACGTATATCAATCCATAATACCGCATCTGATATTCATTTGTTACTGATCTTGATTATTGTTGTGATTTTTCGGAGATATTTCCAATGATTTTTATCTTATTCCACTAATTTAGATTAATCAATGGGTGTGCAGATCCTTTCAACAATAAAACAATGGACAACAGACAAACTTGTTTTCTTTGGACCGGGTCTCCTTCTTGCAGTTACAGCAGCAGGAGAATCAGGTCTTACTGAAGGTATTGAAATTGGTGCACACTACGGACTTGCCCTTCTTTGGGTGGTTCTACTTACTTTGATGTTTAAATACGCATTTACCAATGGAATTGCGCGATATACTCTGGCAACCGGCCAGACAATATTTGAAGGCCTTCATACTCTGCCCGGTCCCCCTCATTGGGGCTCATATCTGATTATTGCAGTCTATCTATTTGACATGTTTGCAGTGGGTGCTATGCTCATGTTTGCTGCAATATTTTTGGATTATTTATTACCGGGTGTCTATTCAGTTTTTATTATTGCTGTCTTTTTACTGATGGGTTCATTGACAATTCTAAAAACCAGATTACTCCACTATTTTGAGACAATAGTTTTCATACTTGTGTTAATCCTTGTATTAGCAATTACTGTAAGTCTTCTTAATTTCCCATTTTCAGCAGATTTATTATATCAGGGACTTATCCCGTCATTTCCAATTGGTTCTGAACTTGCAATTCTTGCAATTATTGGAGTTTTTGGCTCTGGCCTTAACCTTATGCTCTATTCCGTATGGTTAAATCAGAAGACAGGAAATTATTTTACAAAAAATGATATCTCTGATTCCTATCAGAAAGAGAGTTTTTTTAAAAGATATATTAGCAGTGTCAATATTGATGTCTTGGTAGGATTCTTTTGTGTTCTGATTATCACTATTGGTTTTATGTCTCTTGGCTATGCTGGTCATACAATATCATTTATGCCACATGGTGCAAAACTGACTCTTGATACTCTTATCACTCAAACAGTATATCTCTTGAATGAAATCCCATATGGGGATATGATCTTTTTAATTCCGGTTTTTTTTATTTTCATTGGTGCTTTTCTTGTCAGTATGGATGCAAGAGCAAAAGCCCTTGTATCTGTCATTTCAAGATTAAGGCTTGACAATAATAAACCTAAAATTGATGATTCTTTATTATATTCACGGCTTCTTATTATATTTATCCTCATTGTTATCAGTTCATTTTTATTTTTCAATCCAATGTTTATTATCCGCTCTATTGCAGCAATATCTGCAATTTCATTTGGTCTTTTTGGATTTATTGTGATGTACCTTGACATGAACCTTCCAACATATGCAAAAGGAAGCAGACCGTGGCTTGTCATAATGGGAATTGGTAGTACTGTTTCTATTTATGTAGCTTTTCGGATAGAATCTGCGTTTCTAGAAAATGGAGTACCACTTATTGAAAGAATGGTTGTCATTCTGTTAATCCTTATGATCTTTAAGAAAACAGATCTCTTTAAAAAACTCGTTCGTGGAGTGGCAGATATTTCTGATAAAATCTGGACTATTCTAATTTTTGGCTCACTTTCAATCTATGGGACTTTTAGAGGCCTCTCGTCAGAAGTCATGAACTATCAACTTTTCTATAACTTTGCAGATATCGGACCAATGATAGCCGGATTAATAGGAGGACCCTTTATTGGAGTAGGAGCAGGGTTAATTGGCTGTGTTTATAGATTGATGGTAGATGGCAATATGACAGTCTCATCATCCATTTCCTTGATTTTTACAGGTCTTATTGCAGGAATTGCTATTCGTCAATGGAAGGGTAAGATAACAATTGTAAGAGCTGTTATCCTTGCATTATTCATCGAATGTTTTAACATCTTCAGTATATTTTCGATAACTGAAATTCTAATTGGGAAGATGAGATCAATAGAGATCTTGGCAATTGTAGCACAAACAATAGTACCAATGATTGTTGTAAATACAATAGGAATAGTCTTTTTTGCATATTTGGTTAAAGATGTTAAGGAATTTGCATCAGGCAGGGGGAAAGAAGATGAGTGATACAAATTCAAACCATATTATATCATCTGCATTATTAATACTCATAATAACACTTCTTTTTGCATTTGTTGCATTTCATCCGCTTAATATATTGGGTATACCTGAAATGCCTGAAAAATCCATAACAATTGGAGTGACACTTCCATTTTCAGGTTCACTTGAAAGTTTTGGAAAAGAATACTCAAGGGGTATAAATCTCGCATCAGAGGAAATTAATAAAAACGGCGGAATTAATGGAATACCTGTAAATATAGAATATTATGACAATAGAGGTTCTGAAAACAAAGCAAAAGAGGACTTTATCAGGATCTATGAAGAAAAAATCCCAGTTATAATAGGACCTATGACAAGTAAATCTGTTATTACCATAGCTCCATTTGCAGAGATCTATAAGGTAATAATAATCTCTCCAGGAGCTACATCTGCAGAAATTTCGGATTACACTGATTATATCTACCGAACGGTTGCATCTGATGCCTACTTGAGTTTAGGTATAGCAAGAATTCTTAATGATGCCGGTTTCAACAAAGCAATGACGATTTATCTTGACGGCAGTTATGGTTCAGGACTAAATGAATCATTCTGCGAAGAATTCGAATATCAGGATGATGATAATTTAGTTGTTGCTTCAATTGCTATTCCAGATTCCGATACCGCAAATTATGATAAGATTATTGAAAAAATTAATGAAACAAACCCAGATTCAGTATTTCTTGTGGCAAATCCTGCTCAAACCATTGAGTTAATGAAAAAAACCAGAGAGGCGGGTTTTTCACCACAATGGATTGGACCAGATATTATTGTTTTTGATGAGATCACAAATGCAGGTGCTTCTGCAGAAGGAACTCTTGCTATTATACCATCTAAAAAGATACTTGACAAAAGTTATATAAAAAAATATGAAGACCGATACCATACTAATATGAAAATAACTGATTCTATTTACGGATATGATACAATGATACTTCTTGCTGAAATTATAAGAGATAAAGGATATAGTGTTGCTGCAATAAAAGATGGGCTTGACAACATTAGATATCTTGGCTCATCCGGGACAATTGTTTTTGATGAAAATGGTGACAGGTATCCTACATATGATATTTTGAGGTACACAAATGGAACATGGAAAACATTGAACTGGGGGGAGATTATTTCATTGGGATGAAGATGTTAAGATTA
This sequence comes from uncultured Methanospirillum sp., assembly GCA_964434005.1. Classification (GTDB taxonomy): domain Archaea; phylum Halobacteriota; class Methanomicrobia; order Methanomicrobiales; family Methanospirillaceae; genus Methanospirillum. The sequence goes on from CAYSSW010000018.1 coordinate 10,992, forward strand.
GATCTGTGGATGGTTAGAAGATCGTCAGATTTCTCCCACAAACCAAAAATAACCTATTCTTTTCAGTAGATATATTATGTTAATCCCCCTATATTATACAACAGTTGTGAGATGACTCCGGTGGATAAACCAACAATGCATTATTCAATACCTGAACCAGAAGTTGAAGAAAGCTCCGGAGATGAAAAAAACACTCAAAAAGGAGAAGAACTCCTAAAACAGGCAATAAAATCTTATAAAGCAGGAAATTCTGAAGTAGCAGTCTCTCTTCTGACAGATGCAGTATCAGTAGATGACTCAAATCATAAAGCCTGGAATGCTTTTGGAGTAATACTCAGCACTGCAAAAAGATATTCTGATGCTGATGTCTGTTTTTCAAATGCATTATTATTAGACGAAAATAACGAAACCTACCGTAAAAATTATGAAAAAAATCTTAAAAAAATAAAACCTGAAACAATTATTGAGAAACTAAAAGGCGGAAAGTTAAAACTATCAGATCTTTTAGAGAAAAAAATATATGGACTTCCATTGCTTCCCCTAACAGCTGGATTGGTCATCCTAATTATTCTATTATTATTATCCATGGCATTCGCCTCTCCTTTATCAGAAACAGCAGACTGTATTCAGATTTCAGCAAAATTAAATCCCGGAGAAAATATTACAATAACAAACCTTGGAGACAAAGAAAACTCAGATTTATCATCCATTTCATGGACTGTTGATGGAGTAGAAATTCCCCCTGGAACTGGAATGGTGCTTTTACCAGAACAGGGTTCATCTGCAACCGTTGACGAAAGTATTCCGGGAATTAATCTCTCTGATGAAACTACAGTAACTGTTACAGCAGAATATAAAGATAAATCATCAGAACCGATTGCAGAAATACAGTTTGTTCCTTTTCCTATATATCTTGAAAATGTGAGTGTGGCTCCAGTAGCAGAATATATCCAAAAATATAAAGCCGGAGATGTTCTCTCTGATTCCTCATCAAAATATTGGATGATAAAAACAGTTCAAATTGACGGGAATTACAATTTAATCAGATTAATCCAGAACACGGTTACACAATTCTCGCAGGTTACCGGAGATACTGAGGTAATTGAACAAAAGAAGGTTGATAATACTTACAAATATGTGACTCATATAGACACGACTCCGGTTTCACTAACAAAAAATCCAGCCGCTTCAAGAATATATCAGGATAATCAGATAGTAACAGACAATACAAGTCCTGACAATGAAATAACAGATGCCATGTATGTACTTGGATTTGATGAGGATGCTGATGCTTATAGGACAGTTTTGATCCACAAACATTATAATGGGGAATGGGGATATCGTGATACTGCAGAAGAAAGATATCCAAGGGCTCAATTTGAGGAAAAATATCCAAAATCTCTTGGACGTGTCCCCCGGTCATCAATAACAATCGGAAGCGATTCTCTTCCTGGTGGGATTAGTCCATATATACGGGGAGATATTATCTCAACAGGCACTGGCAGTAATGAAAAGTATGTAATAATTCTCTCCTATAATCCAGCAGACTACACATATACATGGCAGGACATCAAGTCAAACCCCGGAAGAGGATGGTATACAATCGGAGAAAACATGAGTGGAAAGGCAATAGAATTTAATCAGATCTTTAAGATCTTTATAAATAACGAAGATCCAGATCTGATGACACATGTAACATAATATGACTTTAAATCCTTCTCCAATTTTTGCATTTCATGGACCTGAAGTATTTGATCTTGGACATGCCGAAACACTCCTTTTAACGTTTAAACCAGAAGTGGCATATGTTGCAGGAATTATGGCAAGAACTGCGGCAGAAGAATCCAAACTTCCCCTGATTTTTGACTGCAGGCGTCCAAGTCAGATATTATCAGAATGTCCTCCTGATAGATCTATGCTTGTATGTGTCTCCAAAAATGAAGCTTCTTCACATAGATTTGGATCAATTATTAATGAACGTTTAAAGACTAACTCCGGACTTATACAAGTAGAATGCGAAACACGAATCATTACTCTCTGGAATAAAGATCCTGATGAATATATCAAAGAATTTGCAAAGATTGGTAAATTTGAAATCCGAACTGTTATTCCTCCTCAACCCTGTCATGGAAATACAAGAATTATTGGCGGTTGTCTTCCTGGTGAACCGGTATTTATAAATGGAATAATTATAGGATATGCAACCTCTGAAGAAGTTAAAATTCGAAAAAATAATAATACAATTGAATCTATTTCAGGTATCACATTAAAACCTCATGGGATTGAAAAGGTGCTTAGGGGAGGCATGCCAGATCTCTGCACTGCATGGTGTAAAACCGGGATGGTTAGAAGAGCTGCTCCCTCTATAGAAGACAGGACAACTCGAAGTGGCAGGATTCTTGTGATTGATCATTGTGCAATTAATCTCTATGACAGGATTACACCGGATATCTGCGGAATCCTTGCAATTGGCGATGATACAACTGCCATCTGTGCTCATATTGGAGCTCATCGTGGTATCCCTGTTCTTGGGATTACTGACGATGACCGTGATGGAATTGTCATGGATGGTGCAGCAGAGGGCACTGTAATCCTTCGGGCAGTCAATGAACGTGATGATGAACTTGGCCTTGAAATTGCAAAGATGATTCCTGATGAAGTTATTGTCTTTGATGACTTTGTTAAAGAAGTTGTGAAAGCAATGAAAGGCAGAGTTATAGTTTCATGATAGAGTAACTTCATTATCTCATATACAATAACTAATAGTGATAAAATTGGTAATTGCAGGTGTTATTGGTGCTGCGGTTGGAACAACTGTTGGAAATGCCCTTGGCATAACGGTTGGTAATACTGTTGGAACAGCAGTTGGAAGTGTTGTTGGGAGTGCCGTTGGAAAAGTTGTGGGATCTTCTATTGGTGAATCGGTGGGAATTACTATCGGGGGAATTGTAACAGCAACCCTTGTAAAGACAGTGATTGAAAATGTTAAAGATCCGGTAACTAAAATGACGCAAAATACTGCTCAGTTTGTAATTGAAAAGATCACTGGAGAAGACAATTCTGATCAAAAATAATACCGTAAATAATAAATGAATACCTGCATCTCATGTAAAGGTAAGGGGATGTGTGGCCGTCCTGTATGCCCGATATATGCACGGTTTAAGGCACAGGTAAAAGTTAAGCCAAAATTCGATTATGTCGGCTCTGCCCCATCAATTTTAATTGGTTCTACAAATTATCCATCAATCAGTGCCGGTCCATTGATGACAGCCGATAATGATAACCCTTCTGAATGGATAAATGCAGGCCTTTCCATAGATGATATTGTTACCATTCGTGCACAAACAATTCGTGGTTTTTCGAAAAAAGAACGATATATTGATTCTCTTCAGGACATTGCACTTTCAAGTATTCCATTAAATGTTGAGACTGTTTTTAATAAACCTATCTCATATGATCTAAAATTTGATGGAATGGTTACACCTGTCGGAATGACTGGCCAGATTACTTCATTCGGACTTATGGATACTCCAAAAATTAACCGGGCGGTTGATAAAGTTGTATCTGACACAGATTTAAAAGCTGTCTCAGCCTGTAATTCACTAAATAACAGAGGTATAGATACTTATAAGATTATAAGTCTGATGTCTGCCGGGCTTCTTGGTGAAGAACGGAACCGGCGGCTTGTTCCAACAAGATGGGCAATTACCGCCGTAGATGATACTGTTGGGAAAAATCTTAAACAGGAGATCTTCAAATTTCCGTCCTATGAAAATATCACGGTTTTTTCTGCAGAATCTTATGCAAATAATATTGCAATAATTCTCATGCCAGGAGACTGGACATTTGAGATGACTGAAATATGGGCAACTGGATCTCTTTGGGCAGGTAAGAATGAATCTGTCACAGTTGATAGAGAAGGTAGAATAAAGTCTGATTATTCACCGATAACCGGTGCATACTATTCCGCAAGACTTGCTGTTTTAGAGTATCTAAAAAATATCCGCAGAAATGCAAGGGTGATTGTTGTCAGATATGTGACTTCAGATTATTGGGCTCCACTTGGCACATGGGTCATCAGAGAAGTTACAAGAAAGGCAATGGCGTATCCTCCTGTAAATTGTCCATCATTAGATGTTGCAGCAGCAGTTGTCTCTGAAAGGCTTGGTATGAGTAGATGGATGAAAAGTAGTTCTCTTCTTCATGAAGTTAAGACTCAAAAGACACTTGAAGATTTTTTTTGAAGGAACTGTTTGGGGTGGTTCATTTCTCTAATTCATAGTCTGAAAGATCATATCATTGTTATAAGACTACTATCCTAATGAGAACAATTACATCGTATAAGGCTTCTCACACAGAATTGAATCATTTAGATACATATTCGAAATTATTTGGATAAATACAGTCCAGTCAATTAATTTTAAACTTCACCTAATCGATCTCCATGACTGCTTATCTTTGATATTAGTGTGAAAGAAAACAGGTTGTAAAGGTTAAAATCAATATTTGATCTGCTGATATAAAACCCAGTGTTAATCGTCATCATCTAAATTAATCTCAACAAAAAATCCATATACATAAATCATAAAACTCCCTAAATATCTATTAATATGGATTTTTCTGTAGGAAAATACAATATCTCTCTCTCAAAATGGGATCTAATTATTGCAGCCGGTATGATTATCTATGCAATAGTTTTCTCAATAATCACACTCTATTGCCTTTCAGGATATCTCTTTAATATCGATCTTGCCATTTTCAACCAGGCTTTCTGGACAACAATTAACACCGGTGGATTATTAGAAAATAGTATTGAAGGAAAATCACATTTTGGTTTTCATTTCTCACCAATTCTTTTTCTTTTGCTTCCAATCTATTATCTTCTACCAGGAGCCGGAACATTACTAATAATTCAAAGTTTTCTGTTAGCTCTTGGTGCATTGCCAATATACCTCTGTGGAAAAGAACTACTTGGAGAAAAACCAGGCTTAATTATTGCTCTTACATATCTTTTATATCCAGCACTTCATGGTGTAACACTTTTCGAATTTCATGAAGTAGCATTCCTGCCATTTCTTCTTGGAATGGCATTATGGTGCATGATAACAGATAGAAAAAATTACTGTTTGTTATTTTGTCTATCTCTATTATGTATAAAAGAGGATGTTACCCTTCTTGTTTTTATGATCGGATTAATAGGACTTATAAAACACCGCAATGAAGGCCTTACTACAAACTGGCAATACATTATAATGATAGTCCTCCCACCAATAGTGTTTGCTATCTTTTTACTACTGATAAAACCAATTTTTTGGGTAGGAGCCCCCCTATCACAACTCACACAGTTTACAGATCCAATGACAAGTCTTGCAAATGGAAATGAAGAGAGATTGATCTATCTTGGAAAACTATTTCTGCCATTATTACTACTTCCATTTGCTGCCCCGGAAATTTTAATAATCTCCATTCCATCATTTTTAGAAATCCTGACAACTGCAAATACCAATTATTTCAGCATTCAGTTTCATTATTCAGCAGCTGTTATTCCCGTTTTATTTTTTGCAACAATAATTACCTTCAAAAAAATTAAGGAACATGAAAAGATTCAAAAAATGTTTTATCCGCTTCTTGTAGCACTTATTATTGTAACAATTACATCAGCTTGTCTTTTTTCACCGGCACTTCTTCATATCAGTCTGATACAAGCAGATTATCAGGATAAAATCTCTGACAATTCTCTATATCTTGAAAAAATCGCACATGTTATTCCAAAGGATGCATCGGTATCTACTCAACGAAATCTACTTCCATTAATGTCTGAAAGAGATAAAATATTTGAAGATTACAGAGAAGATGTTGATGTAATCCTGATTGACTCCAAATATCACCAATCAAAAATGTTTGATGATAATATTGCAGAAATCGCACAAAAATATTATGCACTCTCGTTTACAAAAGAAAACATCTACTTATTCATCAAAAATGATAGAACAGATCTAATAAATTTAATAAAACAAAACCTTCAGATTGCAAACTAAGCCTTTTTCTCTTTTATTCTTTCAGCAATATACTCCTTCATAAGGCCATCAAGCATCGCTTCCTTTTCTTGTTTCTGGTAATTCCTGTAATAAATCTCCCATTCGGATAAAGCATCAGCAAGGTCATCCTTGTTACAGGTTCCTGTTTCACCCCGAACCTTTACAGGAACATCTGCCTCAAATGAATATGGAATCTTAAGACTAAACAAGGTATTCTTCAAAGATTCATTAATAGTTGTATTCTTACCGCCGATAATCAACGAATCTGCTCCTGATTCCTTAAAATAGGTAAGCGATGACTTTCCCCATTCTGCCGGAGACATTACAAAAACTGGCAAATCTTTAAATGAACCGGTCTTTTCTAAAACAATCCTAATATTTTCTTTAGAAAGCGATGGAATAACTCTGATCGGGATTAAATCAGCCCCCTCTTCTGCTTTATTCTCAGAAAGCCTCTTTAACCTACGATTCATTTTTTTATTATTCTTCTCTTCCAGTCGTAACCTCTTCTTTAGATTATCAATAATATTATCTCGTTTTAAAATATCAGGTTCTTTTGATATACCTGCTTTAAGATTACCTTTCAATGATTTGATCTGATTATTACGACTTTTAATTACACTCTTCAGATTAGCATTCTCTGTCTGCAAATCAGCAATAATTACACGAAGATCTTTCAATGTTCCTTCAAGGACACGAAGGCGTTCATCTCCGGCCTGTATTGTGACTTCAGGCTTACCCAACTTTTCTCCAGAGTTTATCTGCTTTTTGGAGAGAATGGTATCAAGACTATGCCCTTTTGCAATTCCTGCCTTCACCTCATAAATATCTATACCTGACGGAACTCTTCGAAGAATTGTAGTCCATTTATGATTCCAATATCTATAGGCTTCTAGGGCAGCACTTAACGAATCCCGTTCATGATCATTATTATATCCGATTGAACCTGCAAGTTCAAATTTTGTCTGAACGCTGATATCCTGTTTTGGTACAAATGGAACAGCCTGAAATGCACGCCTGATCTTCTCAACCGAGAATGGCATAACAGAAACATCAGTTGCAATAATCAGAGGCTTTCCGAGGGTATACAAAAACTCAATAACATCTGCCATTCTCATCTGACGTGAACTGTAAACTCTCACTGGTTTTCCATCAAGAGTCAGGGCTGCAAGTCCAACAGTGGTTCCAGGATCAATTCCAACTATAAGATATGGTGGCTGGCTGTCAAGGGGCACAAATTTTAATCTGTCAAGTCTTTTCCCGGAGATTTTTATCTGGACATCACCTCCACGAGAGGTTGAAACAGGAATCTCATCCCGTGTTGCCATGACATGAAAGATAACACGAGATACACCACCAAATGCTCTCTGTTCTCTCTTCTTATATTCAAGGCCTGCATTTTTTAGAATACTGTCAATATTTCCGGCATGCAGCCTTACATTTCCGTGAATCTTTCTTGCATATCTATTCTGGCTCCAGCCTCCTTTTCCAGGCGACCTGTTTCTTGAAACAATTATTTCGGTCTCCTTTTCAAAAGCAACAACTTCTACACCAAAACCATTTGATGCAACTATGGCAATTGCTCTTGCCTCGGCAAATGGAGAGAGTTTATCAAAAGTTATATTATAGCGCTTTGCAGCCTCAATTAATCCAATCTTCTTCTCTCCACCGGTTACAGAAACAAACCTCGTCTTTGGAGGCATCCCTTCAAGAAACCGATAGAGATCCTGGGTGTGATGTGCAACTTCCTGAATACTATCAACTGCAAGAATATCAGGCCTGTGTTTATAAAGAAGGCTAAAAAGCCTTCGAACAGAGACTGAAGTCTCTTCAACAATCTTACCATCGACTGTAATAATCAAGGCATATTTTGGCTGGATTGTTTTGGATCTTACAGATCCTTTGATTATATCAATTCCAAAAACTTTCAACCTATCACATGTTCTATTAAATCCTCAACAGAAAAAGTCATCTGATATTTTCGGAGGAAAAATTTTGCAACAGTATCAATATCATGATAAAGAATCTCATCTGCATTTGTATGAGTCGGTGGGACCCATTGTGGCCAGTCAATAATCCAGATATTCTCACCATCAGTCATGATATTATACTCTGAAAGATCCCCATGGACAAAACCTGCCTTATATGCCTTTCTGACTTCATCAATTATCTTGTCAAAGATCTTATCAGGCTTTTCCACCGGCACAGCATTCAAGGTATTACCGGCGATTAACTCCATTACAATGACATTTCGATTCATAGCTATAGGAGACGGAACACTCATAACCTTATGAAGGGTTGAAAGTGCAAGGTATTCCTGCTCGGCCGAGTAATGAGAAGCAATTATCCATGGACAATGCCCATCAGGCATGAATGTTCTGTTCTTTCGCGCTGCTCGAAATGATCGCTGACCAAGTCTGTGAAGTTTTAAGATAACAGGGCCCACTGCAAGAGCTTCATAGACAAGGGCCTCTTTTCCTTCCCCTACCATAGAGCCAAGCGCAGAAATTATCTTCTTTTGTGTAAAATGACTGATTGCAAGGGTATCATATCCATTAAAAAGGAGACAATACCCAAGGTATGACAAATCCTTCGATTTGTCTATCATTCCCCATTTTGAAAGCCGGCGAAGCCGATATAGTGTTTCAGATTCTGAAAATCCAGTATTATGAACAATTTCCTCCTGGGGGACCCAATCATACCTTCCCATCAGATATTCTACTGATTTCAGGGTTTTCAGATCAAATGGTTGAAGCGACCTTACATGGTCTGCTGAAAGATGCATCTGATTAAGGTTATGGATTCAAAGATTATATCTTATCTGGATGAATGAGAGATGTTCAAAATGTAACCATGAAGCAGCCGTGTTTCAGAGGTATTCAGGACGATACCTATGCATGACGCACTTAAAACAAGATATTATTTCAAGAGCAAAAAAGCAGGTTCGAATCCAGGGAGGACTTTGGCACGATTGCAACCTTCAAATTCTCTTTGAAGGAGTAAAATCCCTTCCATTACTTTTGTTTGTGGATGAACTCTGTAGTGCCCGACCGGATATTAAAGTTACAATCACAAAAAAACCTTCAGATTTATCTCCTCTTTTCATCTCTGATTCTCTTGAAGATGTAGCAGGGAAGGTTTTTTCTTCATTTCTTGCCGGAGATGCAGATTCAATAATCAAAAGATCTCAACATCAGAATATTCGTGCTCCATTTCGAGAAATTCCACAGGAGGAGATCTTTCTTTTCGCGAAAACTTGTGGCTTTGATTTAAGTGCATTTAAAGAGACGAATGTTACTGATCCTGAAAGATTTCTTTCAGATTTGAAAAAAGACCATCCATCAATATGCTTTTCCCTTACTGGATATCAAAAAAGACTGAATGAAATATTTACTCAAATCAAATGATTTTTACAGCAAAAACCTCAAATAATTTTATGGATTCTGTCAGTCCTGATACACTGATTAACGAAATTGACGAATTACTGAGCTCCACCCTGAAAACAACAGGAGCTTCAGGTTATGTTGTTGGCTTATCAGGTGGAATTGATTCTGCACTTGTAGCATCTTTATGTGCAAAATCTATTGGAAACGTTGCAATACTACCGATTTTCATGCCGACATCTCTGACACATAAAAGTGATTATGATGATGTAAATCTTTTATGTGAAAAGTTTGGATTGTCAGTTATCACCGTTCCGATTGACGAAATACTTAACGAATTCAAAAATATAGAGAATTTTGACTCCACCCCATACCTTATCGGAAATATTATGGCCCGAATCAGGATGACTCTCCTCTATTATTATGCAAATAAAAATAACATGATGGTCTGTGGAACTTCAAACAAAACTGAATTTTTGATAGGATACTCTACAAAATATGGCGATAATGCAGCCGATGTCCAACCAATCATTCATCTGCTGAAAAAAGATGTTCGAATGCTTTCAGAATACATCGGAGTTCCAGACGAAATTATACAAAAACCTCCAAGTGCAGGTTTATGGGAAGGTCAGACTGATGAGAAAGAGATTGGATATTCATACGATGAGATAGATGAAACTATTATTGAACTTGAACAGGAGAATTTTTTTCCGCGCACCCATCTTCAGGAAATAATATTAAAAAAAATAGAAAGATCTGCTCATAAAAGAACACCTGCTTTTCAGGTGAAAAGATAGGGTTTTTTTACTGTTCTACCTTTTTTTGATCTAATTTTAGAGCTTTTATCAATATTGTTCTCTTCACGACTTGGATACACAAAATCTCATAAATTACCATATTGACTCATAATAGAACTAACCGTTACCGTGACAATTGAATGTTTCCGGCCGCTGTTCTTCGGCGAAGCAACTAATAATCACTGTAATTATTAATTCAATATCTGAAACTGAATATAGCCTAACATCCTGGACACTTCCTACAACAAGAATGCCTGGAATGAATGTTTCAATAGGTGCTGTGACTATCATGAAAAATCACTTTATGATCGCTCTGCTTTTAATTATGTAATAGAAAATGATACTCTAATGAATGGAGCAATGCATCAATATTTGTCATTATTATTGCATCCGTCCTTTCACAGACTGTTGAAAAGGTAGAAGTGAGGTGATACTTCCTTCAATCTTATTATCAGGAGAATGCTTATTTTCCAGAAATACGGACATTATCCAGTAAATCAATCCGGTCAGATGACTTTTAAAACAAAAATGTCGTGTAAACAATTAATCAGAGGAGATCTTCTATTGAAAGATAAAGCGTTTCGCAGAATTCATCAATATTCATTTACTTAACTATAAATTTTCGTGCTGCATTTATCCTGCCTTCTTTTCTGCTCCTTTCTTCTGCCGATATTTCATTCATCAGCATGTCGGTTAAAAACCCCTGTCTTGCCTCGTATGCCCTCCTTTCTTGTTTGTTCCTTGAAATCTCTTCAAGAATGCTATACGCAGAGCAAATTGCCTAATCAGTCTTTACACAACTTTCATATCCGGTGTTTTGCTTAAGTGTCATAAATTCGCCCATTTTGTAAGTTAATCATTCATATCAGGTTTTTATTTTATTGCCTGTTTTCAAGTTCGATGACATATATCTCAAGCTTATTATTGGGGAATACTACATTGCTAAACTCATCCATGAACTTAAAGTGTAAAACAATTGATTATCAGGAAGACCATAATAGCCGGAACAGATGATGTATACAACAATTGCAGGTTTTAAGTTTCGAGTATGGTTCACCGTGCTGTAATTGTGTAGAATACAGTTTAGTCAGATAGAACTAACTCCGTATTAGGTAAGATGACTAGTACCACACCTGCATTTCATTATTTACAAGTGAATCGTCATCGATGACTGCCTTAATATCCAGAATTGCTGCTTTCTCATCAGCACTACTTCAAGGAAGTTCCTGGTTCTGGATTTTAACAGATGTGACATTTTTTTAAGAATTGCACTCAATAACGAACATAATGGTACTTTGAATCGCTTCTAACAAAGGCCCGTTTGAATACCATATCGTTTTGATAGACAATATGGAATCTTCCTCGTCCATATATATCGGATACTATACCGGAGAATAAGTACTTTGTTCCATTAAGAAGATTATCAGAAAAAAATGGCACCGTATCTATTGCATTATTACAAGTTTTTTAAACTGCTCTTCATATTTTTTTGGATGATTTAAAAAGTCAAGCGATTTTTCATCGCCTATACACTCATACAGTCTCTTTTGTGGAAAAGGTTCCGGATTTTTGATGGCTTGAAATCTTCGAAGCTCTGGAAGTTCTTTATATTTGGGATTTGGTTTGATGATATCATCAGAAAAGACATAATATGCAGCTCCCTGTTTCTCTTCATATGGAATATATACACTTGAAAAGGTTGAATTAACAAGATTTGCCATCAGAAGAGTTTCGGGCCCTGGATTTATTGTCACATGTCCATATCCAGGAGGAATAAGAATAAGATCCCCTTTCCCTGCTTCAATCAGGATTACATCACTGATATCATCCTTTTGAAGAAGATATAAGGCCTTTCCTTCAAGTACTTCATATATTTCCGGGAATTGACACCCGTCAGGAGAAGGAGGATGATAATGGCCTTTTGTCTTTACACATTCACTTCCAAATGCCTTGTATGGAATCCGTGTAATATCATATCTTATCGTGTGTGATGAGAGCCATCTCCGGTCTTCATCACAGATCGCCACTTCGCGAAACATCTCATAGACTGGCCCGGCACAAATAGATGAAGGATCGGCAAGAACTTTTGAAATTTCTTCAGCAGTCCTGTAATTTGGATTAATTAATGGGAGGTCAATCATTTTTTTATATTCAATTTATTACCTAATATTGGATATTTAAATATAATATTCATTGTATCTGAAACTGATTAAATGTCTCTAATATCAGTCATTTCTGAAATATCAATTACCCCTTTCATACCCTGCATTTTTATATCAATACCCTTTTCTTTAAGCACCGCTATCCAATTTGTACCACCAAGCGCTGCAACACCCATGTACTGGGGATCTAATGCCACCCCAAGACATGGAGTGTTTGGAAGTCCAACATCCAAAATCCCGGTGAAATAACTATCTGAAATTTCTTCAAGAATACGTTCAACTTCTAATTCAGATTCCATATGGCATTGTCTGATATTTCCAAGCAGGCTTCCATTACCATGTTTCATTACTTCAACTACTGATGTTATCTCCTGTGAGATTAAAACCTCAAGCGGGTCAATTGTCGTATATTTATATTGAATAAGATGGGTAAACCGTCGGGGCTCATTATCCACGATCTCCACAACTCCCCCGCCAATCGGCGTCATTGGAATACCCCTGTTTGTCAATAGTCCATCAAGTGTAGTGCTACACAATGTCAGCATGCCAGAGTACCTGTCAGGAATAATAAAATCATCAATTCTTTCGCCTGGTACAAGCGTTTTAAACAGACTACTTGGAGAAATTCCTGCATTACATGTCGCGCGGAAGATATCAAGTGCCTGATTCATAGACTCCTCAGGGATAAGAGTTAAATTATATACAATCGTCCCGGTCCCGGAAACAGGATTAAAAGTTACTTTCATGGCATAATCTTCAATGCGGTGATTAACAAATTTCAGGGGTTCAATCATATCTTAATGATTTCATAATAAGGATACAAATATTGTTCTACAAGTTGAATAATAAATAATGGAACAGAGAATAAGAGAAAGAGCGGTTAAGGTAATAAGTGAAATACTTAAAATGGCAGAATATGAGGTGCATCCCGCTCCTGCTCCTCTAGATCTCTCAGCAGGTACAGGAAATATCTGTTATGTAATAATGTGTTCTGATGACCGGAATGAAATCACACAATTTGTTGAAACAGAATATGCAATACAGACAGGTTCTGAAAAAAATATCTGTAATAAACTTCTTGTAACGTTTGACACCACAATTTATGCTGATGGGTGTTCTATATGGTATCCAAAAGATTTTGCCCAGTATGCCGGAGAAGCCTCACTTGCAAAGGTGCTTGATAGAACAACAAATCTCAGGATTAATGGGAATAGCGCATCAGATACTACCGAAAATAAAACATTTGATGATAATACAACAGATAAGATTCCCCGTATCTCCCATCTTCCGGTGAATATTTCAAGAGCTGCAGCAGAAGACAAAGCAGGGATTGCAGGAGTGGTTAGTCTTCGATTTATTCCATTCTGGCTATTTTCTTATAAAAGTAAAGGAAGTGCAAGCTTTAGTGGTCAGACAGTATCCTTTGATAATTCAGGTCGTGGCGCACTTAACGGTATTAACGGGACACTTGTAGATATAAATCATGAAGCTGTTACAAGACGAGAAATATCAGGCCAATCAATTATTCTTACACCCTCAATTAATCAAAATGAAGCTATTAAAAGAATAACTGCTCACCTTGTCAAATCCATGTCAAAACAGGTAAAAGCTCGTCAGGTAAAAGGAGATGCGATCTTTTATGAAGAAAAACTCCTTGCCCCATCAACTGATAACATTGAGGTTGACATCTCTGAAGTATACCTGCCGGTCTGGCAGATAAAAGGGAAAAAGATAGTTGAGATCAATGCATCTACCGGAGAAATTCTATCAGAACCTATGGATAACGGAGTTGAAATTTTCTAATTCATGCAGATAAGAATTGCAGCTATCGGAAAGATAAAAGAGCCATATCTTCGCGATGGAATAGCAGAATTTACAAAAAGATTATCTCCATTTTGTACTCTTGAGCTTCGCGAATTTCCAGAAGTGCAGTTACCTGCAAAAAAAGATATAAATACTGTTATTGAAAAAGAAGGGGGTCTTCTCCTTTCTGCCGTCAGTGATTGTGGCTTTGTAACGGCCCTTGATCCTCATGGAAAAAACCTAAGTAGTACACAGTTATCAAAAAAAATTGCAACCTTTGAAATCGAGGGACCCTACCTTATAGGTTTTATTATTGGAGGCTCTTATGGATTATCAGATGAGATAAAGCAACAAGTTGATCTTCTTCTCTCTTTCTCTTCAATGACATTCACACATCAGATGACACGTCTTCTTCTTGTAGAACAAATATACCGTTCGTTTACAATTATTCGAGGAATTCCCTATCACAGATAACTAAGATAATATGGATGATCGAGAACTATTATATACAATAAAGGGCATCATTGGAGAAAAAAACTGTCAGGATGACTGTGCAGTTCTTCCTGTATCCCCAGGGAATATCGTAGTATCAACTGACATGCTCCATAAAAAAACTGATTTTCCTGAAGGGATTACAGATTGGCAGATTGGATGGATGTCAGCGGCTGTTACAATTTCAGATATTGCAGCAATGGGGGTAGAGCCTCTATGGCTATTTATGGCAATCGGACTTGATAATCAGGGCAGACTTTCTGAGATTGTTAGGGGAGCCAATGATTGTGCTAAAACTTTTGGTATGAAATATGTCGGTGGAGACATTGATTCTCATGATGAATTAACGATTGTATCAACAGGAATTGGATTTATTAAAGAAGAGGAAAAACCTGTAAAAAGAACGGGAGCGACACCTGACGATATCGTCTGCATAACCGGGGAATGTGGAAGAGCAATGAGAGGATTATCAGGCGATAAGAAGTACCTAAAAAATCTCTGTGAACCAAACCCCAGGGTATTTGAAGGGATTAAGATTAGAAAAGCAGGAGCAACGGCTATGATGGACACAAGTGATGGTCTCTCATTCTCTCTTTATGACATCGCTGAAGTATCAAATGTACAAATAATAATATATCCTAAAAGTGTGCCTGCGGCTGATGGGACCACATTTGAAGAGGTAATGTTTGGAGGGGGTGATTTTGAACTTCTCTTTACAATTTCAAAAGCAGACGAAAAACTGTTATCAGTTCCTCATACATGCATTGGAATTGTTAAGAAAGGAACCGGAGTTTATTATGGAGATGAAATTCTCCAAAAAAAAGGATATGCTCACCACTGGTAAGTATAACGCCAATAATTCCAGTTATTAGAAAAAACTGAGTAACCCTGATAAAGATTATCGTAAATTCTTGCAATATAGATATTATCCTTAATCTTGTCAAAGTACGGGAACGCTTCATCTATCTTACCCTGTTTATAAAGCACTCTTCCCATACCATATGATGCATCCCGATCATCAGGAGTTATTTCAAGGGCTTTCTTATAATCTGCTTCTGCTTTTTCAAGTTCATCAATAAGGAGATATGAAATCCCACGGTTCACATAAATGGGACTGGAATTCGGAGACAAATTAATTGCATGTGAAAAAGCATCAATTGCCCCATAATAATATCCCTGATTATACTGTGCAAGCCCAAGACTTACCCAGGCTTCTGTAAGATTAGGATCTGCTTCAATTGCCCCCTTATATGATTTTTCAGCTGCATCATATTTTGAAGAACGCTCTTGTGCATATCCTTGATTTAACCAGGCATATGTAAGATTTGGATTATCGGCAAGTATCTTATCATAATAATGAAGAGACTGCTCTCCCATATTCATCTTATGCATGGCTTCCACATAATACTGCCAAATTAGTGAATTTCGTGGATTTAACTCATATGCTTTCTCAAGTGCAGTATAGGCCGTCTGAAAATCCTTACTTCTAAAAGATGCATCCCCATATACAAACCAATTCTCAAAATCATCAGGATTTTGTTCAGTAGCAACCTTTGCAGCCTTTGCTGCATCCTTATACTGTCCAAGATTAGTATATACATTTGCAAGATAATCAAAAGCTACTGCAGAATCAGGATTTCTTTTTGTAATATTTGTTAATAAATCTCTTGCCTGCTCAAACTTCTCCTGCTTTACCAGAAGGAAAGCAATATTTGTAAGAATTTCATCATTATCAGGATCAAGTTTCAATGATTCATTGAATGCAGAATATGATTCATTTAACTTTCCAGTACTTGCAAGTGAATATCCAAGATTTGACCAGACCTCTGAACTGTTCTTTCCCTGTTTTATTAATTGTCTGGAGATATTTGAGGACATTCCATATTCACCGATCATATTCAGAGCATGTGACTGCCCAAGTAAAAGTTCTTCATCAAAGGGTTCTTTTTCAATCATTACTGCATATGCATTCGCAGCCTTTGCATACTGATAAGACTTCATGAGCATATCAATTTCGGTCTTTTGAGTCTCAAAATTACCAGGATTTAAAGAATTATATTGATTATATGCAACAGTTGACTCACGATAACGACCTGATAATCTTAATAGATCGGCAAGATCAAGCCATGCATCTACATTATTTTTGTTTAATTTAAGAGCATTATTATACGCTCTTGCTGCTTCATTGTAATCTTTAACATCAAGTGCAGTATGTGCCCTCTGAATCCATGCATTTTCATTATCTGAACTTAAATTTATTGCAATAGCGGCATCGTCAAAAGCTTTCTCAAACTCACCGTTTGATTCCAGAATCTTACTTCGAAGTATTCGCGATTCAGTATTGGCAGGATATTTATTTATCAGATCGTTTATTAGATATAAGCATTCATCAGTTTTTCCTTCCAGATTAAGCAGATTAATCTTTTGAATTGACGCAGTAATATTTTCTGGGTCAAGTCTTAATACATGATTATATGCAGCAATAGCTTCTTCAGAATCATTATCTTCAGTAAACAGATCTCCAGATTTTAGCCAGAAATCACTGTTATCTGAATCAAGTTCAAGGACTGCCTGATATGCATTAAGGGCCTCACTAATCTGTCCGGATTCGGTCGAATTGTTTGCCGATTCTAAAAGTTCTACGGTAACATTGTCAATACTTACAGGTTTATCGGTACATCCTGCTAATAATATCAAAAGTAGCAGGCCGGAAAATAAGATATATCTCTTCATCATTCGGTTTAGAATTTTGTATTATAGGGTATTGTTTGATAAATACGATATACTCCACTTAATTCGAGCGATTCCGTATAAGCTTTTTCAGTATTTGGAGTAATTGTAAGTGTTGTAGCATATGGACTTCCAGTCGGGCTTAAATCATCTGCACCACCACTCAACTTAAGATTACCATCAATTCCATCAAACCCACCGGGCATTTTGACTGGTTTTTTTGTTTCAGGAATCCAATCATCAGGAACTGATGTAGTTGATCCTGTTCCCTCTGGGTTTACAATAATATATTCTATCTTTCGAACATCACTTGACCATTTTATGTTTGTATACTGCCCATAGGATGTATTATTATAACGCTCTGCTGATGTCTGATAATAGACAGACGTCCCTATAGTTAGAGTTACATCAAAAATTCCAGGTTCATAATATGTATGCACCGGATATTGTTCATAGGAAAGTTCACCATCACCGAAATCCCATTCCCAGAAATCGTGTGTACCATAACTTGTATCATAAAATCTTACAGTAAATGGAGCATCTCCTTCAGTTACAGGAACTGAAAAATCTGCAGAGATTGTAGAACCTGTTATTGTATCAGTTGATGGATGACAGATTGTAAAACCTGACGGGCTTCCATAATCAATTGGCATATACGTAAAATCTATGGCAATTGCTGTTCCGCTGCAAATTATAAAAAATGCTAACAGACAGATGAAATATCGATAGATATGGATTTCTTTTATCATATCACAACTCCTGATTCATATGAAAATCTTTTCATAAGGTTAGATATTTGACCAACTACAGCAGTACTATCATGGAAAGACATATCTGCCGATGTATTGTATGACACATTTCTTGCTTCAAGATTTTTCACAATAAAATCAGTTCTAATCATTCCTTCAGCTGGTTTATCTGATCCATTTATTGACGAAACACTAAATGAATAATCAAGAGCTGCCGGAACGGTCTCATCACTGACTGTTCTCCCACTAAAAGAGGACTCAATAATCATATCATGCATATTTGCAACCGAAGACGAAGCCTTCACTGAAGTATCAAATGCGGGAATTGTAAATGAGTCAGCAGACCCGGCGACAATAAAAAGCAGCAATAATGCTGCTCCGACTAAACCGGAATGATAATTCATATTTTTCCCATCTTCTTAAAAATAATCCGTTTTATTGATTGAAGAAGTTTCTTCAGGATTCGGGCTGAATTCCTGAAGATGCATCAAATGCCTTTCCAAAGGTAAATATAAGTCCATTTACACTTGTTTCGTCAGACATACTCTTCGTTGATGACAGGTTATTTGTTGTATTATATCCCTCTTCATTATCCACAGAGAACACCGTAGATGCCGAACCTTCAGCAAATGGAAGCCCTGTAGATGAATCAGGGTGAATGTTTAAATCATATGCAATAGCTGCCGGAACTGACACATCTTTGCCAACAGATCTTGCCTTTGCATTTGTTGCAAGTTGTCCGGTTGTAAGATCAACCTGTGAAGCCGCGCTATAATCACTATTAAATCCACCAAGGTAACCATCTAAAATATTTTGGACCAGTACATTTCTAAAGGTTGTATTATATCTTGACCAGTTTCCTGAAACACTCATGTCAAGTTTTTCATCAGTTGTTAATTTACTACCGGTTGCTGAATCAGATGCATAGGTAGTGACACCCTGAGTATCTACATTATATCCACGAACCTGTGATCCTTCATCAAATAACTGACGTTTTGCTTCGGATAGATATCCCCCATTGGTCTTCATATTTTTTGAGTACATAACTGATGAATACGATTCACCAGGAGCTAAAAAACCAGCACTACGATTATAATTATAAGTATCCATCTGAACCTTGGTCTTTGAGTCCATCATACCTACTATCTGGAGATTACTTGATATTGGCTGCTGAAAATTGGATACTCCGCTTGCATTTGGCAACCGGTCTGCAAAACCGGGAAATACCACAAATGCAGATATTACAAGACAGATGATTAGAATATTTTTAATCATTTTGAGATCCTCACACGATATCTGATATTTGTTTTTTATCCAGACCATAAGTAGATGATGGTAATATATAAAATAAACAAAACTTACAAAAAATAACGCCCAGGTCGGAATTCGAATCCGAGTCGTCGGCGTGACAGGCCGACATGATAGGCCGCTACACTACCTGGGCAAAGATATCCCGCCTCCCGGATTTGAACCGGGGACATCGCGGTAGCCGCGCAGTTACCTCAATCGGCAATCCATACTACAGCCGCGCACTCTACCAGTCTGAGTTAAGGCGGGATATTGCTCTATAAGGTTGCATTCATTTGTATATAACTGTTTTTATTTGAACTTTCTACATTCAACTTACTGATGAAAATACTTTTACAGCGATGAATTGAGTATTATATTGATAAGAAACATTTTGGTGTATACATGACGGGACTTCCTGATATTCTGTGGCTTGAGGAGATTCGCAAAGAAGATATTCCATCCGTCGGCGGAAAGGGAGCTTCCCTTGGGGAGATGGCCTCAATCGGCCTTCCAGTTCCTCCGGCCTTTGTTGTAACAAGTCAGGCCTTTAGAAGATATTTACAAAGCACAGGTCTTGAAGACCGGCTCTCAAATCTACTTGAGAAGGTGGATGTTGATGATAATGAGGCACTTGAATCATGTGCAGAATCTGCAAAAGACATGGTGTTAAAAACGCCTATTCCTGATGATTTAGTGCTTGAAATTTCAAATGCATATGAAAGCCTTTCAGAAACAGGATCAATTGTTGCAGCAAGATCCAGCGCAACAGCAGAAGACCTGCCTGATGCAAGTTTTGCAGGACAACAGGAGACGGTGCTCAATATTAACGGAACTACAAATCTCCTGAAGGGAGTATTAGTTTGCTGGGCATCTCTTTACGGAGCGCGGGCTATCTACTATCGCGCAAAACAAGGGTTTGATCACACAAGTGTAAACATAGCTGTTGTAGTGCAACAACTTGTGCCATCTGAAAAGGCAGGTGTGCTTTTCAGTTCACATCCAGTGACTGGTGAGCCACTTTCTATAATTGAAGGTTCATGGGGTCTTGGTGAGGCGGTAGTCTCAGGTATGGTTTCCCCGGACAAGTATGTCTATGACAGAAGAGTTGACAGGATTATTGACACTTTTGTTTCAGCAAAGATTGTGGAGATTATCCCTGATGGAGAATATGGAACAGTTGCTCATGATGTTTCTAAAGACCGTCAAAATGTTCAGGTTCTCTCTGATGATGAAGTCAAACAACTGATTAAATATGGAATTATTTCAGAGGGGCATTATGGCGTCCCTCAAGATATGGAATGGGGAATGGTTGGTGGAAAAGTTTTCATTCTTCAGTCAAGACCTATTACAACCATAAAGAAGACAAAAAGCACAAAGGAAGATAGTATAATGGCTAATGCTGGTTCAGTAATTCTTCAGGGACAGGGAGCATCACCTGGAATCGCATCAGGAAAAGTCTGCATTGTTACTGGTGTAAAAGACCTTGGAAAAGTGAAGGATGGTGACATTATGGTCACCAAAATGACCAATCCTGATATGGTTCCAGCAATGAGAAAGGTGGTTGCCATTGTTACTGATGAAGGCGGCATGACCTGCCATGCAGCAATTGTTTCACGTGAACTTGGAACACCGGCAGTAGTTGGAACACGGCAGGGAACAGGTCTTTTGAAGGAAGGACAGATAATTACCGTTGACGGAGAAAAGGGTCTGATATATGACGGAAAAGTGAAAATTGGGGCTGCTGAAAGTTCTGGTTCCACTTCAGGACAAGTATCTTGCGCGCCATCTAAAATTATCACAGCTACTTCTGTTAAGGTAAATGTTTCAATGGCAGAGGCTGCAGCGCGTGCAGCTGCTACGGGAGCTGACGGGGTAGGTCTTCTCCGCATAGAGCACATGATTTTAGGTCTTAATAAAACTCCAGGCTGGTATATTGATAATGGTCGTGAAGAAGAGTTCATCACTGAACTGATGAACGGAATAAAAACCGTGCTCGATTCATTTACCGGAAAGCCTGTCTGGGTAAGAACGCTTGACGCTCCAACCGACGAATTCAGAAATATGCAGGGCGGTCAGAGTGAACCAATAGAACACAATCCAATGCTTGGATGGAGAGGTATCAGACGTGATCTTGAAAGTCCAAAGCAGTTCAGGCTTCAGATTGAGACCTTCAAACGTCTCTGGGCCCTTGGATATGACAACCTTGGAATAATGTTTCCAATGATCTCTCATCCGGCACAGTTCTTAAAAGCCAAAGAGATGTTCAGACAGGAAGGAGTGGATGTTGACAAGGTCGCACTTGGTATCATGATTGAAATCCCTGCAAGTGCCATAATCATCGATGACTTTGTTAAAGCAGGGATCAAATTTGCTTCCTTTGGAACAAATGACCTTATTCAGTATACAATAGCAATAGACAGAAACAATGAAAATGTCACTGACATGTACTGGCCAAAACACCCGGCTGTGCTTGAACTAATTAAACATGCAATCAAGGTCTGTCGGGCAGGCAATGTTGAGGTATCAATCTGTGGTCAGGCCGGAAGTGAACCAGACATGGTAAAATGGCTTGTGGAAAATGGTATTACAAGCGTTTCATCAAATATTGATGCCATTTCAAAGATTCGAGAGACTGTTGCAACAACAGAACAAAAAATTATTCTTGAAAATGCGAGAAAGGCAAATGGACTTTGAAGGGCTCTCAAAAGAAGAGCTCTTTTGTAAACTGCAAAAACGAAGAGAAGAAGATATTTCCTACACCCATATTCTCTCTTCAATGTGCACAACCCCACATCCTGTGGCGGCATGGGCTCATTCTCTTTTTCTCGAAACAAATCTTGGAGATCCTGGACTCTTTCCCGGGACTGTTTCTCTTGAAGAAGAACTCATTAAGATCTTTACAGGGCTCTTTCATCTGAAAGATGCCACTGGATGTACTACATCAGGTGGAACTGAATCAAACATACAGGTGCTTAGAATGGCAAAAACGGCTTGCCAGCGTGAGCCTTCTAAACCTGATACAAAGTTAAACATTGTAATCCCGGAATCAGCACACTTTTCATTTGAAAAAGCCTGCCGGATGATGGATATTGAAATGCGTCTAATCCCAATCGACGAAAACTATCGGATGACTACTGATAAGGTAGCAGAGACAATTGATTCTAATACTTGTATTTCACAGCCCTTTCTTGGTGGATCTAAGATT
>CAYSSW010000019.1:0-33176 GCA_964434005.1 uncultured Methanospirillum sp.
CCTCAAGAGCGTTTCTCGTAGGAGTTCAGGGGTTCGACTCCCTTTCCCCGCATTAAAAATATAAAATTTTATTCTCTGATTTTTATCTCTATAATTAATTATTAAATCTATTTTCATGTTAAATGATATTTTAGGCTTGTTAATCCGACATTCTTTGAGTTATCTGTAAATATAGGACGATAATTCATGTTTACATGATATTCTAAACCAAAAAAGTAACTTATCGAAAAATCCGATGAGTTCAATGAAAGGGAAATTGTAACAATTACGCAGTATAGACAATAATTACTATAACTCTGTTGCAAAGAACGTCAGATACATACCTCTGATGTACAGTATTTCGGATCAAACCACCTATATCAAATATCGGATGTAATCAGGGAATTCAGGATGACGTAAAATAGAGGGAAGGTAAGGGGCAAAAAGTGCGGAGAAAATTTTGTTATCATGAAAGAGAAAGCGGGATTATCAGCAAAAAATCACTAACAGGCTTGAACAAACACCACGGAGAATTGAAAGGTAAATTGTAGCCCCAAAAAGGAGGCCACAGGGAAGTTAATAACATTTACTGAGGCACTTATGAATAGACGGCTGGATCATCTAATACAGGTTTCATCAGGGGTCACTGACAATATATTGTTCCCAAGAAAAGATTGATTCAAACGCCTGGATCAAGATTACAGATTATATTACTGGACCTTTCACAGGCATTACAAATCCAAATGAACCCTTTCATATTTTATCCTGCCTACTTCAACCATCATTATTTTCTAAAAGGACATATTCATTTGTGTGATCATATTGTAACATCAATAAATGGGTTTTCCCGAACACCCAATAAGATCAAAAAAATTATCTTATTACTTCTTGAATACCTGCTATGCCTCCTCAAATCGAAAATTCACATAACAGTATAAGAATTGACTACAAAAATTCTCTAAAAATCTTTTTAGATAATAGGGAAGATTTTCCGAAATACACCACTCAATTAATTAATTTAGCAAATCAGAATTCAGGAGGTACAAAACCCGGAATTGTTGGCAAAATGACTGAATTGATAAAAGAATGCCCATCCAGATCACAAGAGGAATGGAAGAAATGGTATCTTCCAAAATATCCAACTGCAATAGATGATGCAACCGAAAAAATCCTACCAATGTTAGATAACTTTAAAGCAGCCCTTGAACTGATTGATGAAAAAAAGGTGAAGACATGGGTTGAGGATCTTCTAGTTAATAAAACAGTTGAAGGACTTATTATTCAGGAGATTATTCTGAAAGAAATTAGTCAAAGGTTACATACAGGTTATAGGACTGCATCAACGAAAGAAGAAAGTAAAAATATCGATGGATATATTGGAGAAATTCCGGTTCAGATAAAACCCAGTACATACCTGGCACAACAGGCAATCGTAAAAGAAAAGATCAACATTCCAATCATTTACTATAAAAAACGGATAAATATCTTACAATCATGACAGATCTGATCAAATAAAACTATCAATGGTCATTACTTTCGATTCTTTTTTTGATACAGGAACCATTTTTGGCACTTTATCATCTACAAGACACTCATCACCATCATCCAGATAAATTACCTGAATCATAGAATTTTCTAAAAGGTTAACTTTATCAATCAATGGCAGACAAATTTCTGTTTCCTGAGAGGTAATCACCGAAAAATTGTAACGCCTTGAAAAATGCTTTGTTTCTTTTCCATTTGCTTCTCTTTCCTGAATGAACGAAGCATGCTTTTGCAATCTATCATTAACTAGCTTATTCTGAAATTCTTTCACATTTTTCATTCTCTTATAAATTACACTCAAAAAGTTAGGATCTATTTCATACCCATAGGAATTCCTCCCACTACACATAGCAGCAAGAGAAGTAGTTTCTGTTCCCAAAAATGGATCTAATACATTGTCTCCCATTATCGAGAACATATTTATCAACCGGTAGGCAAGTTCAAACGGGTATGCCGCAGAACGTTTTCGAGTGTCAGGATTTATTAAATCCTGGGATATTCCTTTTAGATCGAACCAGATATCAGAAAACCAGTTATTCCGTTCTTCCCAAAAAAAGGCACTCTTTCTTCGGTCGGTTACCATTAATGGACCAAATTTTCGATTATTACCTTTTCTAAAAATTAATATATATTCATGCTCAAGAGTAACGTAAGCTGATGGGGGAAACATCCCTGATCCCATAAATTTATTGGGTTTATTCGACTGTTTTCTCCAGATTATACCGGGCAGTGTAGAATATCCTTTGTTGAGAAAAAAATCAACGATTTTAACATGATTTGGGTATAACTCAAAAATATCACCTATTTTTCTTGTTGCATCACCAATATTTATACAGATTACCCCTCCATCCACCATGACACGATCTAACTCCTCCCATACTTCATTTAATAAGGTATGCATTAATTCAAATGCTTTTTTTCCATCAAATTTTTTGAGAGATATGTTAATATCCGAATTCATGTTCGAAAATAACTCATCCCACATCTCAATCATAGGATAAGGAGGTGATGTAACTACTAAATGGATTGATTTGGATGGGATACTTTCCAATTTATTAGAATTATTGAAGTAAAAATTATGATGAGATTCCATTTTAAACCCAAATTTTATCAGATAATAATTTCATTTCAAAGGCTATTTATCCTTCCATCATTTACAAAAAACTTTACAATAATCTGAATCGGGATAATTACAGAGAAAAGAATAAACAATATGCCTCTTGCGAGAGGCATATGCAAAAAAAATTATGCCTTAAACCCGACAGACACAGCGTAGAGCACGTTATTCTCGTCCGCAAGTTCAAGTAGATCTCCAACCTTTCCGGCATCAAATCCAGTATAGGGTACTCCTGCCATTCCCTTTGATGTTCCATATAACAGAATGTTCTGTCCGATGTGACCTGCTTCTAAAGCAACATGCCTTACAACTTCAACTTCATCTTTCATCATATCAGAAAATGCAGAATAATTACCAACCATCAAGAAAGTGACCGGAGCATATACAGTCTGTTTTTGAAGTGATTCAATTACCTCATTCATCTTTGCTTCATCGAATTTCTTTTCAATGCTGTTATCGACGGGGTTATAAGAATAAATGCCCCTTTCAATCTCATCTACATTATTAGCGATCACATACAGAGTAATTGGATACTTTTTCATGGCTGATGGAGCGGTTCTAAGTCCGGTCTCGGCATCTGTTATGCCATCTGCACTAAAGAGAATTGACGAGAGATCCTCTTTTGTGAATGATTTGTTTGAATACTCTCTGACACTTCTTCTCTCAAGAAGAGCAGCCTCAAGAGACGAATCATTTGAAAAAACTACATCCGGCAGAATGATCTTGTTAAAAGATGAAACATTTGAATTTTCATCTGCACACCCACCAGTAAAGCAGAGACACAAGAGCACAAAGCCTCCAATAAGAAATGACTTTACTATACTTTCAGTCATATCAAAAAAATAGTTCTTCATCAATTAAAAAAAGATTCAACCAGTTGGTTGTAATTTATATTTTCATTCCGGTGAGACCTGCTCCAAGGTTAAACCCTTTATTATAGGCCTCTTCTAATATTTCGGGATACAAATTCAGATCTTTTTTATTATCCATATCAGGAACTAATAGTTCATCTGAATATGAACAGTCTATACTGTCACATACTGCTTTTGTAGATGCTTTCACTCCGTCAAAATTGTTCTTAAGATTCATTCCACAAATTGATATTAATAGGGTCTTTCGGCGGGAAATCAATTCTTTCTTAACAAGAGGCTTCTTTCGTGCGTACTTTGACATAAAAAAGACCTGACATCGATCCATGAAAGACTTTAAAGCTCCAGGAACTCCCATAGTCATAACAGGAGTTGCAATGATGAGACTTTCCATCTGGGATAATAATGGAACGAGAGTAGTAAAGTCATCTTCAAGGATACATGAACCTGAATCGAGACAAAAAAATAATTCTTTACATGCAGAAAGTTCAAGAGCCGGGGCAACTATAACCTCTACCTCACATCCTGCATCTATTGCACCTGTTATTGCTTTTTCCATCAATAATGCAGTATTTCCATCTACTTTTGGGCTGCCAAAAAGAGCGACAATCTTTGGAACCATAAATACGAATGTCATGGCTTTAATAAATAGTTACTGATTTCTAAAGACCTGAGGTCTTATCGATTATCATACAAGAAACAGGAATTCATTACTACAAATCCAATTCTTACAACCGTGCGCAGATAACAAGCAAAAAATTTTGAACTCTGTCAAAAATGAAGGAAAAACATTTTTCAGATCTACTGGCAGTGTGCCTCTATAAAAATAATAAGACAATTGAAGAGGAACTAATGCCAATATAATTATGAAAGACCATGACAGATATAGATAATTCTAAAGAATGCAGTTGTCACAGTGACGATGAATGTGATTGCGAAGGAGAATGTGACTGCGATGATGAATGCGGTGGGTTTCCAACACTTGGAGAATATGCTCCTGACTTTGAGGCACTTTCTACAATGGGACCTATTACCCTGTCAGATTACCTTGGAAAATGGATAGTGCTCTTTTCACATCCGGCGGATTTTACCCCGGTCTGTACCTCTGAAATTATCGCATTTTCTGAAGCATATGAGATGTTTAGAGCAATTGATGTTCAGCTTATTGGGCTGTCTGTTGATAGTGTCTCTTCTCATATTGCCTGGCTTACTGACATTAAAGAAAAAACCGGCGTATCAGTTCAATTTCCGATAATTGCAGACACTGACATGTATGTCTCGGCAATTTATGGCATGATTCATCCTGAACTCAGCACGACTACTACAGTAAGGGCGGTCTTTATTATCGATGATAAGGGCATACTTCGTGCAATGTTCTACTATCCTATTACAAATGGAAGATTTATCCCTGAAATTGCAAGAATGGTTCAGGCAATGCAGGTTACTGATAAGACCGGGACAAGGACTCCTGCAAATTGGGGACATGGAGACAAGGTTTTATTAAAAGGTCCTGATACCGTGGAAGAAGCGACAAAACGTGCCGCTGATGGCAGTGAAGGACCATTATACTATCTTCGTTATAAAAAACTTGAATAACCCTTTTTTGCTATACTTAGTAATCTCTTTTTTTGTGTTACCCCTTTTTGAACATTTATAGTCTGTAGATAACATAAATCAGGGATATTTTTTAGCAGGATAAAATATATACCTTTAGACTTCTCATTATAATTTTGAAATTATCACATTATACTTTCAGGTGGTTCTATGAAAGATCGTGCGTTTACAGGTATTGAAGCAGCAGTTGTCCTCGTTGCCTTTGTAGTCGTTGCAACAGTCTTTACATTTGCATACCTACAGATGGGATTTTTTTCGGCCGAAAAAACCAGTGATGTTGCTTATGAAGCGGTTAAGGAGATATTGACGATTTCTATTCGTGATGGAGCAATATATGGTGAATGGAATACAGAGAATAAAAGAATTACAGGTCTTACTTTTTATATATTCGTGCTTGGAGGATCTCCACCTCTTGATCTGCATCAATTTGTCATATTAAATAACGGAAAAGAGATTCCACACACTTCCATCTATTATGGAGATGATGAAAAAAATCTTGCAGCCCAAACCGATCCTGTACTCCTTGTTGCTGATACAAAAACCAAAATTATAATCAAAAATTTAGTCAATGGTCCAAAAGCCGGAGAGAACCTTGTTCTTGAGGCTAAACCACCGGTTGGTGCTTCTTCACTTATTAAAAAGAAGTTATATTCAGGATATGAGGGAGGAGTCATATAAATCTCTCTTTGCGGCAGGTCCTGAGAATTCTAATAACCAAGTTAACCGGAGTCTCTAACCCTTGGGTAAATTTAAAGCACCTGAACTTTTTTTGAAAAAAACTCTGAAATATTGAAATAGATCTTCGCAGAGGCTCTCTCAAAAATCGGGGGGTTTCTTTTTTTCCAATGGGGCCTGGACATTAATATTTACAAATTTTTGAGATTATTAAATTTTAGTAGTTTTCTGGTCAGAGTTAAATCCGAAGAATTTTATATCACTAAAAGATTTAACTGTTATCAAATACGAGAGGCATTATGGGAGTAGACGAATTATTGAAAGGTAATGAAGAATTTTTGAAACATGATTATGCAGATAATATTGAGTATTATAACTCTCTTGTTTCCGGGCAGCATCCGCACACAATGGTCATAAGTTGCTGTGATTCAAGGGTAGTGCCTGAAATTATGTGTAATGCAAAACCCGGAGAAATTTTTGTTCATCGAAATATCGGCAATATTGTCCCATCCGGAGATTTTAATGTCGGGACATATCTTGAATATGGTATTAATCATCTACATGTGACAACTCTTGTTGTTTGTGGACATGAGGAGTGTGGTGCTATGAATGCTCTTGCTCACAGCCATGGAGGTAATGATTCCTTCATTCCCGGTTGGCTTGGTTCTGCCCATGAGGCACTTGAGATCTGTAATACAAAGGGAAAATGTCCTGAAGATCCTAAAAAGAGAAAAGTCTGGCAGACCGAACTTGAAATTGAAAATGTAAGAGTTCAACTCAGACATCTTCGAAGTTATAAATGTGTAACTGATGCAGAATCTGCCGGGAAAATAAAGATAGTCGGGCTTTATTATCGCATTTCTTCCGGAAAAGTTGAGATTGTAAACATCTAATCTTTTTTATGCAGATTTGTATAACAGTTAGGGTACTGTATGAATGAATATGGCCGAAAGGTTATCCACATTATTTTTGGAGTTTTAATTACTGCCCTGATTGTGTTTGTTCCTAAGCAGGAAGCCTTGATGATTCTTGGCGGAGGGCTTCTTGGAGGGATGATTTTTATTGATCTTTCAATCCGGGGATATTATATCCCGCTGATTGGTGAACTTTTAGTTGCTTTTGAACGTGAGAATGCTTTTCCAGGCAAAGGAGCCCTCTTTTTTGTTACGGCTGCTTTAATTGTTTTAATTCTCTTTCCATCAAGTATTGCAGCTACAGGGGTATTTGTTCTATCTGTTCTTGATGGATTTGCAACTATTGCAGGTATCAGGTTTGGACGGACTAAGGTTATTAATAATAAGTCAGTTGAGGGGAGTGTTATTGCGATTTTGTTGACTTTTTTCCTGCTTTTACCATTCTACCCGGTGGTTTTGTCGGGGATCATGGTGCTTGCTGCCGGGATTGTAGAGCATATCTGTCCATTTGATGATAATCTTATTATTCCGGTGATTATTGGTTTGATTCTGACGTTCATATAGGAATGATTGATAGATCCTTGGTATTAATGATGTCTGGAGGTGATTTATTTATATGAATAGTAAGTTTACGGATAAGGTTCTTGGTAATACTGATAAGGAACGGTTGTTATCTGAAATTGTTATTATCTGTTCCTTTGGAGGTATTTTTGTTGCTTTTCTTCTGGGATATCTGGGGCTTATTTCAGATCCCGGTGAGTTTTATTGGGGATGTATTATTGCTTCTTTTGTGATGGCATATCTTGCCACAGTTAAACCTGAAATGGACATTGTTTCCTTGATTACTCCATTATATGCGGTCATTATTTTTATGGGCATTGAACTTAAGTCTACAGTTTTGTTACTGCTTTTGTTCTCCGTGACACTTGT
Source organism: uncultured Methanospirillum sp. (assembly GCA_964434005.1). Classification (GTDB taxonomy): domain Archaea; phylum Halobacteriota; class Methanomicrobia; order Methanomicrobiales; family Methanospirillaceae; genus Methanospirillum. The sequence continues at coordinate 7,644 of CAYSSW010000019.1, forward strand.
TCTTCTTCTTGTAAGACTGCATGCAAGGTTTAGTAAACGAAGATAAAGACAATATCCAATAACGTCATTTTTTCAGATAGATTGATCTGACTGTCATGAACATCCGGGATTGGTTGTATTTGAATTAACTACATCTCCTTATCCATGCTGATTTGTCCATTATAACCAAAATCTGATTTGTTACTTTTTTTCAGCCACTTATCATAACAACTTCTCCTTTTTTTTGCTTCATCTCTATGTGGTTTATCTCTCGTATGTCTCCAGAATCAGAAATAAAGGAGCATTCTGTTATTACACCTTGCTTCACAGTCAGACCTTTTAAGTTGAGATGTGACTCAACCCAAATATCTTTACCCTTACCGCTATTTGCCAAACGATCACGATAGTTATATGGTTCAATGATCAGGGCTTCTACCAGGATATCCTAAAAAATTTCGGAAAGATAGTCTATCTTATACTTCATGTTCAAGTTGAATGTCAGATAAGCCATACAATTCCTGAAAAACTATATGCCTTATCATTATGCCGAGATCGTAATTTGGCCGGCCACTTTTTTTGCGATGCATATAAATTAGATAAAAAAGAGGCAAAATGAAGAACAGTCAATAATTCTGTTGATTGACTCAGGAAGATCATACACAAGAGGATATAGACGATTATTATTCTTCAAGATAAAAATCATAGAACTTTGTCATGATTAATCCAGGATTTGGAGCGGGAATTATTATCAAAAGAGATATAGGTCTCATAAGTAATTAATATTTTTAGGATGCCATAAGACTCCTGCTAAATGTTGACGGTGAGTACGCAAAGGAACAGAACTCTGAACCGGATATTTTATCTGATTCTCCGCCCTGTTACAACATAGTATTCCAAAATAACACATATTGTTTCTGCTTTTTCATATTCAATAATACAAACTATTCCTGGATATGCATGATGTGGACAGTCTAACTTGTCAGAATCTGATTTAAACAAAACCAATAGTGTATTCATACAGGTCTTGTATTAATATCTACACAAAATTACTCTGGCTTTAACTCATTTAGGATACCAGTTAACATACTATTCCTGGTCGGTATATCCCACCAGACTATAGATATGAATAGATGTGTAATCCAATTATTACTAATGCAGATATCAGTCCTTGCAAGTGGAAGTAAGGGCAATTGTACATATATTGAAGGGAAAACCGGGGCTCTTCTTATAGATAACGGCCGGTCAGCAAAGGAAATTCTTGGAACTAAGAGAGGCGGGGGGAGACTTGAGGCAGCCGGTGGCAGAACTTCTCTTATTAATGGAATCCTTGTAACACACGAACATGCTGATCATATTAAAGGAATTACTGCCACCGGAAACAAACTTGGCTGCTCTGTATTCGGAACAGCCGGAACCCTTGACGGATATAAAAGGACAGTTGAGCGTCCACTAAAATTTGAATTATGTCCAATAAATCCGGGTGAATCCTTCGAAGTTTCAGGCATTAAGATCACGGCATTTAATGTTTCACATGATGCCATGGAGCCGTGCGGATATCTTCTTGAAGAAGATGGAACAAAACTATGTTACTGCACTGATACAGGGGTAGTCACTGAATCAATGATGAAATATCTGTCTCAATCAGATGGAATTGTGCTTGAATCAAATCACTGCCCAGATATGCTCAAAAACGGGCCATATCCTGCCTTTCTTAAAAGGCGAATAGCATCAGCGAAAGGCCATCTATCTAACCGGGACGCGGGTTGTGTGCTTAAGGAAATATCTGACAAGGTAAGCCTTGTAATCCTCGCTCATCTGTCAGAAGAAAATAACAATCCAGATCTTGCCCTCAGGCAGGCACAAGAGAGCTTAGGTCTTAATTTTGATGATGTAACGCTCTTTGCAGCTTCCTCAATTGATGGAATAACTTCTGTTATTAAAAAACCAAAGACAAAGCGTTTGGCGTGTGATAAACGCTGCTGGGAATATAAATTTGAGATTTGATAATTATGTCAATAAATTTTTCAGAGTTTGCAGATACATGCACAAAATTATCTAAAATTTCCGGTCGACTTGATAAAATTGAGCTTCTATCAGAAGTGATTAAGAAATTGTCTGTAGAAGATCTCCCAATTTTTGTACGGCTCTTACTTGGAAAACCATTTCCTGACTATAGCCCATTAAAACTTGGAATCGGTCCAAATCTCATCTATGAGGCGGTATCTTATGTCACCGGAAAGAGGAGAGATTCTGTAGTTAATCTTCTAAATAAGGTAGGAGATATGGGCTCTGCTGTAGAAGAACTTCTATCAAAAAAATCACAGACTTCCTTTTTTATGGCCAATTTAACTCTTGCAGATGTATATATGGGTTTCGAAGAGATCTCCGGAAAAAATGGAGCCAAATCTCAAAAAGATAAAATTAGGGTGATAGAAAGGCTTCTTTCTGATGCAAACCCATCTGAAGGGCATTATATTACAAATATTCTGCTTGAAGATATGAGGATTGGAGCAGGTGAGAATAATCTACGTGATGCAGTGAGTAAAGCCTTTCTTTGCGATGTAAGCAGCGTTGAACATGCACAACAGATTTTAAATGATATGGGAGAAGTTGCCCTCCTTGCAAAGGCCGGTGAAGATAAACTTAACAATGTAAAGATGAGTCCATTCAGGCCTGTAAAAATGATGCTTGCAAGGCAGGGGTCAATTGTCAGTACCCTTGAAATCTCACAAACTCTTGCTGTTGAGTATAAGTATGATGGGACGAGATTTCAGTTTCATAAGAAGAACGGAGAGTGCAGGATGTATTCCCGCCGGCTTGAAGAGGTGACCTCTGCTCTTCCTGATGTTATAAAGATGCTTGATGAGGCAACAGAGCATGATGTAATTATCGACGGTGAGGTTATTGCAATACAGGATGGAAGGCCTTTGCCATTTCAGAATGTACTTCGTCGGTTTAGACGCAAACATGACGTTGACGGGATGAAAGATGAGGTCAATCTGATTCCAAATGTTTTTGATATTCTCTGGCTTGATGGCAAAACACTGATTGATTTACCTTTTAGTGAACGAAGAGAATTATTGGTCTCAAATATAAGTAGGTATGTAACACCGCAGTTTGTAAGTTCTGATGAAGAAGAGATTGAACGATATTACCATCAGGCTCTTGATGACGGGCATGAAGGAGTGATGTTAAAGTTACCAGGTTCCCATTACACTCCTGGTGTTCGCGGAAAAGACTGGATTAAGATTAAACCTGAAGTAGATACTCTTGACCTTGTCGTTATTGGTGCTGATTGGGGAGAAGGAAAACGTGCAGGATTATTTGGATCTTTTCTCTTGGGTGCATGGGGCGAACTAAATCTAATTCCTGTGAGTAGGGTAGCTACCGGTTTTTCTGATGATGATCTTGCATCGTTTTATGAGATACTAAAAGATGAAGTGAAGATCTCTGATGGAAAGTCAGTGTTCTTTGAACCTTTACTTGTCATCGAGGTAGGATACTCAGAGATTCAGAAGAGTTCAAATTATGAGAGCGGCTATGCCCTTAGATTTCCTAGATTTATAAGAGTTCGTGATGATAAGGATATGACTCAGGCGAATACGGTTGCTGATATTGAAGAGAGATTTCGGATTGTCAGAGGAGATATTTAAACTCATTTTGGTAGATTGGTTTTCACCGCTCTTTTTTCATATATATCATTGATATCTTCTCCACACGAAGTACTAATAGGAAGATAATATGGATGCAAAAGTGGAAGAGGTTTTACAAAATATTGAAGATACATTAAAATCAAATGCTGATAAAACTCTTATAGATTCAACAAAGCGTTATTTTAAGGAAGAAATCCACTGCTATGGCATGAAATCTGCCGATGTTAAAAAGATTGAATCTGATTACTGGAAAGAGATAAAAAAATGGGATAAAGATGAAATATTTGTCCTGTGTGAAGAATTGTATAAGTCCGGATATTTTGAAGAGACAGCAATAAGCGCTTCTTTCTCGGATAAAATCCATAAAAAATTCAGTGAAGAAGACCTTCCTATGTTTAAACGTTGGATTGAAGAATATGTCACAAACTGGGCAGCATGCGATAATTTCTGCAATCATACCATGGGTTCATACATGGAAATGTATCCAAGCCATGTAACAGATCTTAAAATCTGGGCAAAGTCAGATAACCGCTGGATGAGGAGAGCCTCTGCTGTTTCTCTAATACTCCCTGCAAGACGTGGAATGTTTTTATCTGATGTATTTGAAATAGCGACAATCCTTCTGACTGATTCTGATGATCTTGTTCAGAAAGGTTATGGGTGGCTTCTAAAAGAAGCCTCTAAAACGCATACACAGGAAGTTTTTGAGTTTGTAATGGCAAATAAAAGGCAGATGCCACGAACTGCATTAAGATATTCAATCGAAAAGATGCCAAAAGACCTGAAAGATGAGGCAATGAAAAAAGACTGGTGAAAGTTCACCTTTTTTTTAAACAGCGAATTTAGTATCAATTTCCTGAAACTTTTTCAGGGAATATGATCCAATAATAATTCCAATTCCACCTATTAATGAAAAAACTCCAATAACAAGTGGAAGTCCGAATGCAGATTCAACAGGATAGAATAGTAATAACAAGCCGAAGATAATACTAACAATTCCGGCTATAACATGTCCATAATCTTTTGTCGTAAAGCCCTGATAGATATTTGTTGCACCAATAATAATTGCCCAGACACTTACAAGGATAATTACCATTGTTGCTACAAGAAATGTACTGTATAACGGATATGCTAATATTACTATTCCGGCAATGATTGAAAGAAGAGCCAGAATTGTCTTTAGTACTGCATTTGATTTATCAGTAAAAATACTTACTAACTGGAAAATACCTCCCACAAACCACCAGCAACCAATAAAAGTGACCGCTGCAAATGTGGTTGCAATAGGAGTTGTTAAGAATAATAATCCAAGGATCACTGCTAATATTCCCCATACAAGTGCTATCCACCATGGAAATGCGCCCGGAAGAACTGCTATTTCTTCTTTAGAAATCGTTTCATCCATAATAATAAGAATAAGTGCTTTTTTGATATGAACGTATCTATCCATTCTGCAGAGACAATTGCATCACCTATTTTTTTTCAGAAGCTAAATTACCTGTATGAAAAGTCCCTTCCATATAATGATACTTCCAACTCTGGGCTGTCCTTCAAACTGTTCATATTGCTGGAGTTCTGAAGAAAACTCCCCTGTAATGAGCATTAATACTTTAAGGGATGTAACTTCATGGCTCTCCCTTATCTCGCGTGACCAGATAACAATCACATTCCATGGAGGGGAACCACTTCTTGCAGGAGCCGGTTTTTACAAGGAGGCTTTTCCAATGCTCTCCGGAATTCTTTCAAAATTTAAACCAACCTTTGCAATACAGACAAATCTCTGGAAGATGACTCCCGAAATTGCAGAAGTACTTGCAGAGTATAATGTCCCCATTGGTTCAAGTATAGACGGACCTGAAGAGATAACTGATTCACAAAGGGGACTTGGTTACTTTAAAAAGACAATGGAAGGTTACCAGATTGCAAAAGAACATGGCCTTAATGTTCGGTTTATCTGTACCTTTACAAATATTTCGGTTAAGAAACGTGAGGAGATCTTCAACTTTTTTAAGGACGAAGGATTAGTTATGAAACTCCATCCTGCCCTTCCGTCACTTAAAGGAGATAATCCACTTAAATGGGCTTTATCGCCAGAAGAGTATGGTGACCTCCTTTTATATCTTCTTGATAAATATCTTGAAAATATCAACACGGTCAGGGTTATGAACATTGATGATCTCTTCAAATGTGTCTTTACAAGACATGGTACTGTCTGTACTTATGCAGATTGTATGGGAAGCACTTATGCAATAGGCCCTGATGGCAATATCTACCCATGTTACAGATTTGTAGGAATGCCGGATTTTGTGATGGGTAATGTATCAGATAAACCAACTTTAGAGGAACTTAATAACTCACCGGCTGGTCAAAAACTTTTCAAATTTAAGGCTTATGTTGATAAAGCATGTGCCGACTGCAAACATATCAGGTATTGCCGTGGAGGATGCCCGTATAATGCCATGGCTCCATCAAATGGAGAGACACTTGGCGTAGATCCACACTGCACAGCATATAGTAAAATTTTTGACGAGATCTCTAACCGGATAAATGAAGAGATGTATGGAACTGAAAACAGCCCATTTACTAAACGGCGTAACAGCATCATGTCTCTTGTACAGAAGATACTGGAGTAAAGTCCGTAAGAGTGGTTATTTCTGAACTTTTAGGATGGAAGGCAAATTTGACCTCTTTCCATGCCTTATCTACCTGTCGTCTGTAAAATGCCACATCGACCTCTCCATTTTCCCATGAAGGAGAGACTATCTTTTTTTTATCATCCGAAACAAAGTATTGAGCATTCATTCCTGGTAGAAGGGTAATTCCATTTGCTTTATACATCTCAATAACAGCCTGTGGAATGTTATCATTTTTGTAACGGGACCTACTTATTCGTCTTGTGATTACAAACGAAGATCTCGCAGCGTTTACAATTTCATCCCTGTATCTATGATAAATTTCAACGGCTTTATCTTCAATTAGATAGAGTTCACGAGGATCTTTTTTAGTAGCCATAAGATTGAAGAGATCTTCCTGCATATGACGTACATATGGGCAGATATCATGTCTTCTGGTACAAACTCCACGCATTTTCATAGTGCCCGATGTAAGCAGGCCATAATATGAGGTATAAGATCCAGAACCATCTGATTGGGGAAGAAGCACAACCCAGAAGTAATACTCAGATTCGGTTGGAATACCTGCAAATTTTTGAATTGCCTCTTCAATTTCTGGGACGTCTCCTCCGCTAAAAAATATACAGTCAATTATTGCATGAAGAGGTATTCCACCTGATTGTCGTACAAGTTCAATACAGTCTTTTAAAATTCTGGTAGCATTCTTTGTAATATCTTCATGAACTTCAATTCTTCCAAACCGTGCATTTTTGTATCCGGTGTATCCAAAACAGGTTACAAGCATCCATTTAAGGATCATATCCATCCCGGCATAGTCCGGACTTTCACGTTTACGTCGTTTTGTTTCATGCCTTATCTTTAAAATAGGTCCTAACACTTCAGGAAGAAACCCTTTTGTCTCCGGATTATTGTAGCATTCCGGAGATAGATTATATTTTACAATAATAGATGGATAAAAAGATGTAAAATCTATCTGTGTAACATTTGCATAAATACCAGGTATTGGCTGAAGCATATAACCTCCGCGGTAATCAAGTCTCATATCTTTGAGATTTCGAAGTGCCTCTGCATCCTGTTTATGATATGGAACAGCAATCCCACGTAGCAGTGCTTCATAGACCTCATAACCAGATACAATTGTTCCTGGGGTGAGTCTTGATGTCAGATTTGGTGAAAGGCCTGTAAGTCTTGATGCAAGGAAAATTCCTGAACGGTTCCCCTCCCGATTCATAAAACTCTGTCTTGTATCAACAATAAGTCTACCCTGTGGTATCTTTGCACCAAGCCTGTGTTCCATCCGGCCATAACTGAAATAGGATCTTGAATTAAGGGTTGTAAACCGGCCATTACGACTTAATGTATTTTTTATTCCATACTTGTCTGCATATGAACAGATAAGATGTGACCAGGTATCATAATCTTCAAATAGGATGATATCAGGGTCAATTGTCTTTATGATATCCATCAGATCAAATATAATATCACCGGCATTTCCAGAGAGAAATATCTCTTGATCATCGGTTTTTAATCGAAATGAATCTATCACCGGGGTTCTATGAGGATTTACCGGAGAGGTTATCTCCATAGATGTCAGGTTATGATATTGTTCCAGACAAAACCTGTCCTCTCCGCGAATACCTCCAGGAACTATTCTATTTTCTGCTGCAAATAACAGTTCAGGTCTGATATCGACATTATAGAGTTTTGCCTGGTATCCGGTCTGGGCTTCAATTTTATCTACTATGTCTCTGCCGGCAAAGACCCTAAATCCTTCTTCTGTTCCATGAATTGTTCGAAATTTTATAGATTTAACATCATAGAGTTCAGATAGCCCGTCAAGCATGGAAGACCATCTGTGAGGATCATTAAATGAGAGAAGAAATGAAGGATTTACTGCATGTTCAGTTTTTATCAGTTTTTCATTCTTTTTTTCCCATACCATGACACCATTATTAGTCCTCGTGATATCAAGGATGAAATTTTCGTTAATCATGCTTCTCCTAAATTAAGGGTTAACTGTCTTCCGGTCCTCTGTCTGAATTTTGAAGGTGCTTTTTTGGGATTATCCCGAAAAACTATCACTCGATCTGCATATTCCATCAGTTCTGATATTGACGAACTTAGTTTTGATGAGAATAAAAGAATGGTTCTTCCCTCGTCGTGTTCCTGGCATCTTCTTCCAATTATTGGAAGAAGGTCTTTTTCGTCATAAAGGGAGTTATCATGTTCAAACAAGACAACTGTCTGGAAGGCCTCATCAAGAATTGAGAGGACCTGAAAAGCAGTAAGAGCTCTTCGAACCGAGAAATTATCAGCATAATATGAAAGGTTGGGAAGAAAAATCGGGTAATTACCGGATATATATAAGGTAAGGTCTTTCTGTCTTTTGAGAAATTCGAGAAGCGTTGAAGTTATCAGTGCCGGCGGAGCTACAAAAATAGTGAAGGTGCCTTCTCCGACAAGTATCGTTTCGGCAATTGATGACAACATGGCATAACAGAATGTTGACTTCCCGTATTTAAGCCTGTTATTGGCAGGGTGAAAGTGAAAAAGCTTTTTTTGAACAGGTGAGTGTTGACTTTATTCGAAGGTTGTCAGGCAATATTTTGTTCATTTTTTTCTTTTCACTTTCAGAGGTTTAAAAAAGCTTTGACTGTCTATCAGCAGGGTTTGAATCAACAAAGGGTTTTATCAGATCTGGATCGTTTTTGTCTTCTACTGATGCTTTTGATATTAATGGAGAGACTTTATGCATCTCGAACTTTCGAGGAGAGAAAGATCTTTCATGCAGACCACGGAGATATGCGTCTTCGTCAGTTTTATTTAAGACAAGCGGCATACGGCTGTGAATTGTCTTTATTTTGCCTGTTGCTGGTTCTGTTATTATTACTACTTCAGATCTTCCATTATTATCTCTACATAGCCCTGCAAGTGAAAAGAGAGGTTCATCTGCTTTATATATATACCATGGTTCCTTTTCTTTTCCGAGTTTTTTCCATTCAAAGTATCCGGTGACGGGGATTATACATCTCCCCTCCTGTAATATGTTTTTGAAGAGCTTTACTGATTGAAGGCCTTCAGATCTTGCATTTATCACCGGATATGATAGGCCAGGTTTATGAAAGCCCCAATTTCCAAGATTTGCCTGAATATTATCATCTGACCTTGTGAAAAAGAGTATTGAGGAATTTGGGGTTACATTATATGAAGGTTTGAACTCGTTTGGAATTATTACGCCATAACGTTCTTTGACTTCTCCGGGGTCTGATGCAATACAAAATCGCCCACACATATATCCTCTTTGATGGTATTTGACGATGAATGTTTGGGCTGTTGTTGATTATTAATTTTCCAGAAAGGAGATAACACAACACTTTCAAAGAAATCATGATGAACAATTTGAAAGTGACTGTTTTAATATTTCTATTTTTGTTAATAATTATTCCATCTGCCCTGTCAGCAGAGCAGATGAGTGTTAGTTTTATTGATGCCGGCAATGGTGATGCTGTTTTTATTAAAACTTCTCAAAATAATATCCTGATTGATGCAGGACCAGATGGAGAAAAAGTCACTAATTTCCTTTCAGAAAATGATATCTCTCAAATTGATATGTTAATTATTACAAGTCCGACTGCCGGAAGAATTGGAGGGATAAATAATATCTTAAATACGACTTTTATTTCAAAGTATTATGATTCTGGTTATAACTTTACTTCTGCTTCCTATCTTAAATTATTAGATGATTTAAAAAATGCAGATGTAGTGGTTGGAGTTTTAGGCACCGGTGATAAGATTTCAATTGGTGATACAGAGCATTTTGAGGTTATCAGGGGTGCTCTAACCGATGGCGAGTCTATAGAAGATGGAATGATATTTTCTGTGACTTCTGGTGACGTTAAATTTCTCTTTACCGCTGACAAATATCCCGATTTAAGTCTGATAAATGATACTTATCAGATTATAAAAATGCCAGGTCATGGGGAATGGAACAGTAATTGCCAGTTATTGTTAACCACTGTTTCACCTGAGGTTGCAATTATCAGTGCCTGTAGTGATGAAGGTGTTCTGCCATCAGATAATACGATTAAGACAATAAAAGGCATTCCTGCAAAGTTATTCCGGACTGATGAGTCTGGAACAATTACGTTTACTACCGATGGGTCAATATATCAGGAAGATATCAAAAAGGAGTTTGAATCTGCAACTCTTTCAGTTGTGAGTGTTGTTGAGACAAGACCTCCGAAATAATTTTTTTGTGCTGATTATATTCGGAAGGTGAAGGTTCACTTTTAACTAAATAGTTTTAGTTATCAATAATTTGGATGATTGTGAAGAAAAGTTCTTTTTTTACAAGTCATGAAGTTGAAATTACGAATGGTTATGTGTCATTACATGTGGTGAGGGCTTAACAAATTCAATATGCGATGTAGTTAGTGTATGATGATCTTTTAATCTTTACTAATCCAAACCATTACACAATATACCACCTGCCTGTAAGATAGGAAACTATTATGAAGAACAGAAAAATCACCTCATACCAGATGGTTTTAGATGCTAATCTGACCGGTGATGACGTAAATATCGCAAATACGTGCACCATTCCTGAAATATCAGTAATCTCCAAAAAAAGAAACACTCCACCAAATAATAAAAAAACACTAATTACAACCACATCAGAACTTGATGAATACCTGCGCAATTTCAAATATATTACAGATATCAACGATAATAACGCACAGGACACAGAAGTAACTGAAACTGAAATAAAAGGTCATATAGTCACAAAATATATCAATGAATTTTGGACATCTAAACAGAGGGCTGCAAGTTCATTACATGAAGTATCCTACAGAGCATGCTTTAAACCACAATTACCGCGATTTTTCATAAGTTTACTGACATCAGAAGGAGATACAATATATGATCCATTCGGAGGAAGAGGGACAACCATCGTTGAATCTATATTGACTGGCAGAGTAGGTATCTCAAATGACATAAATCCTCTGAGTGAAATTTTTGCTGCACCACGTCTTTCATTACCATTACTTTCTGATATTGTGCGAAGATTGGAAAGTATAGAATTGGATAAGACAAAAAAATCAGATATTGACCTGTCAATGTTCTATCATGAAGATACTCTGGGTGAACTTGTCTCTCTCAAAGAATATCTGATAGAAAGAAAAGAAGACAGTACATTAGACAATCTTGATAGATGGATTCAGATGGTTGCAACAAACAGATTAACAGGGCATTCACCCGGATTTTTTTCGATATATACTCTCCCCCCGAACCAGGCAGTAAGCCCTGAAAGGCAGAAAAAAATCAATGAAACACGAAATCTGGAACCAGTATACCGCAATGTAAAGAAAATAATCATAAAAAAGTCAAAACAACTGCTTGGAACTATTTCAGACATTGAAAGAGAAAACATTGAGAAATATGGGATAAAATCAACATTCATCAATAGTGACGCAAGATTTACTGATAAAATCCCTGATGACTCTGTACAATTGACAGTAACATCTCCACCATTTCTTAATATTGTTCAATACAGTGCGGATAATTGGTTACGGTGTTGGTTTAACAATATAGACAGTATTGAAATCGGGAAAAGAATAACTATGTCAAAAACTGTCGAACAATGGTCAAATATAATGGGTGATGTGTTTAAAGAACTGTTTAGAGTGACAAAAGGTGGCGGTTGGGTCGCATTTGAAGTAGGTGAGATAAAAAACGGTTCGATCTCATTGGATGATGTTGTTATCCCACTTGGAATAGAAGCAGGTTTTAAATTATTTGGAGTTGTTATTAACCGTCAAAAATTCACAAAAACATCCAATATCTGGGGCGTGTCGAATAATAAATGCGGTACAAATTCAAACAGGATTGTAGTATTCAGTAAAACAATGTCTGAATAGGACTATCCGATACTCATGGAATATCAGTTCAAAGATATGAAAACAGAATCAAATATGGATATTATTAAGAAAACCTGACCCTTTTAAGAGTCCAAACCAACGACTATCACACTCCCAGGTTTGCCACTTGAAAAAAACTCTGTACCTGACAAAAATCAGATAATTAGTAAAAATAGACTCTATTGAATATTATCTATAGTTTTTCTTTTATCTTTATTAGGCCCCGGTAGAATTCATCAAGATATTCTTCCATTGAAAGACTTCCTTCCTGAAAGAGACAATCTTCTTCTGAATCGACAACTTCTTGTATTGTTTCTTTTGTAGGAAGGAGAATATCTATTGGCACACCTGAAAGTTTTGAGCCCTCTATTAGTGATGCTCTGAAAAGTCCTATACAGTAGGCTAATCTATATCGGTAATTATTCTTTGTTTTGGTCAGATATCCTGCTACTCTTTTTGTCTCGATTTCAAGAAAGTCAGATTTTATCTTTTCATCCTGGCATTTACCAAGCATATATCGATAATGTGCATATGGATACATTGTTTCAAGTTCTCCGGGAAGAATTCCACACGTTCCAAAGATGACAATGTGATATTGTGACTCGTTAAATACGTCTGCAATTATTTTTCGCATTATTCTATGGCTTGGACTTGTGCTGTAAGGTTTTCGCATAGCACATGGAAGAAATATGGCAAGATCCCTGGATTCTACCTCATATTCATCTATGATATACCGGTATGATCTTTCAAATTCCGGGAGATAGAATGGAGGATCTGTTAAAAGTGGTTTATCGGTCATGTGTACAATTTTGACCTGATAATACCTATATTTTCATATAAAAAATTAGTAGTATGAAACAACCGAATTATCATTGAGGATTGCTTCTGCATCTTCGGATGTTAAAGTTTTATCAAAAAATCTATTGTAAAAGTCTATCATTTCGTCTGTGACTGATAATGTCACACTATCCGGGTGCAATGTTTTTGCCAGCCATACTGCTCCAAGCACTGATTCAGGCCCAGGTGTATCATAGGTCATAATATAATGAGGCATTCGATAGACATTTCCTTCCTGTACTGCTCTTACATTCTGCCATGTAGGATCATTTAAAAGATCATCAACACTTTCTTCGCAGGATGCAAAGCATATTATTACATCAGGATCCCAGGCTTCAATCTGGTCGATTGTAACTGTGCCCTCTCCACTTGTCTCTGTTGCAACATTTGTACCGCCTGCACTTTTTACAAGGTCAGACTGATAATAGTCTCTTCCAACGGTTGTAAATGAGTCCATGTCAGCAAAGTATACCTTCTTTTCTGATTCAGAACCAATTTGAGTTCTGATCTCTGCAAGTTTATCCTCATAATAATTTATGAATTCTTCAGCTCGATCCTCTTTGTTAAATGCCTCTCCAAGGATTTCATAACTTTTCATGAGTTCATCGATACCTTCAATATCAAGTATTACAAGTGGATATTCAGTCTCTGCAATCCTCTCATTGGAAGTAGGATAGTCTACGGTTGAAAAGACTACATCTGCCTCTCTTTTTTCAAGTTTTTCAACTTTTACACTGTCAGTACAGCCACCTGACGGGGTATTTGCAAGAACAGGTGAAATCTCTGATAGTACATTCTCATTTGCAGAAACTATACAGGCTCCTGCAAGTTTATCCTCCGCTCCAAGTAATGCAACAAAAAGACCAGAGAACGGATCAAGAATTACTCCATTTGTTATCTCTTCAGGTATTGTAACTTCAGTTCCTGTGATATCAACAATAGTCTTAGTCGTATCACCAAATACTGGAAAAACAAGAAAATTAAAAAGTATCAGTATGATAATTACTGATTTATAAGGGAAAACTTTCCCAGCTTTAGTTACAGTCATGCTTTGGTATTGGTTTTTTAATACAAAATATATTCTCATCACAATTGTGATGTTTTATATTATATAAAAACAAACAAAATAAAGATGAAGATTGTAAGATACAGAAATTAATACAAATTGTGGATAGTCTTGTCTTTAAAGTTCTGTTGTTTCTTTTCCTTTTCATTTGGGAAAAATTCAAATGAATTAACTCTTAATCACAGCCTGATTGATGAAGACTATAGAATCGCCTCATCCATACTACCTGATCGGTAACCAGTAAGATCAACTGTAATATATAGAAATCCTGCTTCTTTCAATCCATCTAAAATTTTTTCGCGATAATAAAGAATTTTTGCAATCTCGGTTTGCATAACTTCAATTCTTGCAAGATTTCCATGATAGCGTACACGAACCTGGGTAAAGCCGAGATCTTTTAAGAGTCTTTCAGAAGTATCTATCATTAAGAGTTTTTTAACAGTGATCGGCTCTCCATAAGGTATTCTGGAAATCAGGCAGGCAGATGAGGGTTTATTCCAGAATGGCAGATCAAACCTTTTTGCAATTATCCGAATTTCTTGTTTACTAATACCTGCCTGGATAAATGGATGTAATACGCCAAGTTTACTCATCTCATCAATTCCAGGTCTGAACTCAAACAGATCAGATGTATTTGCTCCATCAAAAATCGCCTTTGCATGGAAAGTTTCTGCAACCCTCAAAAGTTCCTTGTACATCTCTTGTTTACAGTGACGACATCTGTCACGAGGATTTTTCTCCATAATCTCCGGAAGAAATGGATCTTGTCTTATGGTCTCTAATTGCAGATTATAATTTTTTGCAATCTCTTTTGCCGTTGTTTCTTCAGATTGTGGAAATTCAGGGCCGGTTTTAAGAAAACAGATTGCATTGTTACTTCCAACTTCCCGTGAAGCAATAACAGCAAGAAGAGCACTGTCTACTCCCCCCGAATATGAGATTATTACCGGCAAGTGCTGCTTTATTATAGATTTTAGATCTGTTATTTTTTCTTCAAGTTTTTTATCCATATCAGATACTCCTGATGGTAGGAATAGGTAAAAAATTAGGTGAGATTTTGGTCTAGTTTAGAGTATATCTATTCAATCTTCGGATAATCCTTTTTTTTCAGATGCAATTAGTTCCAGGTAACTGCTTTTTAGTTCATTTACATCCGAAGAGATCTTTAAAAAGGTCACAATATTTTTCAGGGCAACCTTTGAGGTTTCAGAAAGTCCATGTTCCATTATGCATGCATCAGTATCAGCTGTATCTTCAGGAACACCTGCCATTTCAAGGAGTTCTTTTATACAATTATGTGAATCCTGAGTCCTGATTGCAATCTCTTTTCCTGCGTCGGTAAGAGTTACCCCCCCATAAGGCTCATAATTTGCAAGCCCGGCTTCAGAAAGACGCTTAAACCCGTCAGTAACAGTTGCCGGCGTTATATTAAGTGACTGTGCAATATCTCTTGACTTTGCATATCCTTTCTTTTCAGAAATCTCATGAATTGCTTCTAAAAGATCTTCATATCTTTTTGTCACCTTCTCTTCTGCGATAATATCACCTCTATATCAGCCCCGGACATCTACCTTAAAGTATCAGCATCATCTTATTAATAATTTCAGGATGCAAGATTAATTATAGGATGAGTAATAATTTAGATTCGTCAAACATTTGGTGGTGTATTAGTATAATAACCGTAAGTGACTTAAATCCAGGTCAAACTGGAACAATAAAAGAAGTTGGTGGCGATTTTGCCATCAGGCGCAGGATGATGGAGATGGGTGTACTGCCTGGATCGACCCTAACACTTATGCGTCGGGCACCACTTGGCGATCCTCTTGAATGCCGGGTTAGAGGATATAATCTTACTCTTCGATTAAGTGAAGCGGATCTTATAAAGATTGAATTAGATGGGAGCGAAAAATGATTCCCCTCTGCATGTTTGCAGCAGGAGATACTGTAAAAATAGAACGGGTAGGAGGGAGTGGACATCTGTTCAAAACTCTTGCAAGTCTTGGAATAATAGCAGGTGAAGAATTGAAAATTATTCAGATAACAAATGATTCTGTAATAGTACAGGTTAAAAGCACAAGATATGCCCTTGGAAGAGGAGCAGCCGGAATGATACTTGCATCAAATGGAGTCACCAAATGAGTAAAATAAGAGTTCTTCTTGCCGGGAACCCAAATGTGGGCAAAACAACTTTATTTAATGCCCTTTGTGGTGTCCATCAGCATACCGGCAATTATCCGGGAGTGACAGTTGAGGTAAAAACTGGAGCTGCCAGTTATGGAGGATATGACTTTGATATATCAGATCTTCCCGGGACATACAGTTTAAGTGCATTCAGCCCTGATGAACAGGTTGCCCGTGATGCTCTTATTGAGGCACAGCCAGATGTTATTCTTCAGGTGATTGATGCAACAAATTTAGAGAGAAATCTCTTTTTAACCACTCAACTCATGGAAATAGGTGTTCCGGTTGTAATTGCCCTCAATATGGTTGATCTTGCAAAAACCCAGGGGATGAGTCTTGATAAAGAGTGTATTGAGAAGAATCTTGGATGTCCGGTTGTTTCTATTATTGCAAAAAGTGGTGAGGGACTTGATGATCTAAAAATAACCCTGATAAATATTGCCAGTGGAAAAATAGGATATAATATTCCAGAGAGGCATAACAGACATGGAACAGGTGTTGATATAGGGAATGCCGGGACAGTTCAATATAATCCGGTGCTTATCAGATATCCACATGGTGTAACTTCACATATCCATATTCTTTGCAGGTTTTTTGAAGAAAACCCAGACCTCCTTACGGGTTTTACTCCATACTATGCAGCAGTAAGACTTCTTGAAGGTGATGAAAAGTTAAATGAAACTATTCATCAATCTGGTCAGGAAATCCCGGCCATTGATACTCATGAACATGGAGATCTTGACGGTTTTACTGAAGATATTCTGCTTGCAAGATATCAAAAAGCCGGTGAGATCATGTCACTTGCTACAAAATGTCAGGCATGCAGAATTAATTCCTCGGATTTAATAGATCAGGTGCTTACCCACCGGTGGTTTGGAATCCCTATTTTTCTTGCATTTATGTGGTATGCATTCCAGTTGACCTTTAGCCTTGCAGAGCCTTTTGCAGCACTGTTTGAGATCTTTTTTGGATATTTGGGAGAATCTCTTTCAGGAGTTATCACAAACCCGATTCTCTCTTCATTTTTTGTAGATGGGATCATCGGTGGTGTTGGTTCGGTATTTAGTTTTGTTCCAAGTATCTTTATCCTCTTCTTCATGCTTGCACTACTTGAAGATTCCGGATATTTGGCAAGAGCTGCATTTGTTATGGACCGGCTCATGCATTCTGTCGGGCTTCATGGCAGGAGTTTTATTCCATTACTTATGGGATTTGGCTGCAATGTTCCGGCGATCATGGCTACAAGGACGCTTCAGAGTAAATCTGACAGGATTATTACTATCATGACCGTTCCATTCATGTCATGTGCTGCAAGACTTCCGGTCTATGTATTATTTGCCGGTGCATTCTTTGGAGCGGCGGCCGGAACTGTAATTTTCGGGTTATATGTACTTGGTATTGTAATGGCAATCATTACTGCACTTCTGTTTAGAAGATTTGTTTTTCATGGTGAGCCTTCACCATTTATCATGGAACTTCCACCCTATCGCCGGCCTCAACTCTCATCCGGACTTATTCATATGTGGTATCGTGGGCGTTCATATCTTGAGAAAGCAGGAACTGTTATTGTTGCAGGAGTAATTATTGTCTGGTTACTTGCATCACTTCCATTTGGCGTTGAATATGGTTCTTCAGAAAGTCTTGCCGGAATAATTGGTCAGGCAATTTCACCTCTGTTTGCACCACTTAACTTCCCGTGGCAACTTGTTGTTGCACTGATATTTGGTTTTATTGCAAAGGAAGTGGTAGTTGGTTCACTTGGAACACTTTATGGCAGTGAAAATGTCCTTGAGACAGCATTGGTTGCTGATCCTTCTATTGGAGCTGTGACAGCCCTTGCTTTCATGGTATTTGTGTTATTATATGTTCCGTGTGTAGCAACCCTTGGTGTTATCAGATCAGAGACTGAAGGCTGGAAATGGCCGTTAATTACCGTGGTTTATGTTCTGATTGTTGCATGGATTATGGCATTATTAGTAACAATTGTGGGGTCTCTTTTCCTTGGAGGTGGATTATGAATTTTGGAAACAGCAACGGATTTAATCTTTATATCGGAATTATTGCTCTTGCTGCAGCATTGTCAGGGCTTATTATGTTCTTAGAAGGAATAGGATTAATAACAGGGGAATTTTCACCAGATCCTGTTCAGGGACTTGTGCTTGTTCTGATATCAGCCCTTCTCTTCTCTGGTTTAAGAGAACAACAGAATAATCCGGCTTTAAGATATGGCTACTCATATATTGGTTCATTACTTGCAGTGATTTTTGCACTTTGCACTGTTGTAATTGAAGTTGGAGCCGGAGTTGTGCAATTTATTGAGGAGGGGTCATTTGATCTTTCACCACTCCTGCATTCAGGTATATTTTGGGTTGGTATTTTTAGTATTCCGATCTATTTCGCAGTTATAAAGGTAATAAATCAGAACTGTTCAGGGTGTTCTCAATGAGTACTATATTGAAAGTGCTAGAATATGTTGAAAGAGAAAAAAATCCCTCATTTTCAGATATAGGAACCGGACTTAATTTATCTGTAAAGACTGTTTTTGATTGTATCGAAATACTGAAGAGTACCGGATATTTGAAAATCGAAATACCAGTTAATATGTGCCATGGAGATTGTTCATGTTGCTCTCATTGTGATAATTTTCCAGTATTATCAAGAATAGAGTTAACACCAAGGGGAACTTCTATGGCTAAGAAGGTCAGGGATCTACTTTGAGATTTAGTGGGATAAGATTGTATTTTTAGATATCGTATGATTTTTTTAGAGTTCTATTGCCAGTTCAATGTGGTGATGACAGAGTTATCAGTATAAAGAATATCTTTTGAGGTTTTGAAGGCTATTTTCGATCTTTTGAAAATTACCAGTATCTTCATAATTCGGTATTTTTAAGTTATGCCTCATTAATTCCTGATTGTTTCAATTCTTCTCTGAAAATGTTAAATTATCAATATAATCTATAATTTCCTTTGATGAAGAAACGACAATTGCGGTCTTTATAATCTTGTTATATAGAGCAACACCTTTTCCACCGGTAAAATCATAATGTGAGATTTCTTCCGGGTTTCCTACAAAGAATACAGTTTTTTGATCTATAACCTTAAGCACAGCCTCAAGATTTTTAATATTTCCTTTGCCGATATACATGATTGTAAGCACAATACAATCTGATTTTAAAAGATTACCTATAAGATCTTCTTCCATCTTATCAGTAATTGCGTTAAACGGTTCGGTTTGGATATCAATGATCCCCAGATTTTTTGCTGTATTATGGTCCTGGTCATTAACAGCCAGAATTCCGGCAGATACCTTCATACCTGATGCATTAAGATCTGTCATGACCTTACTTCCTGATCCTCCTCCACAGATCACATGTACCATTTCCTGCCTTTTCAGGTGTACCGGTAGTGAAAACGTGTAATTAACCCCGTTGGTAAACTCATTAATAGGTATTGCTGTAACCCCAAAAACATCATAAATGTTTTTTGAAGTCAAAACTTCTCTTCCAGATCCATGAGAAACAATCTTACCTTTCTCCATCAGGACTAAATCATCACAGTACAGAGAAGCCTGATTAAGCTCATGAATTACCATGATAATTGTCATGTCTGATGAGAGTCTTCGTAAAAGTTGCATCAGTTCAAGTTGTTGACGAATATCTAAATGAGAGGTTGGTTCATCAAGCATAAGGTATTGTGGACATTGGGCAAGAGCTCTTGCAATCATCACTCTCTGTAATTCGCCACCGGAAAGAGCATCTATATTTTTATCTTTTAAGTGAGTCACCTGTGTAATAGAGAGAGCATTATTTACAATATCATAATCGGACCTGCTTTCTGCCACAAATGCCTTCAGATATGGCATTCTTCCAAGCATCACATAGTCAAATACCGGGAATACAAATGGTGAATAGATCTTTTGTTCGACAACAGCCCGAACTTTTGCTGCCTCTTTTGGAGGAATCTTAAGGATATTTTTACCATCATAAGTAACATCTCCGGATTTTGGAGTAAGATATCCGGCCATTATTTTAAGAGTTGTTGTCTTACCACATCCATTAGGTCCAATTATGCCGTAGATTCGATTTTTTTTACAGTTAAAAGAGAGTCCTTTTATTGTCTCTTCATCTGTATATGAAAATCTGATATTTGATACGTTAATCCCGACATCTATCATTAAATCTCTCCCTTCCTACTTTTAAGCAAATATAAAAAGAATGGAGCTCCAAACATGGCGGTAATTACACCAAGGGGAAGTTCTGATGGAGCTAAAACCATTCTTGCAATAAGATCAGCACATATCAAAAATATTGCACCAACTATTGCTGTAACCGGAAGCAGGATTCTATGATCTGGGCCTGTGCATAATCTTACAATATGGGGAACTATCAGGCCTACAAATCCGATTACACCGCTTGCTGCAACAGATGTTCCGGTTATTATCGCCGCAGTTACAAGTAGAATTTTTTTAAGTTTTTCAACATTAATTCCAAGATAATTAGCTGACTCATCACCAAACATTAAGGCGTTGAGTTCTCTTGAAAGAGTCATCAGGACAATTAATCCAATGATTGAGAATGGAACGACCATCAAAACATAATCAAAGCCCCGGCCTGCAAATCCTCCCATTAACCAAAACATTATGCCATTAAGGCTGACATGGCCTGAAAACATGATAAATGAGGTGATAGATGATAAAAATGCAGAGATTGCAACACCTGAAAGAAGGAGAGTTGTTACAGGAATTTTATGTCCACTTTTTGCAACAAGATATACTAAAAATACCGTCAGAATTGCACCAACTGCTGCAAGGATTGGAAGATCATATACTCCAAGTCCTAACGAAACTCCGGCAATAATAACTGATGTCGCTCCAAGGGCTGCACCATTTGATACTCCAAGAATAAATGGATCTGCCATTGGATTTCGAAAAAGACTTTGAAATGCGGCTCCACTGATAGAAAGGCTACATCCAACCGCTGCTGCGAGGATTACACGTGGAAGACGAATATTCATTACAATTGTATACTCTTCGTCTGTAAAGAGAATTGGAACATCGAAAAAATGGGATAATATCAGTGATAATACAGTATCAGGTTGTATTGGAATCTGTCCGATGCAGATCCCGGCAATCATCACAAGGATAAGAACAATGCATAGTCCTCCTGTGATACAGATAGTTTTTATCCGTTTATACATGCTGAAATAATCTCAAGTGCTTCAACAATTCGAGACCCTGGACGAAGGACTGTGTCATCATCAACTTCACAGATATGCCCTTCTTTTATGGCCGTGATGCTGTTTATTGTCGATTTCTGAAGAAGTTTTTCTTTTATCAAATCTCCATCAGCAACATGTTTATTTGGTGTAATGATTATATCCGGGTTTCTTGCGACTATTGCCTCATCTGAAGCAATAAAGTAGCCTTCCATATCTTCAAAAATATCTTTGCCGCCGGCAAGTGTTACAAACTGATTTTGAAGGGTATCTGCACCGGCTGCATAAACCGGGTCATCGGCAACAATAAACATTACTTTTTTCTTTTCATCATCCGGGATCTGGGCAGATTTCTCGGATATTTTATCTATTTTTTCCTGCATTGAGGCTTTTAGGTTATCTGCATTCTCTATTTGTCCGGTAATTTTTCCAATGAGATCTATAGCAGTATAAACATCTTCAATCTTCTCGAATTTAAGAATTATTACAGGATATCCAAGATCGCGAAGTTGCTCAATTGATGCACTGTCTGTAAGTGTTGTTCCAAGTATTACATCAGGTGATTTACTAACAATTGCTTCAACTGAAATTGTGGACGGTCCGCCAATTGATGGAATTTCTAAAGCCGCTTCTGGATAATTATCATATTCTGTTCTTCCAACAAGTTTGATATCCTCACACTCAGGACATACTGCAAAGTAAAGTTCGGTAATCCCCGGTGCTAAAGATATCATTGATTGAACATTTGCAGGAACTGTAACGTCTGTACCGGTATTATCTGTAAACACAAACTCTTCATTTGCAGCAAATACTTGTCCCGTCGTAAGTAAAAAGGTTATTAAAATTGTTAAAAATAATTTTAGATTCATCATTTCCATCAGATATAAGTAATTTAATCTGTGATTGCTTAATTATTATTTGATCTTCAACGATGGAGGCAACTTTTTTTCAATGATTCATGAGTTAACATCTAAAAGATTAAACTGTAAAAATACGCTATTTTATTAAAAAATTTACAAATATCAGTATTAAGATCAAACAAACTTTGCTATATCAAATAACTTAATGAAATTTTATATTATTAATTGATCTCTTTTTTGATGTTATGATATTAAAAAGAATTATCATGATAAGAGACCCATCTGAACTATATGGGGGAATCTGTTTGAAACAAATGTTTACGATACTCTACACACTGGCATGTTGTGCAGTTCTTCTTGGTGGGACCATAGCCATGGCAGATACAATTAGTTCTGTATCAAATGGCACAGATAAATCTGTAAATGAAACAGTTGTAAATGGAACAATTGATAATATTTTAACACTTGGGTATCTTGAAGTCCGGGGAAGTCCCGATGGTGCAAGAGTATATTTTGATGGTGTATATATGGGGTACATTAATGGAGGTATTCTTAAGGTTCCATTTGATACTCACGCGAAAAGGGCCTGGAAGGATTTCAGTCTTGAATACACAGGATATAAAACCTTCACAGGTTCTCTTCCTACAGTGGAAGCCGGAAAAACTGTTTCAGTCTCTGCAAATATGAATAAAGACACAGGATATCAGGAAACAGGTCAGATCTTATTTAAAAGCAGCCCGGCAGGAGCAGAACTTAAGGTAAGAAATGTCAGTTATGGTAAAACGCCTGATTCAGGGGTATTGCTGATCCATAATGTCCCAACTGGTTACTATCTGATAGAAGCTGTCCGGCCGGGTAACAAGACATATGCAAGTTATCAGACAATTGGTGAAAATGCTCGTCTATATTTTGAAATATCTCTAAAGCCTGCACCTACAGGCAATTTATCTGTGAATTCAACACCAGAGGGAGCCGGGATCTATATTGATAACAAATATATCGGACTTACACCTTTAGTGATTCCTGATGTTGCTAATGGGCACCATGAAATCATTTTAAAGAAAGAATTATGCAAAGACTGGGTAGGAAACACAACTATTGAGGGTGGAGATACTAAAGAAGTTAACGCGACTCTTGTTTATCAACCTGAAACTGTAATGTGTGATGATCAATAATCTTTTTTTCTCAGGTTCTTTTTAGAAACTTTATAAGTCAGGTTAATAGATACATTACCTGATAGCCGGAGGGCCAAGAAATGAGAAAATATCAGTTACTCTTTTGTTTATTCATCCTTGTATGTATGATAATTACAAGTTGTTACTCTGAAGAAATCGGATATTATGAAGTCCGGGCTAATGTTGAGAATGCAACAGTCAGTCTTGATGGAGAAAATCGTGGAGTAATATCTGATGGATTATGCACAATACCCGTCCTTTCAGAAAATAAACCCGTGCATCATGAACTTATGATCTCAAAAGAGGGGTATGAATCATATAATGAGACCATAATCCGGGCCCCTAAACCTGAAAAAACCATTGTCCTTCGTGGAACTCTTAAAAAGATCCCATTACCTCAGTATGGTTCACTTTCAATTGCAGTAACACCACCTGTTGGAATAATTACTCTTGATGGAACTGTCAGAGGCTCAATCGATCAATCAGGTGTTAAAGTCCTTCGCGATGTTCCAAAAGGTGGGAGACATTTAAATATCCATTATGATGGATATAAAGACGTAAACGAACGTGTATATATCGAGCCAAATCTTGAGACAACTGTCAGGTATACTCTGATTCCAATTACAAACGGTTCAATTGAGATTAATTCTGTTCCTGATGGTGCGCAGATAGCTCTTAATGGGGAAATTGTTGGAAATACACCATTATTTATTCCTGAAATTGCCAGTGGACCATACAATATCAGAATAATTAAACCAGATTATCAGATCTGGAATGGACATGCAACTGTAACACCGGGTATAAAAACTGATGTTTCTGCATCACTTCAACAAGAGACTGCGGTCGAAATCAAAGACACTGAAATAATGCCGGCAGAAAATGAAACGGATTTCATACCTGAACCTACACAAAAAGCAGCAGGTACTCCATTTGTAATACTTACCGGAATTATAATTGCACTTGCAGCAGTTTCGATAAAAAAATAAGATTAGCCTCGTGGGCCAAGGTTCTGTTCCAGAATCTTGTAAGATTCTCCATTTTTGTAGTAAACCATCACCTGAATCTTATCAGTTCCTGAAGTTCCCTGAATTTCAGTGGTTGCACCAATGTCAGATGATAAATCGGTTGTTGTACTTCGTCCGTCAGATAAAATTGTATGAACTTTAATTGAACTTACAAGTGACTGACCATGTCCACCTAAGAAGGTTGCGGTAATAACCCGATATATCGGCTCTTTCTCAGCTGATACGCTAACAGACAGTTTATCAGGTGGTTGTTCAACTGGTCCTGCAAAAAGACCATCATCTTCTGCGACAGGAGCTTTAGTTGGAGCATCAGTTACTTCGGGTTCTTCTACATGAGGCATTGTCAGAGTTTTATCGAGGACTTTGTATGAATCACCATTCATAAATGATACTACTGCCTCAACACGATCTTCCCCTTTTGTCCCATCAACAGTAATTTCACTTCCCTTTGCCGGAACAAGCGGCAAAATCTGTTCTGTCCCATCAGATAAAGTTACTTTTACATCAATGGATTTTACAAGGTCCTGACCATACCCTCCATCAAAAACAACAGTAATTGTGCCATAGACCTGATCTTTCTGGGCAGAAACTGACACGGCAAGATCTGCCGGTGGATTAGACACTGGAAGATCAAATTCTGAAGCTTCTTCAGTAAGTGTCTTGTTGATATCACTTTGGACTGGTTCAATGGTTATCTCCGGGGTCGGTTCTACTGTAATCTCTGTTACAGGATTTTTTTCCTGAACTGGTGCTGATTCATTAGATGTGCATCCTGTAATCAGAATGCAACCGATGAATAAAAGCAAAAGAATAACAGGTGCCTTATTCTTTCTCATGATAATAGAATAGGACTTCTTAATATTACTAATCAACTCAGAATATAAGAGTAAGATATTTTTAGTTTGTATCACAATAATTTAGGAGAGATAATGGTAGCATCAAAAAACGGCTTTGAAAATATCCTTCGGGAAATATTAAACAAAGGAGCAG
>CAYSSW010000020.1:0-4628 GCA_964434005.1 uncultured Methanospirillum sp.
AAATTATTTAAAACTATTTGTTAATCATTTATGAAATACTGCGGCAAAAAATTTTTAAAAATTTTTAAAAATTGATTAGGAGGTTTTGCAAAAAATGTTTTGTGCTTATACTTCGGGAGTTGAGGATAGATCTATCTGAAAAATAACAGATGGTCTGAAGAAATAAAGGATATTTTGAAGAAAAACAAGCGGCCATTCTCTGTCAATTAAAGAAGAACGTAAAAATAACGCGATCAACTATAACCCTGTCATTAGTTGAACAGCCTTTTACAGTAATAAAATCGATATTTCATTCAGGACACATCAGATGGACAGCAATAGAAATAGTCCAAGTGAGGTTCATATTTAAGTATTTTAATGTCAAATTACAACAACTTGCGACATTACAAAAGACTGTAAATATGGTAAAGGCATAGTTTATCTGATTTTTTGAAAAATATTAATTTTGTGAGGGTATAAGGTAGAGTCTTCTCTTTTTGAGGATTGTTTTTGGGGCTATGGGATTATTTGAATTATTAGGGTTTCTTTCTATGTTCATTCTATCTAAAAAAAGAAAATATTGGATATTGTCTCTATTATCATTCGTTAAATCTCTATTCTTGTAACAACACCATGTACCTGATCTGGTGGAAGACGATAATATTGAACAAAGGTAGGAGTTAAAGTCTTTATCAGGGCAAATCCCTTAATCCTTATATCATTTGAGACAATATCTTCCATACCATAAAAGATAATAGCATCACGAATACCATTCTGATCAAGAATCTTACTAAGTTCAATAGGTTTCATATAGCCATGACGAAGACAGAAATAACGTAGCCCTTCCTGAATATTTTGCATTTTATAATTGACACCGTATGGCTTTTTTGTCGGAGAGACTGAAACTATCACATTGTCAGTATATATAATTCCATGTTTGAATATTGTCCTTAACATATAAGCCGGAATCTCATCAATAGACCTGACAAAGAATATTGCAGTCCCAGGAATTGCATGTGACTTTTTGTATTTGACAGTAAACTTCTCAAGAAATTCGTCTTTTGTCATTCGATGCAGTTTCTCAAAGAGTTTTGCATTACCCACTCTATACAGATAAAATACTGTAAACGGAACAGATGCTATGACAATCGGGACATATCCTCCGTATGGGATTTTATGCACAAGGGATGCAAAGAAGACAAGATCCACAAATGTAACACCTAATGCCACGATAAAATGCAGAGAGTTTTTCTTGAGATAGAAGATTGCAGAGAGTAAGATTCCAGTAATCAGCATACTTCCACTTACTGCAAATCCATATGCAGAAGCAAGATTTGCTGAAGATCTAAAGACTATCAGCATTATTATTACTGCTAATCCAAGCATCCAGTTTATTGAGTTGATATAAACCTGGGACTGCATATCTGACGAAGTATAACTTATAGGAAGACGTGGTAGAAGATGCGTAGTAATCGCCTGATATATGACTGAAAAGATACCACTAATGACCGCTTGAGATGCAATTATTGTTGCAATGATTGCAAGCACCAGGAATGGAATAAAGAACCAATCTGCAATACTATATATCATCGAAAAGAAAGGATTGTCTACATCACCGGTTCGTAAAAGAAATGCCCCCTGCCCAAGATATGCACACGTTAGTGAGATAAGCACGATTACCCAGGCATATTGAATTGGTTCACGTCCAAGATGCCCCATATCTGCAAATAGAGATTCACCACCTGTTGCACATAGGATAACCATCGAAAGTGATAAAAAAGCATGAATCGGGTCATTCAAGAAGAATTCCAAGGCACACAGCGGACTTAATGAAAACAAAATTTCAGGTGTTAAAATAATTGAGATCGCACCAAATATTGCAATTATACTAAACCATAAGATCATTACAGGCCCAAAAAACCCACTGACCTTGTCTGTTCCTCTCTTTTGTATAAAGAAGAGAAGAAAACAGATGACAATAGCTGCAATTACAAGAATATTCTCACTTACCCCCTCACCTGGAATTAGATTCACACCTTCTACTGCCGAAAGGATACTGACAGAGGGCGTAAGGACACAATCTCCCATCATTAGTGATACACCTATAAATGTCAGGTATGTGAAAATCGTCTTTTTCCGGTTTTTCTTATCATTTTTTAGCATTGGAAGGAGCATTTCCCGTAAAACAATAGTCCCGCCTTCACCAGTTTCTGAGAGTCGCATTGCAAGGATTGCATACTGAATAGTGACAAGAATTATCATTGTCCAGAAAAGTAAAGAAACTATACCAAAAATATTGCTTTTTATAGGAGATATTAAAATAAAAATTACTGAAAGTGTATATATAGGACTTGTTCCAATGTCCCCAAATACAATCCCAAGAGATTTTTTAATATCTGAAAAAGGCGGAGAACTCATATTATGAAGATATTTGATCTCCAAACAGAAAATGATTTACTGTCAGAACCTTGAAAATATTTAAATGACCAATTTCAATATGTTATTATGTTTGATGCTTTACTTTTTGTTCCAGATCTAATTTTTCAGTTTTTTGAGTTCTTATTGCACCTTGATAATTATCTGCCTGAACTTGTCAATACCTATGGAAGTTTAATATACATATTATTGTTCCTGATAATTTTTTGTGAAACAGGTCTTGTTATTGCACCTTTTCTTCCCGGTGACTCACTTCTCTTCATAACCGGTACAATTGCAGGTACTGGAAATCTCAATTTGTTAATACTATTGCCATCAATTATCGCCGCCGCAATACTTGGAGATTCTCTAAACTACTTTATCGGAAAATTTGTAGGACAAAAACTCCTTTCAATGAATCTGCCAATGATAAGACAGGAAAGTCTTGATAAAACTCATGAATATTATGAGAAATATGGGGGGCTGACGATTGTTATCGCAAGATTTGTGCCTTTTGTGAGGACACTTGCTCCATTTGTCGCAGGTCTTGGAAAGATGAAATACAGATCCTTTCTGTTTTACAATGTGATTGGAGGAATGGCCTGGGTAAGTATTTTCCTAATTGCAGGTTTTTTACTTGGATCTCTTCCTGTGGTTCAGGATAACATGGCATTAATAGGAATTCTGATAGTTATAATATCATTAGTAGCAGCCGGGACAATAATCATAGATGTGATTAAGTTCTTCTTTAGCTACCTGTTTAAGAAAAGTGCTGACTAATTGACTAATTTTGTTAAGAAGAGATTTAGGCAGATTTTGCTGCCATATCAACATCTTCTTCTTTGATTGTCTTTCTACCTGCATGAATTGCAAGTTTATTTGCTTCCTTTGAAAGGTTTGCAATGTATTCTTCTGCCTTTTCAACAAGTACTGCAGCTGCATCGCTTCCGACACGTTCTGCACCATTCTTCTTTGCAATTCTTACAACGGCTGCAATTGGTAGTTCTGCCATATTCTTCTACCCCAAAAGAAAGTATTCTGAAACCTATATATAAATTTCCCTTTGATATACTCTTTCAGCACGATTTTAGAAATATCTGACATTATTTTAATCAATAAGAGATAAAAATTCTAATTAGTGAGTGAATAGGAAAAATCCACCAGACAACTATTTTATCCGCACAAACTCTTTCATTTACGATTATTTTTTTATCAAAATCAGATATCACACAAATTTCATTCAAACATCCGGGAATCATCCCCGCAGATTATCCTGCCTGCTGATCGCAAATATCCGCGACATGACGCATGATGACTGCACCTCATCCCGCCAAACCAATACAGTCCCCCAAAAAACAGGAGTTGCAACCGGTTGCAACTATGAAATGAGGCAGATTTTTTAAAAAATCGGGCTGTAAGGTTTTGATATTAATCTTTATCTTTTATTACTGGGAAGAATTTCAACAATCCATTTAGAAGTATAATTCAAATTAATGGGAAAACAAATTTTAAAACCAGAAACAAACCATATATTATACTTGAAACTAATTCCAACCCAAATAAAATCGGTTTTCGCTTGAGGATTTATCTGCTGTTTCAAACAATAACTGTGTGTCACAAGGGGCACTCTGAAAAGTTTTAGGAAAAAATGAACTTCATGCATGTCCTCCTACCTGCTAATAACTTCAAAACCCTAAAACCCTTAAGACCCTTCGGAAGTGAGAAAAATGCTTTCAAACAAACACTTTGGCACAACTTACAATGAGAGACAGTTAAGACTAATTAACTATCTTAAAGAGAGGCTTACAACCGGAAGATGTTACCTCAAATCAAAGTATATTGCCGAGGACCTTGGCCTATCATCTAAAGAGGTCGGAACAAATATGGCAATATTGTCAGAGATCTGCAAAGATTTCTCAATTGAGAGATACAGCTATTCAAACAGCACAACCTGGCTTGTTTCACCTGCGGCGTCAGTATAAACGTCACTTCACAAATTTCCCCCTCTTTTTATCATGTAATATTTTGTTTACAGGAAATGATGCAAAGACCACTGTTATGATTGTCATAAGTTTTATCTCAAAGTATAATTGCCTGGGACTATTGCCTCTCATCTAAAGAGATCGAACTAAACTCAATTGAGAGATACAGCTATTCAAACAGCACAACCTGGCTTGTTTCACCTGCGGCGTCAGTATAAACGTCACTTCACAAATTTCCCCCTCTTTTTATCA
>CAYSSW010000020.1:4728-32987 GCA_964434005.1 uncultured Methanospirillum sp.
TCGAACTAAACTCAATTGAGAGATACAGCTATTCAAACAGCACAACCTGGCTTGTCTCACCTGCGGCGTCAGTATAAACGTCACTTCACAAATTTCCCCCTCTTTTTATCATGTAATATTTTGTTTACAGGAAATGATGCAAAGACCACTGTTATGATTGTCATAAGTTTTATCTCAAAGTATAATTGCCTGGGACTATAGCCTCTCATCTAAAGAGAACGAACTAAACTCAATTGAGAGATACAGCTATTCAAACAGCACAACCTGGCTTGTCTCACCTGCGGCGTCAGTATAAACGTCACTTCACAAATTTCCCCCTCTTTTTATCATGTAATATTTTGTTTACAGGAAATGATGCAAAGACCACTGTTATGATTGTCATAAGTTTTATCTCAAAGTATAATTGCCTGGGACTATAGCCTCTCATCTAAAGAGAACGAACTAAACTCAATTGAGAGATTAGTTATTCAAACAGCACAATCATGGCATTGTAACCAGCGGCGTAAGTATAAACACCACGTCATAATTTTCCCTATCTTTAAAAAAAGAATCCTGTAATTTTTTTTACAGGAAGAGTGGTGCAAAGACCACTGCTACAATTGTCATAAGTTTTAAGAGAATATTTAGGGCAGGCCCTGCGGTATCCTTAAATGGATCTCCAACAGTGTCACCGGTGACAGCAGCTTTATGTGCAAAGGAGCCTTTTCCTCCGGCGTAACCATGCTCAATAAACTTCTTTGTATTATCCCATGCTCCACCAGAGTTTGCCATCATAATTGCAAGAAGGAACCCTGATGTAATTGAACCTACAAGAAGGCCGGCAAGGGCATGTGTTCCAAGGAGAAGTCCGACAACAACTGGTGAGAAGATTGCAAGAAGTCCTGGAGCTATCATCTGCTTTAATGCAGCGTTTGTTGAAATTGTGATACATGCGGCATAATCTGGATCAGCCTTTCCTTCCATGATACCATCAATTTCCTTAAACTGTCTTCTGACTTCATCTACAATGAATCCTGCTGCCTTTCCAACTGCTTTCATTGCAAAAGAACTGAAGAGGAATGGTAGCATTGCACCAAGGAGGACACCGACAAATACAACTGGCTCTAACATGTTGACCACGTCAAGATTTACTGCCATTGAGTAGGCTGAGAAGAGACCAAGTGCTGTAAGTGCAGCACCACCAATTGCAAAGCCCTTTCCAATAGCTGCAGTTGTGTTACCGACTGAATCAAGGGTATCAGTAATCTCACGGATCTTTTCACCCTGATGACTCATCTCTGCAATACCACCTGCATTATCTGCTATTGGACCATATGCATCGACTGAAAGGGTAATCCCAAGAGTTGCGAGCATACCAACACCTGCAAGAGCAACACCATAAATTCCGGAGACTTTGGCTGCAATAAGAATTGCAATACAGATGATAATTACTGGAAATACGGTTGACTCCATACCGACTGCAAGACCAGCAATAATATCTGTTGCTGAACCTGACTTTGCAGACTCAACAATAGAGAGTGTTGGTTTGTGGTCGTATGAGGTGTAATACTCTGTTACAAGTCCTATAAGGAAACCTGCGACAAGACCTGATATTGTTGCAATGAAAATACCAATCTGTCCGGGCATTAAGAGCTCAACTAAACAGTAAGTAATTATTACAGTTAAAAGAAGACTTGCAAAGGTTCCAACATTGAATGCCTTGTGAATTGCACTTGCTTCGTTCTTGTTACTTCTGACAAAGACTGAACCAATAACAGATGCAACAATACCACAGCCTGCAATGAGCATTGGAAGCATGATAAGACTTAGTGCATCAACACCTGGGAACTGTGATGCCATAGCAGCAGTAGCTCCAATCAGCATTGTTGCAATAACTGCACCAACATATGATTCAAAAAGATCAGCGCCCATTCCTGCGATATCACCAACATTGTCACCGACATTATCTGCAATGACTGCCGGATTTCTTGGATCATCTTCAGGAATACCGGCTTCTACTTTTCCGACAAGGTCTGCACCGACATCGGCGGCTTTTGTGAAAATACCTCCACCGACACGGGCAAAGAGAGCAATTGAGGATGCACCAAGTGAAAATCCTGACAGGATGTTAATGGTTGCCTCACTGGTGAGTGAACCTGTAATTCCGGTCATAATCATGTACATTGCTGAAAGACCGAGCATACCAAGACCCACAACAGTCAGACCCATTACCATACCACTTGAGAACGAAACCTTGAATGCACTGGCCATTCCCTGACGAGCTGCAAAGGTGGTTCTGACATTTGCATGTGTTGCAGAGTACATTCCAATAAATCCGGCAAGTGCGGAGAGGACTGATCCAACAACATAACAAACGGCTGTAAGGGGACTAATTACAAGAGCCAGAATAATCGTGATTACCACGACAAAGGCGCCGATTGCCATATACTGCCGTTTAAGGTAGGTCATAGCTCCAAGATGAATAGCAGCAGAGATCTTCTGCATGTTCTCTTCACCTGGAGATTCCTTCTTCATCCGGATGTAGTTAAATCCGGCAAAAATGAGCCCAATTAAGGCACAAACAGGTACAAGTATCAACAAATCCATACGCATCAAATCCTCAGGCACATCGGTGCATTGAGAGTCCTCAAAATATTAGAGATGAAATGATAAATAACCATTCGAAAAGATTATATTCGAATTTGTAGTGTAGGTATTTCTGCCGGAAAACCTTTGTAGATATCACGAAGAACATGATTAATGAGACTATCCTCATCAATACTCCAAATGCTCCGGTTAATGCTTGTAACACTATTACTTTCCCTTCCAACGGCTGTTTTAGGGGATGAAACCCAGTCAGTGGATACTTTATATGAAAATGCAAAAACGGCGGCAGAACTGGGTGATTTAGACACTGCCCTCCTTACCGCTGAAGAGATAATAACAATTGATCCTGAATACACAAACGGCTGGCTGATAATATCCACAATACTGGATTCCGCGGGTAAATATGAGGAGGCAGCCCTGACGCTTGATAATGCTATAACTTACATCCCGGATAATCTCACACTCATTGTAACACTTGCATATATGAAAAATCGGGCGGGCCATTATGATGAAGCGCTTGATGTAATGAATGATGCACTTGTTCTCTCCCCGGCAAGTCCTGACATAAGAAATGCCCACGCATATACAAGATACCTATGCGGTGACATAGATGGAGCAGAATCTGAAGTGCGTGGAGTGCTTGTCGAAGATCCGGGTTATGGTGCTGCTCTTGATACCCTTGGTGCAATACTAATTGAAAAAGGGGAGTATAGTGAAGCTCTTTTAACCCTTCAAAAAGCAGTGAAAAGTGTACCAGTCGATGAAGAAGTAGCAGGACATTATGGAGATGCATATTTCGGATTAAACAACCTGAATAAGGCAAAAGAATGGTACCAAAAAGGAGTTAATGCAGATATTACTTATCTTCCGACAGTGAAAGGTTATGCAAAGACCCTAACAGCCCTCAAAAGATACAATGAGGCAGATGCTGCCTATACTGCTGCTTTAAGACTCTCTCCAGGAGATCCAGAATTAATTATCGGTGAACAGGAGGGCCTCGATATTCTCTACGACCGGTTTGTAAAATCAAAAACTGAATAAAAACAAGAAAAAATTAGTCAAGATACCGGGGTTCAGGCTTAGTATCAATAAAATTATAGATTTCAGGTTTTAGAGTCATTAAATCGATATATATTGCCCGTGCCGGAGTTGGAGATATATTCATCTGTTTTTGAAAAGCGGTCTGACTCTGCCATGTACCTGCATTTACTCCAAGCACATTCCGATACCGGCTGACACCTAAAATATGGACATGCCCTGTATGCACAATCTCTGGAATTGGATCAATTACCATCCTGTCTTTTGTATCAGCAGCAATCGGTGTTCTCCTGCCATAACATGGGCATAGGTGCCTTCTCTTTAACATTTCCGGGATAATGTCAGATGCTTTATCATAACTTGCTCCGGGCATCAGCCCTATTAGATCATCAAATGATCTTCCATGGTACATAAGAATCCGGACACCCTGAAGGTTGACAAGGGCAGGATTTTCTACGAAAACACAGTTTGAAGGATAGTTTTTTACAAACCGGTCCGGAATTGCAGGTTGAGGCTCAGCCCCCCTGACAACATCGTGGTTTCCTGGAGCAAGGACAATTTTGAGATGAGATGGAAGATCAGACATCATATCTCCAAATTTCTCATATTGTCTATAGATATTTGGAATAGTGAGCTCTTTCTCCTGATCAGGGTATATACCAATACCATCTACAAGATCCCCAGCAACAAGTAAATATGAAACTTCGCTCTCGCAGATCCATTCACCAAACCTATTCCATGCATCTTCAAGAAATGTATCACTTCCTACATGGACATCTGATATCAAAACAGCCGCACCTTTTGTATCACTTGTATAAGGTGCATAAGTAAAAGGAATATCAGGTCGAAAGATCTGATCTGCAAAGACCATCGTACCTTCTTTTGAAGCTGTTCCACGTACTCCAATAACTTCATCAGGCACAAGGCGTTCTGCGTCAGCAAAGGCATCATTGTTCTTATTGAACAGGACATTTATTGAACCGGTGCCATCCTCTATCTCTGCAAGTCTGTGCCCGTTTGATGTAGTCCTTACCTCAGTTACAATACCTGTTACTGCAAACTCAGTTTTATCGCCATACCTGGGATTTCTCTTTATAGCATCAACTGGTATTGGATTACACCTTCCGGTGATCATTGATGAGAGTCTTTTATAGCGGTCTCTAAAATAGGAGATATAATCCTCAACTCTTGCGACAGGCTTTGCTTCACCTTTTCGCCCCTCAATAATATCAAGATATGAATCGGTTAAAAATCTAAGACCATCTCTTTCAGGTGTCAGACCTGGAATTTGTTTGACTCCGACAACAAGACAATCGTTTGGCACACCTGACAATATTCTGTCTATTAATGTGTCATCATTGTGTTCTCTGATGTATCTAACAACATCAGGATGTACCTGATGCCTCGCCTCAAGAAAACGTTCAACTATTTCAGCGGTCTCTGACATAAATGGTCTGATTTTCCCTTCCCGGTGAATTTTTATATTATCGGAGTATTGTATTTGTCACAACTCTGGTTATTTATTTTGATGGGACAATTGCCAAAAAAGATCCAAACAAAGATCACCCATCTGAATTAAAACCAGTCCGGGAATTTAACGAGGCAAAATCGGTATGTCATCAAAATCCGGGTCAAAGAAAACCACTGAAAAAATATTAGAGTTCTGGAATAGCGAAGAATCTATTCCATCAGCGATTCGAGAGATAATATCTGTCCTTGTAACAGTCGGAGTAATTGTTGCAATCCTTTATCTTGTCTGCGGCACATGGCCTGCAATAGTTACTATTGAGTCTGAAAGCATGGTTCCAAACATGAATGTCGGAGATCTTGTGCTTGTAGTTGATGAAGACAGATATGGAGAGTTCATGAGCTATGATGTGGGCCTTGCAAATAATTATTCACGGTTTGGACGGCCTGGCGATGTAATCATCTATAAACCTAACAATGACAATGTCCTCCACCCGATTATTCACCGCGCCCTATACTATGTTGAGGAAGGGCAGTCAGTAATCCTGGAGTATGGCACAAAGAGTGTAGAGTACACCGCTCCTCATGAAGGGTACATCACAAAAGGTGACAATAACCCGGTAGAAGACCAGATTGGATGGACAAATTACCGTGGCCTTGGAGGACCAATAGAACCTGTTAAAAAGGAATGGATTATTGGAAAGGCAATGTATAGTATTCCGCTAATTGGTTATCTCCCTTTAAATATAGTTCCGGTAATAATTATCGTTGTAATCCTCATGGCAATACATGAACTATACTTACGTTCAAAGGATAATTCCACAACGAAATCAAAAAAGAGATGAATCAAATAGATGAGTAATAATGAATTAAAAACTCTTTTATCTGATGTAATCGAAGGTCATCGTCTGACTGTAGATGAAGCAGTCATGCTCTATAAAATCCGTGGAAGAGATCTCTTCTCTTTGTTTAGTGCTGCTGATATAATGCGTGAAAAACGGACAGGGAATACTGTAACCTTTGTTCGTAATCAAAACATTCATGTGACAAATATCTGTAAAAATCTCTGTGGATTTTGTGGTTTTGGAAGACCAAAAAGCAGTCCTGAGGCATATCTTTGTAGTCCTTCTCTGATAAACACTCAGCTTTTGAATGCAAAAGAAAGAAAAGTCTCTGAAATCTGCTTTTTGTCTGGAGTGAACCCTGATTTTACTATTGATACCTATTTGTCCCTCTTAAAACAGGCACATGATGTAATGCCAGATGTACATATTCATGCTTTTTCTCCTGATGAGATCTCACATATTACATCAAAGGGACTGACATCAGAAGAGGCCATAAAAATTCTGATGAAGGGCGGTCTTGGAAGCATGCAGGGAACAGCCGCAGAAATTCTTGTGGATTCAGTCCGGAAAGTAATCTGTCCAGCAAAAATAAAAACACAGAATTGGATTGATATTATCAAGACTGCCCACAAATCAGGGCTAAAAAGCACTGCAACGATGATGTATGGTTCGGTTGAGAAGTTTTCTGACCGGGCAGCCCATTTGGAGATTATTCGAGGGATTCAGGATGAAACACATGGATTTACAGAGATGGTTCACCTGCCCTTTGTTCATTACAATACAAGGCTTCATACCGAAGGGACTGTAAAATTTGGGTCAACCGGAGTAGACGATCTTGTAACAACAGCTGTTAGTAGATTATTCTTGGATAATTTCACTCATATTCAGGTCTCATGGACAAAAATGGGAATAAAACATACTCAAATGGGGCTTATGTGTGGAGCAGATGATCTATCCGGGCTTATGTATATCGATGATGTTACAAGTGATGCAGGAATTCTGCCTGATTTTATCACAACCGATGCAATGTTATATATTACAAAGGATATCGGCCGTTGCCTTAAAGAGCGTAACACCCTTTATAAACTTATTTAAGGAGTTTTACAGGTTTCAATTTATCTATAGCCCTTTCTTTATTCTTCTAATATCTGCCCCTTTTACATTTGCTCCACGAAGATCTGTCCTTGTTACATTTGCTTCAGTTAACCTTGCGCCAGACAGGTTTGCATTCATCATGACAGCATCAGTCAAATCCGCCTTTGAAAGATTTGCCTTAACAAGACTTGCTCCGACAAGGTTTGCATGTTTTAAGATAGTATACTCAAAATCCACTTCATCAAGTCTTGCGCCATTTAAATTGACCCCCTCAAGATTAAGACCAGATAGTTCGGCGCCCCTAAGATCCGGGCGTTTACGAGGATTTTCAGTTTTCCAACGATCCCAACTTTCTGTTCCTCCACGGATTGCCTTTACCTGTTCTTCATCTGCCATATTGTCTACTGTTAGTAGTAGAGGGGGATATGAGTTTTGTATTGCGAGGACATCGGTTGAAACATCAATTGAAAAGTTTACAAAAACCTTTTGCCTGCTCATGTTAAAATAAGAATGATGATACATCTTCGGAGATTTTTAGTACTAACAGTTATTTTAATTTTATGTGGATTTTGTGGATCAGTTTCAGCAGAGGCTGTTCTTGAAAAAATACCAATGGATTTGAAAGAAAGCAGTCCTGACATGTCATATACTGATGACGAATTTATGGAAATTGCCGATAATTATCTTGAAAGTCTTTCTGGCCATCCTGTTCCAGTTGGGATTAAATCTACAGAGATTTATGGAAATTATTTAACACTACGTAATAAGAACATAAGTCCTGACCTTTACCAGCTTGGCATGAACATTGTTGCATATCTCTTCTATACTGCAGAAGCAGGTGAAGCATATAAAGAGTTTCTTCAGGTGAAAAACGGGTATTCATCAGTTACAGATCCTATGGATTACTATGATCTTGCAGCAGATTACAAGGATGCATGTTCATATTTCATAAAAAATATAGAGACCTTATATCCTGATGCAGGTTATGAAATTTCAATGTGGACACTCCCGGAACCTGATTCAGATACAACTCTTTCGATCCTTTCAGGAACTTATCTCAAAGGCCTTTCCCTTCCGGTTTCAATGGTAATGAAGGAATCAGGTTCTGCAACGCCAGATGTAAATGAAGATCTTAAAACTACATTTGTCCACTGGATTGAAGATAATGTAGATGAAATTGCAAGTTATAAGGCAGAAGGAACAACCAATGGCACTGCATTTATGTCAGGTGATGGAATGAAGGAAACCAAATTTACATGGATGGGACTTATGACCAAGAGTGTTGGGCCTGAATTCTATGATACTGCAAATAATATCGCGGCATTCTTCTTTTTCCTTAATAAAGCCGAAGAATACTATAACGATTACCTCACAAATCTGAATTCAGTCTCAGGTATGGGCGATTTATCTACACCATTTAAACAGTCACAACAATACTTCTCAGCAGCCGGTGAAGCTTTTGATCTCATTAAGGCAGATATACCTGAAATTGAGAACTCAAGCTTACCAAAATTCCCTGAGATTGATGAGGTAAAATCAAGATTTGATACTCTTCAAACAAATGGCCTTGGAAACTATGCAGATTCAACATCCCTTTCATCCTCTTTCACATAAGAAGAATATGTGATAGGAGTCAGGGAGTACTAATCCTTTTTTTCATTAATAGTTTGAGTCTTATACTCTAAAGATCAATTATTTGATCCCGATGAAAATTCTTATTGCTATTCCTGAGACTGGATATCATGACAAGGAATTAAGTCTTAGTCTTGCAGTTTTCGAGCACAATAAGGCAGGTTATGATTTTGCGTCCAATCATGCAGGTTATGCTAAAGGGACTTTTGGTGGCCGGGTAAATGTTCCATACAGTTTTGAAGATATCATTCTACATAAAGAAGAAGAGTATGATGCACTTGCAATACTTGGTGGAAATGGCGCGACTGCACATTTCTGGAACTCCAGAGATCTTTTGGAACTTGTAAAGATAATGAGGATGCACAAGAAAGTTATCGGCGGGATAAGTACAGCACCGGTTGTTATGGCAAGAGCAGGCATCATGAAAAAACGACCTGCAACCGTCATATCCGGGCCTCCAATCAGAGAACTGATGAAGATGGATGTCAAGTATGAAGACAAGCCATTCGTATTTTTAGATAGGATAGTAACTGTCAGGGATCCTAATGATGGAAAACGCTTTGCTGAACTAATCGTCGAGTATATTCTTGGAAATCCTGAATTTAACGGACCAAAAGTATTGCCAGCTCCAAATAAACTTGGTTTTGATATCTGATTTTAATATCATTAAATTATAAATTTACATAAATTCAGATTGAATCTGAAGTATTTCTGTGCTGTCCACAGCTTTTGAATAACAATCAAGTGGTTCTTCATTTAACTGGAGAAATCGAAGCCCCCAGGATAATTTTGACAAAATTTCTGTTGCCTGTTCTGATTCTCCAAGAATATAGAGGGTTGCAGCGACAGCTTCAGCAGATGTAAGTTTGAAGGGTTTTCCAAAGTTTACAGGATTTGCCGCAACAAGATATGGAAGAGCTCGTCTATATCTCCAGTTCCTGACTATTGTAGTATCAAGGACTGCCCATGAACAATCAAGAGCGGTTATTGTCTTTGTCCTTTCCTTATCTGCCGGAGATAGGGCCATTTCTGCAGTCGGATCAAGTATTAATGAAGACTTTGGAATATTTGAAAGGCGAGAGAAAATTTTGACATATCCTGCTCTTTCAAGTTTCTTTATTGTACATTTTTTTGGATCACAGGTATTGTCACGGTAAGCAAGAATAGGGATCATTTTCATGTCATATTTGAAACTCTTTAGTGATGTATGTTCTGTGTTGCCCCTGCATAGCTGATCCCTCCCTTCGAGCAAATGGCATAACAACCAAAGAAGATATTGAAGCCTTCAGACGTTGTATTACACGATGCAGAAGAGCAGGAATAGAAATTCGTCTTCTTCCATGTCTTGAATCTATATATCTTGGACTGAATAGAGACCCTGGACCATTTGCAGGACGGTTTGACAAATATGATTTTCACAGACTTATGATAGAACAGGCCAGATCTGTGAAAAAACTAATAAAGCAGGAGGGAAGACCTGAACTAATTATTGGTGTCGATTCTTCCCCACTTTGTGGAGTTAACACTTCATACTATACTAAAGACAAAAGAACAGGACGAGGGGAATTTTTAGCAATGTTTCCGGATATTCCTGCCGTTGATGTCTATGAGTTTGCAGCAGACAGGATTTATTTTGCAGCTCCTCTCTTCTCAACACTTGAACAGGAATATAATGTTAGGATGAGAGCAATGCTTGAAAGGTATTCATATTCTGTTTATCTTCCACAAGATACCGGAGATGATAATAATTCACGCGAAAAATCAATTAATAAGAGGATTTTTTCTCAAAATATCAATGAACTTGAGAGTGCGTCACTTGTTGTTGCAATAATTAATGGTGCAGATGCAGATTCTGGAGTTGCATTTGAAATAGGGTATGCATATGCAAGGGGAATCCCGATTATTGCAGTAAGAACAGACTTTCGTCAGGTTGGCAGATCAGAACTTGTCAACCTTATGCTTGAACAGGCATCCGTTGTTGTCAGAAGCGAAGATGAACTGATTAAGGCACTTCCATGTCCGCTTGATCAGTTTTAAGTCTTCTTGTCTTAAGAATTTCACGGCAGATACTTGTTGAACTTGTAAACCGTGAACCTGAAAAATCAGATATTCTAACAACTTCAGAGGGAATTCCTTTCTCCCGGAGGCTTTTCTTTAAATTTTCCTCATTAAAATGCTGATTGCATCCAAGGGTTATAATATCAGGTTTTAGTTCCCTTATTGGTCTGAACATATCTACAAGATCTCCAAGAACCGCACCAGTTACAGGTTTTAGTCCCTGAATCATTACAAGTCTCTGATCTTCAGGGATAACAGGCCGGGGTTTATGCAATACATTCTTATCACGGGCGACAATAACATAAAGTTCATCCCCTAATTTCGCAGACTTGGTGAGATACCAAAGATGGCCTGGATGCAAAATATCAAATGTCCCTGTTGCAACAACTCTTGTCAATCAACTACCTCCAGAGGGTACTCGCTTCCATTTGGATGAAATGCCTTGAAACATCCTTCTTCATATGGATATCCAACTATTATATGACAACTGCCGACTCTCCCAAAAAAACTGATATCTGCTTTAGATGGCCTCAATATTCCATTCGGATGGCTATGAACACTGCCTGCTACCCCAAGAGTTATTGGAATCATCTCAAAATGTACCGTGGCGCTCGAACTTCCACCAACAGTTCCAGGAATTAAGTTTAACTCTTCAAGCACTCCGTCCTCTTCTACCATAAATGCCGCAAATTCATTAGGATGAGCTTCTTGTCCCATATAGAGGATTAGATCAACAAGTCCTTTTCTAATTGCATTAATAGTCAATGTGTACACATCTCAATCTAAAACCAGATAAGGATAAGGATTTAAAATGGTCCATCCTGCTCAAAACTCCGGCCAAACTTTATAGCAAGTTCTGCCTTGAAGAGCTCTTTTCCAAGATATGCTGCATGATCAAGGCGTGAGATGCCATTAGTTTCAATAATTGTGTTTAAAACATCGCCAGAGTTCTCTCCCTTTATAGCAATATTATCCTTAACTGCTACAATATTCCTGCCTTCTATTCCTATCCGGTAATTTCCAATTGGATCATAGATGATATCACCACATGCAGAAACAGCGTTTATTACCTCATCATATTCTAAAGGAGGCTCACGCCGTCTTCGTTTCTCCTTAATTTCAAAGAGTGAAAGCCCAAGATCTTTTGGGTATGGTCGTCCTCTCTTTAACGCCATCATCTCTGTAGCCCTTCTCATATCAGCAACACATCCAGTTGTTTTATCGCTGTGTTCACTGCAAAAGATAACAGAAGCGTTGACCTCATCAGCCATAGCAGCAAGTAAGGCACACATCCCGATGCCATCCGCATCAATTAGTTCGATAACATTGCCTGCACCAAAGAAGATGTCAGTGTCGGCAGGTAGTTTTGAAAAACCTTCAAGTGAACTAACAAGTCCTGTACCTGCCGGTTGGAGTACGGGATCTGCTATACATCTGATCCCAAGTCCTTCTGCAGCAGATAAATTTGTTTCAAGTGTCTTTTGTCCTGCAATTATGACAGCAGCTGCCCCGGCATCAGCGACTGCTTTTCCAACAATAGGGAGATTTTCATCCTGCAAAGACAGAATAAGATCTGCTCTTTTTAGTGCACAAAGAATCAAATCTGGATTTTGCGAATCAAATGCAAGAGGACCATCTATCCCGGAAAGTTTAGAAAAAACAGCAGATACATCTGATGGTACTGCATCAAACCCAAAGCCTAAGTCAACAATATCTGCACCTTCATTAAAAAAGTGCTCAACCGCTTTCCTGATATCAGGATGTCTGTGAGCGTCCATAATCTCCGCAAGAACCTTAATCCTGCTACCACCACCTATTTTACATCCCCTTATTGAGAAATGGGCTGTTGCTATTGCTTCACTCCTGATGAGTTTTGATAATGCCTCTTCTTTTTTGAGATTTGCGAGGAAATCATCAGCCGGCAGATCGCGGGAGAGAGTAATACCTTGTTGATTTAAAATCAAACTAAGATCAGCAGCATGGCGCGGCCCGCGGTATATAGGAATTCCAGTCTCCTCCTCGACAGATTTAAAAGATGCGGTGCACATTCCTGAAATAATGACCATATCATACTTACCGGCCCTGACATATCGTGTAAGTTGCCTGGGGGTTAAAAAAGAAGCAAGTTCGCCAGTAATTACAACATCGGCGTCAATACCTGATGCGGCTTGTCTTACAATATCAGCCGTTGCTCTGCCGGTTGGTAGGAGGATTCGCATGACCCTTCTTATATGGTGGAGAATAAAAAGAATTTGAATAATGCTGTTTGCAGATCTTCATATTCATACGGCATACTCAAAGGATGGAGAAAGTTCTGTCCGTGAGATCCTTGATGCGGCGGTTTCATGTGGGCTTGATGTAATTGCCCTGACAGATCATGATACTATTCTTGGCTGGACTGAAGCATTGAAATTACAGTCAGAATACCCTGATCTTGTGATTATTCCTGGTATTGAAATCTCAACTGCACAGGGCCATCTGCTTGGTATTGGAATCACTCATTCCTTTGAACCAGGCCTTGATATCTTTGAGAGTATTGCACAGGTCCATGCCGACGGAGGAATAACAATTCTGCCCCACCCATATCACAGATATAGACATGGGGCCGCATTAAAATGCCGTGAAGCAATGGCAGCTGTTGATGCAATTGAAGCATATAACAGCCGGTATATCTTTGGAAACGCCAATATGACAGCTGCCAAAAAGGCAAAAAGGCTTCATAAACCAATAGTTGCCGGCAGCGATGCACACCAGGCTCGTTTTGTTGGATATGGTCTTACATATATTGACGCAGAACGGAGCATTGAATCTGTTTTAAGTGCCATAAGAGCAGGGAAGACAAAACCAGCAGGCAAAAAGACACCTGTCCGGGTTTATACAAAACAGTCACTCCGTAACTCCTGGAGAAAGATCAGAAGTCATATTCCTCGGAAATATAGGTGATAGAAAGCAGTGAAAGAGACACGAATTGCATTTCAAATAGGATATCTTGGCACAAATTTTTTCGGCTCGCAATATCAGCCGGATGTTAGAACTGTAGATGGTGAGATCTTTGCTGCTTGTAAGAGAGCATCATTAATAACTGACAGGCAATCATCACATTTTTCACTCTCTGGAAGAACTGACAGGGGGGTTCATGCAAAATTTCAGATTCTGGCCTTTAATACAGCTTTTCCTGATAGAGCTGTTCGTGCTATAAATGGACAACTTCCCCCGGATATTTGGGCTGATAAATACGCCATTGTAAATGATAATTTTTCACCACGCTATGATGTATGCGAACGAACCTATCGTTATTACTACAAGGAAAATCCTGGAAATTCGGATTTGATTCATAAAGCAGTCAAATGTTTTATTGGAGAACATGACTTTTCCTGTTTTGCAAGGATTGAAGAGGGAAGAAGCCCGATACGAACGATAAAATCAATAACTATTGATGAGAACGATGGGCATGTATTGCTTGAAATAACCGCAAATAGTTTTCTCTGGCATATGGTCAGATGTATTGCAGGGACTTTGTCTGATGTTGGAAATGGGATCATTAGTGAGGAACGTGTCAAGGCAATGATCTCTGGAAATTGTAAAAACAAAGCAAAACCCGTAGATCCTGATGGACTTATCCTCTGGAATATGAAAACCGCCAAGATACTAAACTGGCAGTCTATAAAGCGTGTTAATAGAACTGAAAAATATCTTCTTGAAAAATTGAATAGTTATCGATTAATGGCAGAAATCTGTCAAAATCTCATCTAATATTTTCAGGTTTTTGAAAGTCCAAGCGTCTTTCTTGTATCATCAAGGGTCATACCGGTGCTTAATCTTCCACCATATAGGAGTTTTATTGATTCCTCATCAAGACTACTTAAATCCTTATTTTCGCCAATATCTTTTATAAAGAAACTGTCTGGTTCATTATATGAAGTTCCATGCAGACCCATGCTATAAAGAATTCCTTTCTTTATGTAATACAGCCTGTCTTTCTCATTCAAAGTATCAACAAGATAAAGGTGATCAGGAGCCACCAATCCAATCAGATTTCCTTTCGGATCTTTTATAAGTCGTTCGTTAGACTTTCTTTCATCCC
Source organism: uncultured Methanospirillum sp. (assembly GCA_964434005.1). Taxonomy (GTDB): domain Archaea; phylum Halobacteriota; class Methanomicrobia; order Methanomicrobiales; family Methanospirillaceae; genus Methanospirillum. The sequence goes on from CAYSSW010000020.1 coordinate 19,534, forward strand.
GGAAATCATCAAGCATGTTCCAGGGGATAATTTTTAGATTGTAGTAATTATAGGGAACAGTCTCATAATTGCTCTTTAAAAAGCCTCTTGCAACCTCTTCATCCTCAAACTGGGTTGTGTCAGATAGAGTATTCAGATATTTTGCAAGTTCAAGCACATATGAAACATCTGCCTCTGTATAATATGCATCAAACCAGAACTGATAATCTTTATTTGACTTAAAGAGTTCTAATTTTGCATTATCATTACCATATGCAATATCGATGAGATGTTCTGCGATATCGGTTTTATCAAATACCCGTCCGGAAGTTTCAGACTCCTTAACAAGATTTACAAGATCTCCCCTTATATAAAGACTACTTGGAGATACTATTCCAATTAACTCTCCGTCAGAATTTTTAATGGAGTATTCGTCATCACTTATTTCGCGTTCCATATCTTCAAGGACTGAAGGCGAAATTATTTTTATGTTGTAATAGTACCTATCTCCATTTTCTGTCCCTTTAGCCTCTGCCCCTTTGGACTCTATTTCCTGATTTTCAGCAGGCACGGTAGTTTCACTATTCTTTTCAGAGATAATTTCAGATTTTTGTAGATCTTTATGCTCATTTGAAGTACAACCGGTTATCAGAATGAGTGCTACAAAAAATACAATTATTAAGATCAGCCATTTTTCATTTTTCATATCTAAACCAAGATATAATAGTCATGTAAAAGATAAAATATTTACTATCAATCAGATAAACAAAAAATTTTAGAATTCTGCAGATTTTACAACATTCTTCTTATCTTTATGCAAGATTAGGACCAATAAAATAATCGGAATAAATGCTACAAAGAATACAATTCGTGTGAATTTCTTTTTTCATATCCAACAAATATTGGAAAAAGGTTGTTATCTATACCAACAGAAAATTTGGAGTATATCAGAGGTCAGTCTCAATTTTTTTGATAATTGTACGAATATCAAGCCATATTATAAGTTCGTTCTTATCTTTATCCTCAGTCCGGGTTTTCTTACGAATAATGCCAAGAATATCACAACCATTATTCTTCGAGGATTGAGCATCTCTGTCAATATCTGCATCTGTAAATGTAGTGACTGCAAGGACATCATCTACCAGTACACCTATCATCTTTTCAGAGACAGTGTGATCAAGTACAATTATCCGTGATTTGTTTCGCCCTGTAGCTTCATTACCAATATGCATCATCTCTTTAAGGTCAATGATTGTTGTAATAACTCCACGAAGGTCAATTATTCCTTTAATAAACAAGGGAGAATTAGGTAGGGAAGTAATCTCAGTAAAGTTAATGACCTCTCTTGTATCAAAGAGATCTATCGCGAATAGTTCGTTTCCAAGAATAAACTCAACAACCTGTAAACTTCCGACTGTACGCGCACCAGCCCTCCTTTTACTCATTATATTTGTTCGGATATCTGGTTCAAGAGCAATTTCTTCGTTTTCATGATCTACTAAAAATGTTCCCATTTATTCCCTCCAATCAAACCGGTATTACTGACCGGACAGACCTCTATGGTAGTCATATTATATGCCTAACGGATGAACTTTTCTAATTCTTCCTTTAGTTAAGTATACTATTTGGACTTACGAAATACGGGGCTTTTTCTAATTAGGGGTTTAACATATTTCTAATGCCTTCTTCCTCTCCTGTATCTGTCTTAAAAAAGTGGTTTGGTTACCCTGCCTTTCGCCCTATGCAGGAGGAGATTATTAATGCGGTAATTTCTGGAAAAGATGTCCTTGCCGTGATTGCAACAGGTGGCGGAAAATCACTCTGTTATGAGGTTCCTGCCATGATTTTGGATGGACTTTGTATTGTAATATCGCCCCTTATTGCTTTAATGAAAGATCAGGTTGATAATCTTTCAGAACTTGGAATTCCGGCAGCATACCTGAACAGTACTGTTAGTTATCAAAACAGACAGAAAATAGAAGACGCAATAAAAAACGGGGATCTAAAAATCCTTTATCTTGCGCCTGAACGTTTTGTTCAGCGTTCATTTCTAAACCTTATCTCAAATATTAAGTTAAGTCTGGTTGCAATTGATGAGGCACATTGCATTTCACAATGGGGCCATGAGTTTAGACCTGAGTACAGGCAACTCTCAATAATCAGACGTGAAATGCCAAATGTCCCTATTATTGCCCTTACTGCAACAGCCACACCTTCAGTTCAATTGGATATTGTCTCTGCGCTCTCATTAATAAACCCTGAAATCTTTATTGGAAGTTTTAACCGAAAAAATTTGACATATAGAATAGAGGAAAAGAAAAATCCAGACAGACAAGTCGTGGATTTTTTAAACCAACATAAAGATGATTCAGGAATCATCTACTGCTTCTCCAAAAAGCAGGTTGAAGAACTGGCCGGAGTGCTTATAAAAAACGGTTTTAATGCCTGTGCATATCATGCAGATATACCGCCGACAAGGCGTCACGAAGTCCAGGATGGTTTTCTAAAAGATAAAATCCGGATAATTGTAGCAACCGTTGCCTTTGGAATGGGAATTAACAAACCAGATGTCAGATATGTCATCCATTATGATCTTCCAAAAAATATTGAACAGTATTATCAGGAAACCGGCCGGGCAGGGAGAGATGGTGATCCTGCCATCTGTCTTTTGTTATATACCAAAAAAGACTACAGAAAAATCGAATATCTCATAAAACAGATGGGAGACGGAATAGAAAGACAGGTTGCTCTTAAAAAACTCAATGATATCATAGGATACTGTGAAACCAAGGCCTGCCGGAGGAGTGTTCTTTTAAACTATTTCGGAGAGATCTATGATGAACCATCATGTAAGGCCTGCGACAACTGTGAAACAGGCAGAAAAACCATAGATGGACGAGAGGTTTTATCCCTGACTGCCAAATGCATTGAAGAAACCGGCGGGAATTATGGGACCTCATATATTACAGACATTATATGTGGTGTATTAGATGACCGGGTAAAAGGGGCAGGCCATAACAAAATATCCTCTTTTGGAAAAGGCAAGAGATATCGCCGTTCTCAATGGCTTTTCTGGCTTCGTGAGTTTATTTATTGTGGTTACCTTACACGTTCAAATGACAAATACCCTGTAATAAGAATAAATGAACGCACCAGAAAAGCTGTTTCAGGGGTCATTCCAGTAAGAATTGCTGAACCTGAATTCCAGGCAGTCCTAAATGTAGAATCAGATGCAAAAACAAAGATTGATACCTCAAATCTCTATGAAATCCTTCGGGATGTAAGAAATGAAATATCAGTCAGAGAAGATATACCACCCTATCTCATCTTTCCAAATAAAACCTTAATGGAGATGGCAAGGCAACAACCTAAAAATTTGCCTGAACTGCTTGTAGTATATGGCGTAGGAGAACATAAACTAAAAAAATACGGACAACAGTTTGTTGAAGTGATTTCTGATTATAAACAAAGCGCCGGGATAAATAATGACTAAACGAACAGTATGTATCAAATGTGGCAGGTGCTGTCTACACATGAAGCGTTATATGACTATTGAGAAAGCTGTTTCTGTCTCTGAGTTTTACTGTCGATGCGTGCTTTCTAAAGACAGGTTCCATGCCAAACTGACATCTGAAAATACCTCGTTGTGTAGAGATTTTTCAAAGAAAAACCTTGAAGCATGCCCTTTTCTCAAAACTGACGGAGAATTTACCGTCTGTGCAATATATAATTCAAGACCAGAACACTGCCGGACTTATATGTGTTCCATGCCTGAAGAGTGATCTTATAATCTATCATTATTTATCATTAAAAACAAACTTGTACCGATCTTTATGTCCGGGGTACCTGATACCGAATATATCCACAAGTGCACGACAGCCTGTGCAGGTTGCAGTTCATCTCTGATTCTCAGACATGTGCTCTCTGCCGCAGGACCTGATACTGTGCTTGTGGTTCCGGCCTGCTGCACCAGTGTTATTCAGGGTGTATATCCATACACCTCGTTTAACATCCCGGTGTATAATGTTGCATTTGCCTCTGCTGCCGCAGTAGCATCAGGCATGTCAGCAGCATTTGAAGAGCAGGGAAAGAAAACCAATGTTATAGCTTATGGTGGGGATGGAGGAACCGTTGATATCGGCATTCAATCGCTTTCCGGTGCACTTGAACGAGGAACCAACTTCCTCTATATTTGCTATGACAATGAAGCATATGGCAATACAGGAATGCAGAGATCTGGTTCAACTCCATTTGGAGCAAAGACCACGACTACTCCTGCAGGAAAAGGTCAGGCAAAGAAGGATCTTGACAGAATAATTGCTGCTCACAATCTTCCATATATGGCAACCGCCTGTAGTTCATACCCACAGGATCTTGTTAAAAAGGTGAAAAAAGCCCTTTCTATCAAGGGTCCTAAATTCATGCATATCCTTGCTCCATGTCCATCTGGATGGAGATATTCCACAGAGAAGACAATAGAGGTTGGGAAACTTGCAGTAAAGAGTGGTATGTGGGCACTATATGAACGTGAATATGATAAACTGACTATTTCAGGCCCAACGAAGGCTGCAATGTTAAAACCGTCTCCACTTGAGGATTATCTAAAAATCCAGGGCAGATTCGCTCTATTAAAAGAAGACCATATCAAACAACTCAGACATGATATGGAACGTAATTTACGGCTTCTTAAAACGGAGGCAGATTAATGTTAAATCTCTCAACAGGTAATAACGCAGTTGCAGCCGCAGTAAAAGAAGCAAAACCTGCTGTAGTTGCAGCATATCCAATCACCCCGCAGACAGAAATTGTAGAGCAGATTGCAAACTTTGTCTCATCAGGAAAACTGAATGCCAAATATATTCCTGTTGAAAGTGAGCATTCTGCAATGGCAGCCTGTATTGGAGCGAGCATTACAGGGGTTAGAACCTTTACTGCTACAAGTTCACATGGACTTGTATACATGAACGAAATGGTCAACTGGGCAGCAGCAGCAAGGCTTCCAATTGTCATGGCTAATGTCAATCGGGCTTTGGGACCTGGTTGGAACATCTGGGCAGAACACACTGATTCACTACAGGCAAGAGATACTGGCTGGCTGCAGGTTTATGTCTCGACAGTTCAGGAGGCATATGATACAACACTTATGGCTTTTAGAATTGCAGAGGACAGACGTGTATACCTCCCAGTAATGATTAATCTTGATGGTTTTGCACTCTCTCATATTTCACAACAACTTTCAGAGATTGAACCTGGCAGTTCATCCTCTCTTATCCCACCATGTGAACTTGATCATAAGATAGATGTCACCGATCCTCACAGTTATGGCTGTATGATACCTTCTGATGACTTTTTCAAGATTCGATATGATATTGAACGTTCAATGCGTGATTCTGTAAAGGTTATAGAAGAAACTGAACGTGACTTTGCCCGGCTCTTTAAGAGATCATACAGTACGACTGATGACTATATGTGTGAAGATGCAGAGGTTCTTATTATTTCTATGGGAACTCTTGGAAAAGAAGCAGAAGTTGCTGTAGATAACCTCCGAAAAGAAGGAATAAAAGCAGGATCCATGAGAATACGCTGGTTCAGACCATTCCCTAAACTTGATCTTAAAGATAGAGAACTTGTGGTCATTGACAGAGATTACTCCTTTGGTTTTGGCGGAATTATTGCAGCGTCCATTAAGGCAAAGACAGGAAAGGACTCATTTAATGTTATTGCAGGTCTTGGAGGACAAGAGGTAACATACAATGATATCGCAGATTTTGTCAGAAACAGACGTACCGGTGAAGAGTTCTGGTTTGGGGTGAAGAACTAATGTATGAAATTAGACTTCACTCAAGAGGTGGCCAGGGAGGTGTCACAGCAGCAAAACTGATGGCTCTTGCAACTTTTCGCGATGGGAAATTTGCAACGGCTGCACCATTTTATGGAGCTGAACGTCGTGGTGCACCAATTGTCTCTTTCATCAGAATTGATGATCATCCAATTAAAATCTATTCACAGATTCATAAACCTGACATGATTGTAATCCTTGATGATAGCATCATCGCTCTTGTGGATGTTTTTGAAGGTATGGAAGCTGGAGGGCGTGTTCTTGTAAACGCTCCAAAAGTGCCAGAAGCGGCTAAAAAATATGATGCATATGCAGTTGATCTGACAGGAATTGCATTAAAGAATAACCTTCGTGTTGCAGGTAATCCAATCCTTAACACTCCTGTTATTGGAGCTCTTGCTAAACTCGGATTATTTTCACGCGAATCTGCAAAAGCAGCAATCTCTGAAATGTTCTCTGATGAGCGTAATCTTAATGCCGCAATGATGGCATACGAGGAGATGGTAATATGAAGATGCTTGATAACCGTGAAAGACTTGGAGTGTCTTCACCAAAACCAGGATGTAGCGGACATACCGGAACATGGCGTGTTTTCCGCCCTATTGTTGACAAGGAAATCTGCAATAACTGTGGAATGTGCGCAATGTACTGTCCTGATGGAGTTATTGATACAGAATACATTATTGACCTTGATTACTGCAAAGGTTGTGGAATCTGTGCTAATGAATGTCCAAAAAAAGCCATAAAGATGGTTGAAGAACTAACATTCAGATAAATTCAGTCATAATCGGATAATCTAAACGATCAAAATAGTTTAAAGTATCTAAATAATTACCCCTCTTTTTCTGCACCAACATATTTCTATTGTGGTGCACCATTACTATTATGGTACGTTACTCGGTAACGATGGACGATGAGCTTACCGGAAAGATAGACAGAGAATGCTCAGCCGGACAGATTTCAAGATCAGACTGGATAAGTGAAGCCTGTAAAAAGCAGTTAAGACGTGCATCTGCCTTTGGAATATTCCCATGTGGAGAGGCAGGAACGATAATTGATGATACCCCTGTTTCAATCCATCATAATATGCAGAATTATGAGGAAACATACGCTAATTTTAGCGTAACTCTCCCGGAATACTTTAATTTTGGGTTTGATGTGGTTGATGCCTGGGCAAGAAAAGATCGAAATAAAATCGCAATGGTCTGGACAAATCAATCCGGAGAAGAGCATTTTTTTACATTTAGAGATATTTCAAGACGATCTAACCAGGTCGTCAATATGCTGATAAAGTATAAGATTCACAAAGGTGACCGGGTGCTGATAATGCTTCCCCGTGTCCCTGAATGGTGGTTTATCGGGGTAGCACTTATGAAGATTGGTGCAGTTTACATTCCTGCTCCAACAATGCTTACACAACAAGATCTTGAATACAGAATAAATGCAGCCGGTATTAAGATGGTAATTACAAATGAAGAAAATGCCGGGAAAATAGATGCAATCAAGGATAAATGCAGCCCACTTGAATCCATGATGGTAACTGATTCAAAAAGGGAAGGTTGGATCTCATATATTACAGAACTAACATATCCTGCTCCGGTTTCTTCAAGAATTGTAAATCTGAAAGGAATGCCAAAGACAAAAGCTCAGGATCCTATGCTTATGTTCTTTTCATCAGGCACCACTGGCGAAGCAAAGATGGTGCTTCATTCACAGAGTTATGCGCTCGGACATATCATCACCGGAAGGTTCTGGCATGATCTTAAGGCAAATGACCTGCATTTTACAGTCTCAGATACAGGGTGGGGTAAATTTGCATGGGGTAAACTCTTCGGACAGTGGATAGAAGGTGCTGCGATATTTGTCTATGATTACCGTCATAAATTCAATGCTACAGAACTTTTGCCATTAATTGAGCATTATGGCATTACAACCTTCTGTGCACCACCAACAATCTATAGAATGCTTATTATGGCAGATCTTCGTAAATATGACTTTTCAGAGCTTCGTCATTGCGTAAGTGCTGGTGAACTGATAAATCCGGAAGTTATCAAGGCATGGAAGGATATGACAGGACTTGACATCTATGAAGGATATGGTCAGACAGAAACCACTCTTTGTATAGCTACTTTCCCCTGTATGCAACCAAAATATGGCTCAATGGGAAAACCATCTCCAGGATGGCAGATAGAACTTCATAATGAGAATGGAAAGCCAGTAAAACCCGGAGAAGAAGGATCAATTGCCATAAAAACAGATCCGAGGCCGGCAGGTCTCTTTATTGGATATGTTGATAATGATGAGGCAAATAAGAGTCAGTTCAGAAATGGCTTTTATTATACCGGGGATAGAGCAAAAGAAGATGAGGATGGCTATTACTGGTTTGTAGGCCGTGATGATGACATCATTAAATCATCAGGTTACAGAGTAGGGCCATTTGAAGTAGAAAATGCACTATCAGAACATCCAGCTGTGCTTGAGTCTGCCGTTGTTGGAACACCGGACATCATTCGTGGTAATGTTATAAAGGCATTTATCATCCTAAAACCGGGATTTGAACCATCAGAACAACTTGTAAAAGAGATCCAGACTCATGTGAAATCTGTTACTGCTCCATATAAATATCCACGTAAAATTGAATTTGTCAAAGAACTTCCAAAAACAATATCCGGCAAAATCAAACGTAAAGAATTAAGAGAAGCAGAACTGTTAAAATATAACGCTCAACAAAAAAAGGAGTAATCTCTCCACAAAGTATTTCCTTAAATAGAACTACAGATACTCATGAAAATTAATTTTATTCTTCTCTTTACAATTTTCACTGCAGCCCTGATCTTTCCAGTATGCGCTTCTGATGATGATGGGATGACAGGCGGGTATATGAGCATGCCAAAATGGCTCTATGATCAGCGTGTGGCTGAGGGAGCTACTGATTTTGCTACAGGCGGAATGAGTGCACCACTGACTGATAACGAGACTGCCAAACCAACAGGCAAATCACTTGTCGATGAAGGAAATGCTGCTCTTGAAGGTGGTTCATACAAACTTGCACTTGAATCTTTTAATAATGCAATCTCATTAGCCCCAAAATACTATGATGCATGGCTTGGAAAAGCACTTGCACTCTATGGAGAAGGTAGATATCTGCCTGCACTTAATGCTTTTAATGAGGCACTTTCCATAAAATCTTCTGGAAATGACGTTTGGAATGCATATGGAGGTAAAGCACAGGTTCTTTATGATTTAAACCGGTTCCCTGAATCTGTAACCACCTTTGAAAAGGCAATTTCATACTATGAAAAATCAGGATCAACTGATGATTCAGCATATAATAACCTTGTTGATGGTCTCTCTAAAGCACAAAAGGCAGCAGGCCTTTAAACTTTTTTTCCGGATCGCCTGAAGGAGGACTAAATTGACTCGAAAAACTGTTCTTGATGTATCACACCTGTCGCATAGTTATGGAGATGTTCATGCAGTAAATGATATCAGTTTTTCTCTTGAAAAAGGTGAGATCTTTTCTTTTCTTGGACCAAATGGGGCAGGAAAGAGTACTGTAATCAATGTATTAACAACACTTCTTCCAATTCAGAAAGGAACAATTACAATCGCAGGTCATGATCTTTTAAAAGAAAGACAGGTAGTTCGTGAATCAATTGGAATAGTCTTTCAGACAATAACTCTTGACAGAGATATGACTGTTTATGAAACTCTTGCTTTTCATGGTGATCTTTATGAAATGAAGAGAAATGAGAGAGATAATCGAATTGAAGAACTTCTCTCGCTTGTAGAACTCTCTGAAAAAAAAGATGTACTTACGCAGAACCTCTCTGGCGGAATGAAACGAAGACTTGAGATTGCAAGAGGGCTTATGACAAGGCCAAAGATTCTCTTTCTTGATGAACCAACGATTGGGCTTGATCCTCAAACCCGAAGAAAGACTTGGGAATACCTAAAATCCGTAAATGAAGAAGGTACTACTATCTTTTTAACAACTCATTATATGGATGAAGCTGATTACCTCTCTGACAGGATTTCTATAATAGATCATGGCCAGATTGTAATTACCTCCTCACCTGATTCACTTAAATCAAGTCTTGGAAGTGATATTATCTATATCGAGACCGTAGAAAGTCACAGAGCCCTTGAAATTTTTACATCTTTTGATGGAATAGCAGACATAAAAGAGAAAAATAATGTCCTTACCATTATGACAAAAAAAGATGGAGCAAGTCTTCTTCCACATTTAATTCTTGAACTTGACACCCGTAATATTCCGGTATTGTCTATAAATCTTAAAAAACCATCAATGGATGATGTTTTCCTTCATTATACCGGGAAAGCAATGAGGGATTGATATGACCGGATTTGTCACAATATTTGTTCGAGATATTCGACGATATTTACGCTTCAAACATCAACTTTTCTCTTCGCTTCTCCAGCCTGTTCTCTGGCTTGCATTTTTTGGTGTTGCAATGGCTGGGAATTTTGATAGGATACTTGCCGATTATACCGGAGTAGAAGGGGTTCCAAATGTAAATTATCTGACTTTTATCTGCGCTGGAATCATTTCAGCAACAATTCTATTTACAAATGTATTTGGAGGCTTTTTTGTTATGTTTGATAAGAAATGGGGGTTAATGCGTGAAGTTATGGCAAGCCCTGTGAAAAGACATGAAGTAATTCTTGGTTTATGTCTTTCTGCGATTGTAAAATCATGGATTCAGGCACTTTTAGTTGTGGTCTTCGGGCTGATACTTGGAGTGAATTTCTGGCCTGATTCACCATTAATTACAGTTGTTCTCTCAATTCCGGCCCTTCTAATATTTATTATACCATTTTGTATTGCATTTTTATGTCTCTCGATTACAATTGCTCTTCGTGTAGATTCTCCTGAAGGTTTTCAGGCTATTACTGCACTTTTAACAATGCCTCTATTTTTCCTTTCTAATTCTTTGTACTCAATTGATGGTTTTCCTCCTCTTTTCAAATATCTTGCTGAATTAAATCCGCTCACTCATCTTATCACAGGTGTTCGTTACTGCATAATTGGGAGCCATTTTACTGCTACAGGAAGTGAATTTATTTATTCTTTAGGTGATATTCTGCTCTCATTTGGATATCTTGTGCTAATAGCTGCGATTGCATACCTTGTTGCAGTTATAGTAATCGAAAAAGCAGAAGTTACATAAGATATGGGTGAACTATGAACCTTGGATTTATCACCATATATAAACGAGATATGATACGGTTTGTGAGATTTAAGCAACAATTTTTTTCTTCACTTCTCCACCCGGTGTTATGGATTGCAATTTTTGGACTTGCAATGGCGGCAAGTTTTGGAAGTACATCCTGTGTTCCAGTCCCTGATGGGAAGTATCAGGTTGATTATCTTACTTTCATGTGTGCCGGGATGATTGCAGGTACTGTTTTATTTTCAAGTATGATTGGAGGTTTTTTTGTTCTCTCTGATAAAACCCAGGGTTTGATGCGTGAAGTTATTGCAAGTCCGGTAAAGAGATATGATATTATCCTTGGCCTTTCTCTATCAAGTATTACTAAAGGAATTATTCAGGCTTCAATTATTCTAATTTTTGGCCTTTTGCTTGGGGTTTCATTTTTCAGGGGGTTTGAACTCTTACCAATTATTGGCTGCGTTTTGGGGGTGCTTTTGTTTGTTGCTCTATTTACGGCAGCTTTTCTCTGTATATCCGTTGCTATCTCATTAAAAGCAGACTCACTTGAAGGCTTTCAGGCAATTTCCAACTTAATTCCAATGCCACTGTTTTTCATGTCAAATGCTCTCTATCCAATAGGGAGTCTTCCGTTCATTTTTCAGATGGTTGCTACATTAAACCCACTAACTCATTTAATTCTTGCTATTAGATATTTCACAATCGGAGGAAATTTTTATGCGGTTGGAACAGAGTATGTTTATACTGGAACTGACATTCTGATATCGTTTGTTTATCTTCTGATTGTACTAACACTTTCATTTATTGTTGCTTTGAGAAGTATACGAAAAATTGAGATAATTTAATTTTTTGTTTGATGCTTTTTTCGGTTTGCGCGCCCAAATTTACAGATTTTTTTGGATATAATGGGGAAGAGAAATTTTTCTTATTACTATTAGTCAGGATTTCATGATACAATATCTTTTTGTTTTTGTATCATTTACCAGAGAAAAGGGTAAACTGGAGTGTAAATCTTACCAAAATTTTAGGTAATATCTTTTTTCTGGATTGATATGAAAAAAATTTCAAAATTTACTCAATTTGAATTGAGAATCATCACACCACGGTACTAAACAATGAAATTATGAATTCAAAATGATGAAAACATCTGTATTATTGGCCTAATCAAATACTATGACTGATTCTGAACCTCCTTACTTTTTATTTAAATAATGGCTGTGGTTATCTGAAGTTTATAAAAAAACCAGATATTCATTAATTCCGGATTTTTGGAACTTTTTGGAAGTGATAGATATATATTAAGAAAAAAGGCTTATATCAGTTATTTGAGGAGATATCATAAGTTATCAACGTAAATATTAACAAAAGAAATACACACATTTTTTGATTAACAAAGCAAATCTGATAGGGATGGATGAATGTATAAAAGATGAATCCTGGACACTCGAAATATCTTCAAAGACAGGATGGCTTGATATAAACCTATCCGAATTATGGCAATATCGAGATCTGATCTTCCTTCTTATCAGGAGGGACTTTGTAGTCATCTATAAACAGACAATACTTGGGCCTCTCTGGTTTATTATCCAACCATTATTTAACACACTAATTTTTACAATAGTTTTTGGAAACATCGCGAAAATTCCAACCGACGGAATACCTCATATTCTCTTCTACATGTCAGGAACAATTGTATGGGCATATTTTGCTGATTGTATGACAAAAACATCTAATACTTTCATCACAAATTCGGTAATTTTTGGTAAAGTCTATTTTCCAAGGCTTGCAGTACCCATTGCTACAGTACTGACCAGTATGCTCTCATTTTTTATCCAGTTCTCATTGTTCATTGTATGTCTTATATATTATATGCTATTCATGAATTCATCAGTGAATCCAACATTATGGGTATTTGCCCTGCCATTACTACTGCTTCAGATGGCATCATTAGGCCTTGGAATGGGGGTGCTCATTTCAAGTTTAACTACAAAATACCGTGATCTTACATTGACTGTTTCATTTGGAACACAACTCTGGATGTATCTAACTCCAATTGTATATCCATTGTCTCAAATTCCCCAACAATTCCAGTGGATCTATGGACTAAATCCTATGGTTGCAATCATTGAGATATTTAGATCTGCCTTTTTAGGAAGTGAGATGATTTCGCTTGCAATATGGGCTGAGAGTATTCTGATAACGGCAGTTATTCTTATAACCGGAGTCATGATGTTCAACAAAATTGAAAAGACATTCATGGACACGATTTAAATTTTGCTTTTTATGGATATTACTGATAAAAAATCTTTTTTTAAGGTGGGAGCTAGAAAAGATATTATGTGTAAAAATTGCTGATTGTGGTTTAATATCTAAATCAATAATGATGCATCCCACATTCCGCAGACATTTAATCAAAATAATATTTTTTATAGCCAGGTCCC
>CAYSSW010000021.1:0-32522 GCA_964434005.1 uncultured Methanospirillum sp.
ATTACTCCCACAAGATTTCCAATCTTGCGCCTTCCCAGACTAGACTACCTCAGCAGATAATTGCCCTATTCCATTGAACCTTTAGTGTTTTAAATCTACCTGATTCTTACCTTTCCATATAGCAGGGTATGCATCATTTTCAGGGAAGACTACACGTGGTGATATGACAAGTGCTTTATCGCCTGGAGAGAACCTCGAAGCGCTCATTAAGGCCTCACCGACACAGATGAGATCTCCTGTTGTTGTGGTCACAACAACATATTCATCCATCTGGAAGGGTTCATTTTCAACGATACCGCGTGCAGAAAGCCGGGCTCCATGACATAACGCTCCGGCGGCTGTCTCTTTTATTTTTATGAGTGGCATATCCTTGACGGCATCAAAGGGTGAGAGAACCATACTTTCAAAAGCTGTTTTGTCACCTTTTCGGTATGCTTCTGTTGCATCACGAAGATCATGGAGTTTATGGCAGTCTTTCTCAAAAAAGGGACCAGATCTTGTACGCCTCAGTTCTACCATCTGACCACCTACTCCGAGGGCAAGTCCCATGTGATGACAGAGAGATCTGATGTATGTGCCTGAATCACACCTAACACGAAGCAGTACATCCCGACCATTCCTTGAAAGCATTTCAAGTTCAAGGATTTCACGAATACGAAGAGCTCGTTTTACAGCGCTCCGTCTTGGAGGGCGTTGATATGTTTTGCCTGTAAATCTCTCTATAACATCAGCAAGGGCAGTTTCAGATACATCTCCCTGTATTCGGAGAAGTGCGATGTACTCTTTTTCATCCTGATGCATGATTGTTGTGAGCCTTACAGCCTTTCCAAGAAGCACTACAAGCACTCCTGATACCTGAGGATCAAGCGTACCTGTATGACCAACGTTTGGTACGCCTGTCATCTCACGGACCCACGCAGCCACCTGATGTGAAGATGGCCCGCGTGGTTTGTCTATTAATATTACTCCACCAGGACTGTGGGGAATTAAGGGAGTGTTATCAGAATCCATCTATAAACTCATTAGGAGAAAGAGGTTTAATTCGTCAAGCGTTCCTTCAAGAGATCCATCTCCAACTACATCTGGAAAAAGGCCTGCAGTTTCCATTGCTTTTGCGGTCACATCCCCTATTGCCATTAACATAAGATCTTCACGCCGTTTCCATATAGCTTGCTTAAAAGAAAGGGCACTTGTAAACAAAATGCCTTCAGCATCTCGTAAATCTAATGGTTCACAGGTAGGAATCAGGGAATAGATCGTATATTCGACTGCTATCCCGCCTGCTTGTTCAATCCCCTCCATAAGAAGAGCATTTGAAGCATCAGAATGTGGAATTCCAATTTTTTTGCTTTGTATCCAGTCTCCTAAATATGGAACAAGTGAACTTGAATAAAACTTTGGAAGTACCTCACATGGCACTCCATATTTTCGGAGAGTTTTTGCAGTTTGTGGCCCGATTGCCACAACTAATGGAAGGGGAGCATCAAAAAGTAACGGTGCTATTTTTTCAGCAGGGAGAGCACTTGAAAAGAAGATGCAGTCAAATTTCTTTTTGAATACATCTTCTACAAATGCATCAATCTGTTCCTGATTAAACTCGCCAGAGAGTGGAGAGACCGCATAACATTCATGCCCTCTTCGGAGGCACCTTTCCTTATCATCCAGTTCCTTTCCTTCGAGGCGGGTTATTGCGATCTTCATCTTTTCACCTTCAAGTTATTTATACGGTTATTTTATGTTTTCAATACACTTAAATCCTTAATAGATCTTGATTTCGATCATAATTGGAATGGGTCTTGGAATTATCTGCGGGATAATCGGTGGACTCATCCCTGGAATTCATTCAAATACTCTTGCTGCGATAGAGGCAGGATGGATTGTCTATCTTTATCCAATTATAGGAACAGAAGGTATTGCTGCTGTTTTGGTAGCTACTCTTATTACTCACAGTTTTATAGAGATTGTCCCTTCAACCTTCCTTGGAGTTCCTGATGAAGGGACGGCCCTGTCTGTTCTCCCTGCTCATGCAATGACAATGATTGGAAAAGGTCAGGAAGCTATTCGAATTTCTGCTCTTGGAACCCTTCTTGGGATAGTTCTTGGCCTTCCTGTCGGAGTTCTGGCTTATCTTTACCTCTCAAAAGTACAGGATTTGGTTGACTGGTGGACCGGGCTCTTACTTGTGTTAATTCTGGGGTATTTTATTGTCAAAAGTGAAGGAACAGGCTATGTATTGGCTACATTTCTTGTATCCGGATTGCTTGGACTTTTTGCCTTCAGATTTGAATACCTGGTATGGGGCGCAGAAACAGGTAGTACTGTTCTGATGCCTCTTCTCACAGGTCTATTTGGAATACCATTGCTGCTTATGACAAACAATGGCAAGATTCCTGTTCAAAGATATACACGGATGAATTTGTCCACAAGATCAATCTCTCTTGGGTCAATTTTTGGAGTACTTGCCGGACTTCTTGTAGGTTGGCTGCCAGGTCTTTCAAATGCTACAGCAAATGGAGTCATTGCTTCGTTTATTGGATATGATGAATCCAAAAAGCAGTTTCTTCTTGCAACCGGGGCTGCTGGATCGGCAAATGTGGTTGTTGGTATTTTTGCGTTATATGGAATTGAGCGGATGAGAAACGGGGTTATGGTAATACTTGGAGATCTTCCCCGCCCTCCGCTTCTACTTTTAGTTCTTGTTCTCCTTCTTACCGCAATTGTAGCATATATTGTAACTCTGGTAATTTCGCAGTCTGCGGTTTTTTTCAATGGGGTGAATGCAAGGGTCATCAGTTATATTGTGTTGATTTTTCTTTTGCTCCTATGTTGTATCAGCACGGGTCCATTTGGGCTATTTATTTTGATTCTCGCAACAATGACTGGTTTAGTCCCTGAACTTTTACAGATTTCAAGGGTCAGTTGTATTGGTGTAGTTTCAATTCCTGTAATTCTTTATTCGTTTGGCATTGGAGGATTATAATGAAGAATATAAAGGAGTAAAGATGGAGAAAAAAAACGGAGAAAATAATGGATAAAACAAATAATAATTCGAGATATTGGTTTTCAGATTTTATTGATAACCCGGAAGAGAATGCAAGATATATTGAAGCTATTACTGTTGATGGAACTGGCATCATGCCAGATTTTGATGTTGCGATAAGTCTGTCTCTTGTCAGGAATCGATCAGAATACATTGCGAATATAAGGCAGTCAGCAATTGCACATGCAAAAAACCATCTTGCATTGTCTAAGGATCCAGACGAATATGAACTAATAAATATGGTACGCCTTTTAACTAATCTTGATAAGTTCACAGGTGAGATAACTGGACGTATAGCTGATTATAGAAGATTGGCTGGTGAAACAAATAGTGCTATCAAAGAGATTGAGGATGATATTAAAAGAATAAAAAAAACAAGAACAAATCTTGCTGATGAGATTGGAAGAGTTGCATCAGTTGTCCTTCCAAACAGTTCAGCGCTTGCTGGTCCAATTGTTGCAGGGAGAATGCTTGAACGTACCGGCAGTCTCTTAAAACTTAGTAATCTTCCCGCATCTTCATTGCAGGTTCTTGGTGCAGAGAGTGCTCTTTTTTCTCATTTAACAAGACAATCCCCATCTCCAAAACATGGAATAATATATCAGCATAAAAGAGTCCATGTATCAAATAAGAGACGACGTGGAAGAGTATCACGGGTTTTTGCTTGTAAATTTGCAATAGCTGTAAAAATTGATTATTATCGAAAAGAAAAAGATGCTTTGTTTCTATCTCGTGCTGATTTGAAGATCCAACATGCAGGTGAGAAATAATGATCTGGAAGAATAATGTTTTAGTAACGCCAGGAAGACCTGATAGACGTGATAGCGTGGTTGAAGGAATGCGTGTGTTTCCACCTGAGCGAAGCAAATTAAGTGCATTCTTTTATTGTGGTGGAAAAATTGAATTAAATTCCAGGATGAAGGTTTTGTATTTGGGAGCAGCTTCTGGGACAACTGTATCTTATCTTGCAGATTATGTGGAAGTTGTATATGCTGTTGAATTTGCACCTGAACCCATTGAAAAATTGATAAAACTTTCAGAGAAAAGAGATAATATCATCCCAATTTTTGATGATGCACGTTATCCTGAAAATTACAGGGTGATTGTCGAAGAAGTTGATTTAATCTGTCAGGATATTGCCCAACGGGATCAGGCAGCAATTTTCTCAGAAAACCTGTCTTTTTTGAAGATGGAAGGATTGGGTCTACTAATGCTTAAAACCAGAAGTGTTTCAGCTGTGATGTCAGTTGAGGATATTATCCTTAATGAGTGTAAAATTCTTGAAAAGAATGGTCTTGGAGATTTTACAGAATATAATCTAAAACCCTATTATCCTGCTCATATCGCAATAACTTGCCGAAAAATGAAAATATGAATTAAAAATCAAAAAATGATAGCCCGAAGCAGATTCGAACTGCTGTTACAAGGTCCAGAGCCTCGTATGATTGACCGCTACACTATCGGGCTTTGTGCCTTCATATGTTAGTTTTAGCTGTATTTTAATCTTACCCTTGAGGGTGATTGTTGCGGAAAATTTGGCCCCCTTATAAAAAATGAGATGTACATGAGAAGTGTCTCATGGAATATTTCAAGATCCAAATAATAATTTTATGGCGGAAAAATTAATCAGCAAATGTTTTTTGCGCGTGAAGCGTAAAAAAAATAATATCTCATCAATTCGCATGACGGGCTTAACTGGATTAGGTCTGTTTTGATTTGGTACACATAGGGTGTTATGAGTGTTTTTCAACAAATCCCCGTTTTTTTTGTATTAAATCCAACCAAAAAGATTATAATATGCACTTTACAAATATATTTTCATACTTCGATTTCTCGGAGTATATACATGAATTCAGTGAGCATCTGGAAATAACAATCAGTTGTCGGTGAATTCCATGATTCGAACATGGATTGTTCGGAGGACATCTAATGAACGCACGAATAGCAGTAGTCATGATGGTGCTTGCAGCACTTGCACTTCTGGCACTGCCGGTATCAGCAGCAATTAATCAGGTCAACGCCGGAGGAGAAGTCTTCCTTGGTGAGAAGGACCTTGATGTAACAGCAGCAGCCGGTGGATACAGCCAGATCGCATGGTGGCAGGCAGGTACCAACACTGAAACAGAACAGCCGGCTGATATTCAGCCAATTACAAATGCAAAGGCATTTTACGTTTCCCCAGACGTCTTTGTCGGTAAGACCGGCAACTGGTACCAGTGGGATGGTGCCTCAAAGGCAAGTATTGCCTTCAACGTCAAAGAACCTTCCCTGAACCTCAAAATCTGGGATGGATCTGTCAATGAAGACATTACCGGAAAGGCAATCCCTGTAGGAAACTTTGCAAACTTTGTCATTGAAACCAACATGCAGAGCATTGTTAAGCGTAATGGTGCAACTGCATCTGATTATCCGTTCAAGTTGAAAGTTCAGACCGCAGATGGCGGTGTTCTTCAGAACCTTGTCGGAGCAAATGGCGAACCCCACTCACTGATTAATTTAAACGTTGATCAGCAGCTTTGGTACTGGATTGGTGCAGGAGATCACACCCAGCCAGCAAACAACGACGGATGGGATACAGCAGCAGTAGACACATACGGAAACCGTATCTACAAAGCTGGTGTTTACACCGTATGGGTTGAGTGTAATGCAAACAGTATGAAGGATCAGTATGTAGCTCCTGATGGTTCAGACTACACTGGAAAGACCATTTCAGCAGTCAAGAGTATGACAATCGCAACCGACCAGGTTAAGATTGAAGCAAACAAAGACACTGTTGTTCGTGGCAACCCATTCTCTGTAACCATCACAGGTGTTCCAAATGCAGACTACTATGTCTGGATTAAGGGCACAAGCTCCATGACAGGTCAGCAGGACGATCAGCCTCCAATGATCCTTGTTCAGCAGGACAAGATCTCAAAGGATGATGCAGCTGGCCCATACACAATTGGAGAATACCAGTATGAGGGTGGAGCAGGGAAGAGCATCAAGCAGGATGTCCCTGATGATCCAGACTATCACGGAACTAATTTCTATGCAATGGCAACTTTAAGTTCCAGTGGTACCCGTACTATTGAGTTTAAGACCTCCAAAGACACAAAGGACAAGAAGTACACAATTCGTGTCGAGCGCAAGTCCGGCAACCAGTACAAGTCCGATGAAGTTGATGTCAAGGTAGAGAAGGGCGATATTACAATCGTTGCTTCAGGCGATCAGTCATACTACCTTGGTGAGGAAGTCAAGCTCTCTGGTACAAACTCCGAGACCGACTTAACTTACCTGTACATAACCGGTCCAAACCTGCCAACCGCAGGTGCAATGCTGAAAGCCCCACGCACTGATGTTATCAACGATCAGGCAGCCTCATTTGATCAGGCTGATGTTCAGGATGATGACACCTGGGAATTTAAGTGGCAGACAGCAAATCTTGAGATCGATGCAGGAACCTATACAATCTACGCAGTCAGCGCACCGCGTGACAAGAACCACTTAAACGATGCACAGTATGATACTGTCTCATTAGTCATAAAGAAACCATACATCCAGGCAACCGCTTCAGGCAGTGTTGTCGCAAAGGGTGACAAGTTCTTCCTTCGTGGAACTGCAGAAGGCGACCCATCAAAGGGCATTGCAATCTGGATTCTTGGAAAGAATAAAGTAATCTACACAACCGAATCTGTGAATGATGACATGTCATTCGAGCACGAGATTAAGGGAGCAGAAACTTCCACACTGTATGCAGGACAGTACTTCGTAGTTGTTCAGCATCCAATGTACAACAATGAATTCGATATCTATCCAGATAACTCTGCAAACCCACAGAATGTCCTCGGAAGTTACCCAACACGTGGTTCACAGATCTTTAAGATCGGTGGATCTGGGGCACTTCAGGGAACAGATGCAGCAGAGGCATTAGTCCAGGCAATCAACAATGCAATGGTCGATGATACATACACGAAACTTGCATTCCTCGTAGAGGAGCCAAAGATCACCATTAACCCAATCGGTGAGCAGACTGTTGGTTCAAAGTTTGAGATATCAGGCTCCACTAACCTTGCTTACGACGAGAATGACCTGCTTGTTGAGGTAACTTCCTCTTCATTCAAGCCAACTGACAAGAGCCAGAGTGGTGAATTCAGTGGTGCAACTGGAACTGTCAAGGTCACACAAGGCACTGACGGTCTGAACAAGTGGAGCTTTACTGTTGATGCATCCACCTTTAAGCCAGACGAGTACATCGTCCGTGTTCAGGGTGTTACTACTGACGCAGTTGAGACAACCCTCTTCAACATCGTTGAAGCAAGTGTTGAGACTCCGGCACCAACCCCAGAACCAACTCCTGAGCCGACTCCAGAAGCAACTCCTGAGCCTACCCCAGAGCCAACTCCTGAGCCAACAACTGAAGTTCCAACCCCAACGCCTACCCAGGCTTCCCCAGGCTTTGGAATCCTTGCAGCTCTTGCAGGTCTTGGTGCTGTAGCAGTCTTCGGAATGCGTAGGAACTAAATCAAACAAACTAATCTCACTTTTTTTTGTAAGTTTTGTAAGTTTTTATTAGCCATACTACTAAATATCTGTAAGAATCAACTATCCGTATGGATCTTCTGGCAGGGCTCATTGATTTTGAAGGTAATGGTGTTCTTCTGCAAACTTTGGAAGCACAAAAGTATGGTCTGGTTCAGGGTGACCGGATAGAGATAATAAATCCGGTGTCTGGAAGATCTATTGTAGATTCAGTTGAGTTTACTACAAGTGTAATTCCGAACGGTACCATTGGACTATCTATTCGGGCAGCAGAGTTAATTCAGGTGGCTGATGGTGACAGAGTGGAAATAAAGACCGTTCCGCTCCCTATTTCTCTTGAGTATATTAAAAAGAAGATGGATGGCCAAAAACTCTCACGAGAAGAGATCGAGAATATTGTTACCGATATTGTTAATGACAAAATATCTTCTGGTGAACTTTCTGCATTTATTGTAGCCTGTTACATAAACCCTCTTGATATGGATGAAATAGAATATCTCTCTAAGGCTATGGCCGAAACAGGTAAGAGATTAGAACTTTTCTCCCGGCCTGTTGTTGATAAGCATTCAATAGGGGGTGTTCCTGGAAATAAAGTAACTCTTCTTATTGTTCCAATAATTGCAGCAAATGGACTTTTAATTCCAAAGACAAGTTCAAGAGCAATTACAGGGGCAGGAGGAACAGCTGATCTGATGGAAGTTTTAGCGCCTGTTGAGTTTAGTGCCTCAGAAATAACCTGTATGACACAGAAGACAAAAGGGGTGATAGTCTGGGGAGGCTCATCAAATGTTGCTTCTGCCGATGGGAAAATTATCATTCAGGAGTATCCATTTAAGATTGACCCAATAGATCTGATGCTTGCAAGTGTAATGTCTAAAAAAGCAGCCGCTGGTGTGAATGTTCTGGCAATTGATATCCCTGTAGGGAAATCCTGTAAGGTGAAAGACATTGACGAAGGAGAAAAACTCAGTCAGATGTTTATAGAACTTGGGCGACGGCTTAATATTCACGTTGAATGTGCATTGACATATGGTGATGCACCGGTTGGCCATACAATTGGACCAAAACTTGAGGTAAAAGAGGCACTTGCTGTTCTTGAGGGCAGTGATGAGCCACATTCACTTATACAAAAAAGTTGTGTCCTTGCCGGTATGGTGCTCGAACTTGCAGGGAAAGCTGGTATTAATGAAGGATATAACCTTGCGTTAAAGACTATAAAATCTGGTGCAGCTCTAAAAAAGATGAGAGAGATAATAGAAATACAGGGTGGGGATTCTTCAGTAACTTCAGGAGATATTGTTCCAGGCGTATTTTCTCATACAATAAAATCTGATATTGATGGATATGTCACTTATGTAAAAAACCGTGAACTTATCTCAATTGCAAGAACAGCAGGATCGCCGTCTGATAAAGGTGCAGGGATCTATCTTTATATAAAACCGGGAGCTAAGGTAAACAAAGGAGATCCTCTTATGATTATCTATTCAGATCAGAAATGGAAACTTGAAAAAGCTCTTTCCGAGGCCTTTGATTTATATCCTGTGATTATTGGAGGCATGCTCATCGAAAGAGTAAATCAGTATCAAAGACATGTCTGAACTGATAAATAGAATTATGGATTATATACTCATATGTTACTAAAAGTTCATTTAATCGATATTGCTGGTAGAGGAATCCTTGTACATAAAAAAGATGCAGTAAAAGCAGGTGTCATTCCAGGTGACCGGATTGAAGTAAAAAATCAAGTATCGGGTAAAACCTTTGGAGCTCCTGTTGAGACTACATCATCATTAGTACAAGAAGGAACAATTGGGATATTAAAGGAAAATGCAGAACACATTTTAATAAAAGAAGGAGATTCAGTCGACGTCAGTTTAATCCCAATGCCTTCATCTCTTGAGTATATTAAAAAAAAGATGGATGGCAAAAAACTCTCCCGTGAAGAGATGCAAAGTATAATTACCGATATTTCAAACGATAATCTCTCATCAGGTGAGATTTCGGCCTTTGTTGCCAGTATTTACATAAATCGCCTTGATATGGATGAAATTGAATCTATGACCAGGGCAATGGTTGAAACCGGTGATAAGCTTGAGTTTTTTTCAGGCCCTGTTGTAGATAAACATTCAATAGGTGGAGTTCCGGGAAATAAAGTAACTCTTCTCATTGTTCCAATAGTTGCAGCAAACGGGCTATTAATTCCCAAGACAAGTTCAAGGGCGATTACAGGAGCTGCTGGAACTGCTGATATAATGGAAGTCCTGGCTCCGGTGGAGTTTAGTGCTGAAGAACTCACCCGAATGACTCAAAAGAACAAAGGTGTCATTGTATGGGGAGGATCTACAAATCTTGTACCAGCAGATGACAAAATCATACATCAGGAATATCCGTTAAAAATAAATCCTGTTGATAAGATGCTTGCAAGTGTAATGGCAAAAAAATTTGCTGCAGGAGTAAGTGTGCTTGCAATAGATATGCCGGTTGGGAAATTCTGCAAAGTAAAGAATAAGGATGAGGGTGAGGCACTAGCACAGAAGTTTATTGAACTTGGTAAAAGACTTGGTATAAGGGTAGAATGTGCCCTGACCTATGGTGATGCACCTGTTGGAAGATCAATAGGTCCAAAACTTGAAGTAAAAGAGGCCCTTTCTGTACTTGAAGGTGCAGACAATCCTAAATCCTTTATTGACAAGAGTTGTGCACTTGCTGGAATTGTGCTTGAACTTGCCGGAAAAGCAAATCCGGGTGAAGGATATAATCTTGCATATAATACAATAAAAACTGGTGCAGCGCTAAAGAAGATGAAGGAGATAATTGAGATTCAGGGCGGAGACCCATCAGTCTCCTCTTCTAATATAATCCCTGGAGAGTTTTCACAAACTATTCATGCAGATGTCGATGGTTTTGTTGTAGATGTTAATAACAGGTCGCTCATTTCTGTTGCAAGAACTGCAGGCTCTCCTTCTGATCATGGTGCAGGAATATATCTTCATGCAAAATCTGGATTACACCTGAATAAAGGCGACCCTGTCTTTACAATTTATGCTGATCATAAATGGAAACTTGATAAGGCAGTTGAAGAAGCAAGAGTGTTAAATCCTATTGTAATTGAAGGAATGCTAATAGAAAGATACCCTCACCAGAAGATTTGGGATGGCTGGTAAGTACACTATTTGTACATTTTTTTATTCCATTAACCACCATTCCTTTTTTATCTGCAAAAAAGCAATATAACAGAGATGAACTGCTGTCTGAAAGGTCTAATTGTTTCAATATTAATATGTCTGCTCATCGGGCTTGTTGCCGGCTCTTCGCTCACTTTGATAGTCTATGAACAATCAGACAGGACAGCTCCTGTTCCAGAAGCACTTGTTTATACAAATGGGATAATTTCTGGCAAAACAAATTTAGACGGTTCTTATAACTTTTCGATGGAAGGTGTTCCCCCGTCTATCAGGGTAGCAAAAGCAGGTTTTTCTGATTGGACCGGGACACCTCTTGAGAATGATACGCTTGTTCTTGTTCCTCTGACAATTAGAAATGCATGTTACATAGTAGAAGTCCTTGATGGTGATACACTATTGCCAATATCAGATGCAACTGTTGAAGCTGTAGGAATTGATCAGGAAAAGATTGTAAATGTGACTGATGGAAGTGGAAAAACAATGCTTCCACTTAAAACTGAGCAGGTATATAATCTTCAAATTACTGCTCCACTTTATCAGATAGAGCGTGATACAATAGTTACCGGCTTTGAAAACCTGACCGGTCAATATTCACTTGTTAAAAATGATCGACTTTCGGTAAGGGTAGCGGATAGTGCTGATGTCTCACCGATTCCTGATGCAATGGTCACAATTGATGGTATTGGTGTTGGTAAGACTAATGAACGTGGAATTCTAATTACATCATTAAACAGAGATGGCGAACATAAGATTGAGATCAGCGCTGCTGGTTATGATTCTGAATCAATTGCTAAACGCATTGGTGCTGAAGAACTATTAATTGATTTTCTTTTAAACCGACAACACACAACCATTTTTATTTCAGTATTTGATTCTTCACGTTTACCGATTGCGGGGGTAAATGTAACAATAGATGGGATTTCAAAGGGAGTTACAAATGAATATGGCCGCCTGATGATCTCGAATCTTGATATGGTTGACTATTCTGTTTCATTATCAAAGGATGGATATGAAACCGCAATTCAGACTGTAAAACCTGATTCTGAAACAGGTGAAGTTACAGTTGAGTTGACTCAGCAGAAGATGTCGACTTTGATAACAGTTGTTGATGAAAGGGCTGTTTCAATTCAGAATGCATCTGTTTCATTAGATGGTGTACAATCAGGCAGTACAAATGCAAACGGAACATTTTTTATCCGGATTACTTCTGGTTCAGAAGGAGTAGTTACAGCGGAAAAAGATGGATATATGCAAAATAGCACTGTTATTAACAGTGAAACAAAAAATGCAACAATTATCCTGACAAGGGATAAAGCAGCCATGACGTCAGGTGGAGGTATACCTTTTGTATTTGTAATTATTGGAGGTCTTGCAATTGTCTGCTTAATCATCGGTATTGCAATTCGTGTTGGTAGATCAAAATCAGGGCGACATAGAAGAAACCATTCTCGAAAACGTTCATTATAAAAAAAGAAACCGGATCCAGTGGGAATCGAACCCACGTCTCCGGGTTCGAAGCCCGGAAGGATATCCGCTACCCTATGGATCCCTATAATTGTTCCATCCAATGAATATTTAATCTTTTTCATCAAACATTATTGTATGATACTCTCATCCAAAGCGTTGCGAGAATTAATTAACAAGGCCCCCTCGGATGGTGGTGTTGTAATTGAGCCATATTCTGAGGGCAGTCAACAGCCGGCATCTTATGATCTTCGTGCATCTGAAGATACATTACTTAAAAAGGGGATGATGACTCTTGTCTCCAGTGTGGAATTAGTAGAGCTCCCC
This sequence comes from uncultured Methanospirillum sp., assembly GCA_964434005.1. Taxonomy (GTDB): domain Archaea; phylum Halobacteriota; class Methanomicrobia; order Methanomicrobiales; family Methanospirillaceae; genus Methanospirillum. The sequence continues at coordinate 12,538 of CAYSSW010000021.1, forward strand.
GTAGATATTGCTGCAACCCTCCGATGTCGTTCGTCTTATGCAAGGAGAGGAGTATTTATAAGTGGTGGTTTTGTAGATCCAGGTTTTCGTGGGCATTTAACGCTTTGTCTTCTAAATATGGGTGAAGTAGACCTTCCTCTCCCTAAAGGGGAAAGAATTGTTCAAATAATATTTTCAAAAGTTTTTGATGGTGAGGAGCTTTATCATGGAAAGTATCAGGACAGCCATGGAGTCGTGTCAGCAAGATGATCAAAACCGAGCATAAATATATAGAAATTCTCCGGATATTAAAAGAATTTCAGGAGCCCATGGGGGCCAAACGTCTATCAGAGCTTCTTGCAGAACGTGGTTATGTCATGACTGACAGAGCAGTTCAATACTATCTCAGGTATCTTGATAGTCGTGGTTTTACAGAAAAAGTTGGAAATCTTGGACGAGTTTTAACATTATCTGGGATTAATGAGACAGACAGGGCACTTGTGGGGGATAGAATTGGATTTATTATCTCAAAACTAGAAAAACTTGCTTTTAGAAGCACATTTTCTCCGGAGACTGCTACAGGGGATGTTGCGTATAATCTGACTATCGTTCCTGATGAGATTCTTGACAAGGTAACTAATGTATATGATAAAGTCCGTGATTCAGGGTGTAGTTTTTTTTCAGGGTACCATCTGATTGATAGGGATCCAAAGATTCCGTCCGGTCATACTGGGATTTTATCTGTATGTAGTATAACAATGGATGGTGTCTTTCAACATCAGGGGATACCTGTTAAAATGGCTTATGGTGGAACTATAATGGTTGAGAACCGGGAGCCATCAAAGTTTGTAAATCTGATTGGATATCCTGGTTCTACTGTGGATCCACTTCAATTATTTATCGGCGCCGGGCTTACTGGCATTAATCGATATATTGATACGGGAAGTGGGGTGCTTCTTGCAAATATCAGGCAGATTCCAGCCGCTGCAAATGACCGGGCAGTAGAGGTTATAAAAGGCATGCAGAGTTCTGGGTTTCAGTTTCCACTTATCATGGGAAAAGGACAGATCTTAAACCTTCTAACAGATCCTCACCGGATATCATTAGTCTCATATTCTGGAATGAATTCTGTTGGTGGAGTAGTAGAAGAAGGGCTTAAGATTAAAACAGAAATTGGTGCCGGAACCATTTCATTCTCAAAGATTGATACAAATAATGATCAATGTATAAAATAAGAGTATTGAAAATAATTATTGAGAGTTAAGAAATCTCATTTTTAAATTTTCAATTCTTTCAATATGGGTGAGCCCTGAGAGAACTATAAGAACAGAGACTTTTTGTGCCTGGCGCGGAGATATAGGGAAGTCTCCAGATCGTAATTCAAATCCATCTATGCTTTCATCAAGCCATTTTCGAACTGCCATAAACCCTTTCATTGAGAGTTCCTCTTCAGGGCCTGAAAGTAGTATTAATGCTTTTTTGGCAGTTGTCAGATCACAGTTTGTAGAAATTTCACGAAATATTGAACGTTCAGCAAGACGAATAATCCGGCCTGCCTTCTCCTGTCTGTGTACAAGTCCAGGTTCTTTAGATTTGAAGATATCACGGAGGTTTTTATCTGGAAGTTCATCTTCAGACAGGCCTATTGCTATGTATCCACCCCCGGTAATGGTATTGAGAATTTCTCGTGTATCAAGGACTGTTTCAGGAATTTCTCCCTGAATTTCGCCGGCATCAACAAGCATTCGGATCCTTCTGGCTATAGTATTGTTTATTATCTGGAATGGATGTATAATTTTTTCCCCGTTACTTCGGGCTTTCAACTTTTCAGCAAATCCTGTAGGTTTTTGTTCTTCGGCAAGTTTTATCTCTTCAAGAGCCCTTTCATACCAGAGTTCATTATCAAAAATAATAACACCGTCAAGAGTTTGATTTATCTCTTCAAGGGCAGTAATGGCTAATTTAAGTCTTTTATCCCCTTCTGATTCAAGTGGTAGGGTAAAAAGTCCAAATATTGGTTCGAACATACTTTCCCGGATTATTGAGACCAGATGTGAAACTAAATCAATAAGGCCACCGCCAAGTCCTGCACATAGCAGGAAAGCATCATACTGACCATTATCAAAGGTTTTTATCTTTTCACTCAATTCATCAATGGTGAAGTTTGTCGTCAGGAGTTCAGGAGAGTTTACATCATCACGCGGGAAGTAAAATTTACCTTCATCGTTTATGTTTCGCAGTGCTGTAAGGACATCAGGATCATTATCTACTGTAATTGCATGAATGGTGTTACTCTTTAAGGATCTATCAGATGGCTGAATTATTGCATCCGCAATCCTGCTACCTGCTGTTCCAAGGCCAATTATCAGAAGTCTCATGTATTTTCTCTCAGGGTTTCACAAATGAATACTGTATATTATATACTTGTATTTGATTTATAAGATAAAGAGTATCTGACACAGGTCTTCTATAATATAATCGGAATTCAGATTGTTTTTTACATATACTCGGTGCGTTATCGTTGAATTTCGTGAAAAAGCGAATTTTTTGTCAGCAGATATTATAAATTTATTAAGATTTTTTGAAAACTTGTGTAAAAAGCGAGAAACAAATAAGAATCTTTTTACAGATCCCCGGTTAACTTATGAAATGAGGTGCATACCTTTGAGTTATGGAATAGAATTTGTCCCAGGCAACATAAACGTTAAACAGGTAGTTAACTACTGTAAGCTTGCAGAATCAAAAGATATCGATTTTGCATGGATCACCAACCACTACAACAACCGCCACTGCTACCCAACTCTGGCAGCAATTGCAATGGAAACCAGCACAATCAAGATGGGACCAGGTATCATGAACGCCTTTACGGACACTCCAGCCGCAATGGCATCCTTTGCATGTACCCTTAATGAGATCTCTGATGGCCGTGCAACCCTTGGAATAGGACCAGGCGACCTTTCAACTCTCCCAAAACTTGCAATTACCCCAGACAAGCCTGTCGGCCGCCTCGAGGAGGCAGTTGGACAGATTCGTGCACTCTGTACTGGTGCAGAAGTCAAGAAGAGCGGAAAGAAGTTCTTTGACTATGATGGTGCAAAGCTCACTGGTGTAACCCTTCCAGGAAAGAAGGGTATTCCAGTGTATATCGGAGCTCAGGGTCCAAAGGTACTCGAGCTTGCAGGAACTATCGGTGATGGTGCACTTATTAACGCATCTAACCCAAAGGATTTCGCAGTTGCAATCCCAATCATCAAGGCAGCTTGTGAGAAGGTAGGCAAGAAGGGCTTTGATGTTGGTGCATACACTGCAATGTCAATAGACAAGAATGAGAAGAAGGCACGCAACTCTGCAAAGATTGTTGCAGCATTCATCGCAGCAGGTTCACCACCAGCACTTCTCCAGCGCCACGGCCTCAATGAGGGCACAGTTGCAAAGATCAAAGAAGCACTTGGCAGATTTGATTTCAAGACCGTCGGTGGCCTTGTAGATGATGCAACTATCGATGCATTCACAATTGCAGGCAGTCCAGACACTGTTAAGCAGAAATGTGAAGACCTTACCGCAGCAGGCGTTACACAGATCATCTTTGGATCACCAATTGGTCCAGACGTGGTCAACTCAATCCGTCTTCTCGGAAAGTATGTTGTATAAACTCCCCCTTTTTTTTGGTTCATATAAAAACACAGGTGTTTCATGTATGAATCTATTGATTTTGAGAATGAGAATGGTTTGATTATCTTTCGAAAAGATACCATACTTGGCACAACATGTCGTATCTCTCCTGGAAGGTTAAAGAGAGGGCTTTCGTCCAAAGTTATCCCTGAGTATAGTAAAGAGAATTGTCCTTTCTGTCCGGAAAACATTCACAAAACAACGCCTGTTTTTGAAGATGGTAAGAGGATCTCGGTTGGTGAAAGTATAACTTTTCCAAATATGTACCCATATGCTCCATTTCATGTAGTAACGGTTATAACCAGGAAACATCAGGTTAGTGAGTTTACTCACAAGCAGCTGTCGGATGCTCTCCGTGGGCAGGTAATGGCACTCCGGGGAAATCATGGATATCCTTCGATTAACTGGAATTATTTACCATCATCTGGTGCATCACTTGTCCATCCTCATATGCAGGGTCTTATTGATGAAATACCTGGGTTTATGCATAATTTATTCCTGAAAGCCCAGTGTGAAGGCTCGTATATTGATGATCTGATTGCTTTTGAAAAAAAGGAAGGAAGAGTATTTGATGGGTTAAACAATTTTTGGTATGCAAATCCAGTCCCGTTAGGTGAACGAGAGATTAGGGTAATCCTTTCAGGCGGTACTGTTGATGCCTTTTCCTCTAAGATTCAGGAGTTTGCATCAGATCTTATTGCTATTTTGAAATTTTTAAGGTCTTATGGGAGTGATGCGTTTAATATGTCACTTTTCTTTGGAAATTCTGATGATGAATATGAGTATTGTGCAATAGGGTCGATAATAGCACGTATTAATCCAAATTCGATGTCAATATCAGATTCTGCATTTATGGAACGACTTCATTTGTCTCCGGTCATTATGACATTGCCCGAAGATCTGGCACATGAATGGAATAGTCAGGTGAAGATGTGAGGATGTTAGATTACAATGGACCTTTTGGACCTTTGCCATTGATGTAATCTTTAATCTGTCTTTAGCGTTTTTTTGGATTTTCACAGATTCATTATGGCTATTGACCTGTTTATTTATCGAAGTATATAATCCAAGTAATGCCGGAGTAAAGAGGGCCAATGTATTTAATGAAAATGATACTATTTTGGTATGCACATGATGTATAAAGATAAATAACAAAAATCCAAATATAAGAATTCCAAATTTTGTTGCCGGTTCTGATTTATGAGAATTATCCTTCTGGTAATCATTGTTTTTAGTGATCTAGTCTTTTTGTTCTTTTTCAATCTGGTTTCTGTCCAGATCATAGGTCATTTGGAGCAATCTATTACCTTCAGCATATTTACCCAGTTTTATAAGAAGAATTCCCTTATTTTTTAAGGCATGAGATTTTTTGGATGGATGGCCAAAGCCATGCTAAAATACTTCAGTGCTTTTGAATAGTCACCACTATTTGTGAAAGAAACTGCCTATTTACTAACATTAGTAGCACGCCCATCAGAAGATTCGATCAATAGGTGTCAAATTTTTTTCGATTGTCATATGTATTATAAATGATTATGCGGGTGAGAGAGGGCGAAATACAAACGCCTAAAAAAATTTATTAAACAAAAAAATATTGCAGTTGCAATTTATTTCTTGAATTATTGTATGAAATTTTTCATAAACCTGTGATCTCTTGATTTCTTCATGCGCTCAAAAATGCTATGATATATGATCTATTTGGATTTTAATTGATGATACTGTCTTGGATTAAAAATATTCCAATAAGGACAATATCTCAAAAACTATCAGGCACCGCATTAACAACAAAGGAAAAAAAGAGTTATTTAATTAAGATTATTCTGGCTTGCTGATGAGAGTAGTCTTTGCTACACGGGTTCCGTCTGCCTTGTGTGGCTTTCTGATTACTGCATCGCATGACTTCTCAATCTCACGAGCTTCATCACAAAGGAAAGCTGCCTGGCGCATCATTTCGTGTGCAGATGCAACGATTGGAGTGTAATTCTCAAAGCCCTTGGTCATGAAGCAGCCCTTGACATTTACTCCTGCAACTGCCTGTGCAATCTCATAAGCTGCACGTGCCTTTGCAAGTGCGTATGGGTTTGAAAACTCGCCTGCAACTGCCTTGTCTGATGTCATGACAATCTTTGGAAGAACAAGGTCCTTACCGCTCTTTCCTGCCTTAACCTGGTCAGTGACTTCATCAAGTGCAACCTGAAGTTTGCGGAAAGCACCTGTGAGTGAGAGCACTTTTACAAGGTTTCCGTTGTAGTCTGCCATTTCAATGGGGTCAAGGAATTCACGGCGTGCACCAATCATAGAGTCTGCCTTCATGATGATGTAACCAAAATCAGAGCCCTTAAGTGCTTCCCAGCCTTCTTTCTTGGTAGTGATATCATCGGTGATGACAACACATGGGATTCCTGCTGCTGCAAGTTCCTCACGTGCCTTTACCGGGCCTTCGAGGACACCATTTGGTGAAACAACAATACAGAAGTCTGGTTTCCATGCCTTCATGTTAGAGACAACACGGTCAATATCTTCTGGCTGAAGTTTTGTTCCGGAGGTTGCCATGAAACTCTGCATGTCTTCACGGTCTGCACGCTCATCAAGGAGCAGTTCTGCCATTACACCACTTGCAATATTTCCGAGTTTTGCGATTCCTACTTTTACTACCATTGAACACCTCTGTAAGTGTATTCGATAATATGACGGATTATCCTGATAAAGTTTGTGAATTGGAATTTATTTATATACTTCATAACCTACTTTTTTAAAATCATTCAATTTATTGATAAAATCATCCAGGTTAACGAAACCAGTTTATGTTAAAGCAATCAAAATAATATTATGAAGGAAGGGCTGTTAACAGACCGTCAAAAAGAAGTATTGCGATATAGAAAAGCAGGAATGACTCAACAACAGATCGCTGATATAATTCACACATCAAAAGCAAATGTCTGTACTGTTGAAAAATCTGCAATGGAGAATGTTTCCCGCGCTCGTGAAACGCTTGAATTCTTATATAGTCTTGATGCCCGTCATCTTTGCACTCTTGAAAAAGGGACTGATCTTTTTATTGCTGTCAGATCGATCTTTTCTGAAGCAGAAAAATTTGGAATTAAGGTAAAATATGACTCTGTTCAACTAATGAATCGGATTCGTGATGAAATACCTGAGAAGAATAAGTCTCGTCTTATCAGAAATGGTATTGAAGTATATATAAAAGATGACGGTGAATTGTACTTCGAATAATGCATACCTTTATACTCTATTTTGTTGAATATTAGGGAAGCCTTCTTACCCCCTTTTATAGGGTATCTGGTAGGAGCCGGTTGTTTCACAGGATCTTAATTCCTGTAGAAAAAGCCGGAACTTGCGAATCTTCGCACGAGGCGACAGTAGTTGGATGTGATGAAGGCAAGGGTGGACGATGCGGCCCGTCTCATTCAGTTTCACTGGATGGGATGCCTTAATCCGCGCATCTTACGAGAGACCGGTTTCCGTTGTGATATGTGATGAATTTGCCGTCTATGCACGCACAATAGTGTTTTGTGATGTACGGAGAGGAATCTATATCCCGGAGTTAATCTGCGAAGACAGTATCACTGTTTTTATGATTAAGGTCTCTTTTTTGCATCGTTCGTAGTTTTCCGTAAGGAAAACTGCATTCCGGATACAGAAAAGAAGGACTGATCAAACAATGGCAAACGTACACAGACCTCGTATGGGATCTCTCGCTTACAGCCCGCGCAAGCGTGCAAAAAGCCCGGTCCCACGATATCATGCATGGCCTGCATACGAGGGGGCCCCCCAGTTACAGGGGTTTGCCGGGTACAAGGTGGGAATGACCCACCTTGTTATGGTTGATGACCATGTAAAAAGCCCGACTGAAGGCCGGGACATTATGGTCCCAGTCACCGTTATCGAGGTTCCAGACATGAGAGTTGCTGCGGTTCGTGTTTATGTGCATGATACCTATGGTGACCATGCACTCACTGATCTCTTTGCAGATTCATTTGATGCTGAGCTCAGCCGCAGGATACCTCTCCCGAAAAACTATAACCGTAGTGAAGCAGAGGCAAAAATTCGTGCAGCAATTGAAGCTGGCGAAGTTGTAGATGTCTTCTGTCTTACCTATGCCCGCCCTGTCTCTCTGACAGGTGTTCCAAGCAAGGTTCCTGATCTTATGGAAACACGTGTTGGCGGTGGCTCTATTGCAGAACGCTTTGACTACGCCGTTGGCATGATGGGCAAAGAATTTGCAGCAAAAGACCTCTTTGAAGTAGGTCAGTATACTGACATTACTGCAATCACCAAGGGTAAGGGAACACAGGGACCTGTCAAGCGATGGGGTGTCCACCTCCGTAAGCGTAAACATTCCAGAGGAAAGAAAGAGCGACATGTCGGAACTCTTGGACCATGGAACCCACACCACGTCAGATGGCAGGTTCCACTCATGGGTCAGATGGGTTACCATCAGAGAACCGAATTTAACAAACGTCTGATTAAGTTTGGTGAATCTGGTGCAGATATCAATCCAGATGGAGGATTCCTGCACTATGGTGAGGTTCGTGGCCAGTATATTCTTATCAAAGGTTCAGTTCCTGGACCTATCAAGAGACTTGTCAGAATCCGTCATGCAATCAGACTTGGTGAACACAAAGTCCGTGAGCCGGTAGTCGAATTTGTCAGCCGGCAGAGTAAACAGGGGTGAGACAAGATGAAAGCACAGGTTTTATCACTGACAGGATCAGTTGATCATGAAATAGAGTTGCCATCCGTCTTTAGCTCTGAATACCGTCCTGACCTCATTAAAAAGGCAGTGATTGCTCAGCAGTCACGCGGATACCAGCCACATGGAGTAAACCCATTTGCAGGAATATCAGCATCTGCTGCTTCATGGGGTAGTGGTCGTGGTGAAGCTCAGGTTCCACGTTTGAAAAACAGTTCACGTGCAGCAAAGGTACCACAGGCAAAAGGCGGTCGTGCAGCACATCCTCCTAAAGTTGAAAAGATACTTGTAAAGGATATCAACCGTAAAGAACGTCGGAAGGCTACCGATTCTGCAATTGCAGCAACGGCATCTGAAGAACTTGTCCGTGCCCGTGGGCACATATTTACAGGCTCTCTGCCATATGTCCTCTCTGATGAGTTTGAGGGACTTACACGCACAAAAGATGTAACCGGTGTCCTTAAGGCAATCGGAGTCTATGACGATGTTGCCCGTTCAGAAGGCAGCAGAAAGATTCGTGCAGGACGCGGTAAGATGCGTGGTCGCCGTTACAAACAGAGAAAGAGTATTCTTATCGTAACTGGTGGTTCATCACTTCGTGCAGCAGGAAATATTGCAGGAGTTGACATCTGCACCGCAAAGAATGTCAATGTCGGATTACTTGCTCCTGGAACACATTCTGCAAGACTTACGCTCTGGACTGAAGCTGCAATAAAAGCTCTGGCAGGTGAACAGTAATGATATTGAAATATCCATATTCTACTGAAAAATCATCAGGTCAGGTTGAAAAATACAGTCAGCTTCAGTTTATAGTTGACCATAAGGCTAACAAGGACCAGATAAAGCAGGCTATTCAGAAGATGTTTGAGCAGCCTGTAACAGCAGTCAGAACAATGATGACTAACAAAGGAGAAAAGAAAGCCATCATCAGTTTTGAAAATGACAAGGCCGCAGAAGAAATTCTCAGCCGGCTCGGAATTATGTAGGTGAAATAGATGGGACATCGAATCACAACACAAAGCCGTGGTCACGGAGGGCCAACCTATCGTGCTCCATCCAGCCGGTATAAAGCCGCTCTTCGTCACCCCGGTCGTATTGGTGACTCTATAAATGCCACGATCATTGATATTGAACATGATCCGGCAAGACATGCACCAATCGCTAAGGTAAAAATTGACGGTACCGAAACTGGTGAGACAAAATACATTCTTGTAACTGAAGGAATGGGTGTCGGCGACGTCGTTTCCTGGGGTAATGAGTCTGAAATTAAAAATGGTAACACACTCTCTCTTTCAGCAATTCCAACCGGAGCTTATGTCTGTAACATCGAATCAAAACCAAATGATGGAGGAAAGTTCGTCAAGTCAAGTGGTGTTCAGGCTATGGTTACCGATAAGATGGAAGGAAGAGTTGCAATCAAGATGCCAAGCGGTGCAACAAAATGGTTTAACGATCAGTGCCGTGCAACAATCGGAATTGTAGCCGGTGGTGGCCGTGTTGAAAAGCCATTTGTTAAAGCCGGAAAGAAATACCATAAGATGAAAAACACCGCAAGCAACTGGCCACGTGTCCGTGGTTTTGCAATGAACGTCATCGATCATCCGTTTGGAGGTGGAGGACACCAGCATGCGGGTAGACCAAAGACTGTAAGCAGAGGCACATCACCTGGTAGAAAGGTAGGGCACATTGCAGCTCGCAGAACCGGTGGCAGGAGATAATCGCTATGGCAAAGAAGATACAGAAGAAACTCCCAAGGCGAAAGGAGGAGTTTACCTACCACGGGTTTAAGGTCGATGAACTCAAGTCCATGTCACTTGAAGAACTGATTCCTCACATGCCTTCCCGTGCACGTAGAAAAGTGCTCCGTGGCTGGACAATGGGAGAAGAAAAGCTTCTTCAGGACATGCGAAAGCATGAGTCCAAAATAAGAACCCATGTCCGCGATATGATCATTCTCCCTGAAATGATCGGTCGTGAGATCGAGCTTTACAACGGTAAAGAATTCATGAAGGTTGAAATCCAACCTGAAGCTGTATTCCATTATCTTGGTGAATTCGCTCTGACAAGGAGAAGAGTTACCCATGGATCAGCTGGTATTGGTGCAACCCGGTCGAGTAAGTTTGTCCCACTGAAGTGATTAAAATGGCAAGAATTGCATATTCACAAAACCCAGATGGTGAGAATCTTGCCCGTGGCAGGGTCAATGAGGCTCCGATTTCACCAAAACACTCCAGAGAAATTGCTGCTTTCATTCGTGGCAAAAATCTTAATGAGGCTGAGGCATATTTAAAGGATGTAGTAGCTTTAAAGAAGGCAATTCCATTCAAGCGGTTTAACCGCAATGTTCCTCACCGCAAAGGTCTTGTCGGATGGGATGCAGGAAGATTCCCACAGAAAGCAACCCGAGTTTACCTTCGTCTGATTAACAGTGTCCGTAAGAATGCAGAGTATGACGGTCTTGAAGCTGAAAAGCTTACCATCATTCATGTAACCTCAAACCGTGGAATGAGACGTAGAAGTTTCATGCCACGTGCAATGGGAAGGGCAACTCCAAAAGACAGAGATTCGGTCAATATCGAGATGATTGTCCGCGAACAACAGGAGGCCTGAAACAATGGCAGTTGAACGTAAATTTATTGCAGACGGCGTCCGTAAGGTCAGAGTCGAGCGACATCTTTCCCGTGAACTTAAGCGTGCTGGATATGGAGGAATGGACCTTGTCAGAACTCCTCTTGGTACTCAGGTAACAATCTTTGCAGAAAAGCCAGGAATTGTCATTGGAAAGGGTGGAAAAGTTGTAAGAACACTTACACAGGATCTTGCAACAGTATATGGTGTTGAATCTCCACAGATTGAGGTTCAACAGGTAGAAAATCCAAACCTCAATGCACAGATTATGGCTGAACGCCTTGCAAGTGCCCTTGAGCGTGGCTGGTACTTCAGAAAAGCAGGTTCATCCACTCTTCGCCGGATTATGGAATCCGGAGCACTTGGTTGTGAGGTCGTTGTTTCCGGAAAGCTTACCGGAGCCCGTGGTCGTGTCCAGAAGTTTGTTGAAGGATATATCAAGCATTCAGGTGACCCTGTCAACACCCTTGTTGACACAGGATACGCTATTGCTATCAAGAAACTTGGACTGATTGGTATTCAGGTAAGAATTATTCCACCTGATGCAAAACTTCCAGATCACTTTGAGGTAACCGCTGAAGTTTCAAAGAAAGCAAAAGTTCAGGATCACATCACAAAAATTCAGGATGAAGATGAAGATCCACTTGACCTTGAAGCAATCATAGAAGAAGAACATGATGCAGTGGAGGATGAGTTATAATGGCAATCTTCCGTGCTCATGATGTGGCTCAACTTTCAGATGTCGAATTAGTCGAACAGACTGATAAGTTGAAGATGGAACTTTTACAGTTCTATGGTAAGATAAGTGCTGGTGGTGCCTATGAAAACGCTGGTCAAATCCGCGAAATTCGTAGAACCATTGCACGAATTAAAACCGAACAGAACCACAGAAAGCGTGCATGATCACCACTCAGAACATTCTGTTCCATGAATTAATTGGACTGAATGTTTCTGTGGTTGATGCCTCAAATCAGTACCTGATAGGAATCAACGGGAAGATCATCTATGAAACAAAGAACACGGTGGTGATAAACACCCCGGAAGGTCTGAAAACGGTGGCAAAAAAGTATTCCACCTTCAGGCTGACGTTCCCATCAGGGAAGGTCGCTTCAATAGATGGGTCAGCCATTGTTATGGCACCTGAGAAGCGAATCAACATGCGAGTCAGAACAAAAGAGGTTCATAATGGCAAGAGATATCGGAATGAACGTCCCCATTCCTGAAAAGGAATGCAGTGACGTAAACTGCCCGTTTCACGGCACCTTGCCGGTGCACGGCCAGGTGATCACCGGTAAAGTCGTGAGCGATAAAATGCAGGGTACGGTTGTAGTCCAGCGTGACTACCTCCACTTTGTAAAGAAATACCAGCGGTATGAGAAGCGGAGTTCAAAAATACATGCACACAACCCTCCGTGCCTTAATGCTCACGTTGGAGAGACAGTAAACATTGCAGAGTGTCGTCCACTTTCAAAAACAAAAAGTTTTGTTGTCATTGAGGTGACCCGGTCATGAGAGCGTTAGGAATTAAGGTCCCACGTTCAATCAACACCGGAACCAGAATGGTCTGTGCGGATAACACAGGTGCAAGACTTGTACAGGTTGTATCAGTCTTCGGATACCACGGTGTCCGCCGGCGTCAGCCAAAGTTAGGTCTTGCTGACCTTGCAACAGTTTCAGTGAAGAAAGGAACACCGGACATGCGTAGAAAGCTTGTCCGAGCTGTAGTAATTCGTCAGAAAAAGGAAATCAGACGACCAAGTGGACTTCGTCTTACCTTTGAAGACAATGCGGTTGTTGTTGTTGATGATAGAAACGAACCACGTGGTACCGAGATTAAAGGACCGGTTGCCCGTGAGGTCGCCATCCGTTACCCACGTATCGGTTCAATGGCAACAATCATTGTGTGAAGGAGAATTAAAATGGTAAGAGTACAAAGCAGTCAGCCAAGGAAACAGCGCAAAGCGAGATATAATGCTCCGCTTCATATGCGTGGTTCCCTCCTTCATGCACCTCTGTCAAAAGACCTTCGTGCAAGATATAAATGTCGTAGCATTCGCGTAGTTAAAGGTGATACTGTCATGGTTACCCGTGGCGATCAGATTGGAACCCGCGGTGTTGTTGACAGAGTAATTACCAAAAAAGCGAAAATTATCGTTGATAAGGTAACTGTAAAGAAAGCGGACGGAACAGAAGTTCCACGCCCGATTGATCCTTCAAAGGTTGTTATTACTGAACTCAACCTTGATGACAAACTTCGTGAACAGAAACTTGGTGGTGAATAATGGGACAGCATCTTAAGCGCGTTGTTGCACCCAAAGCCTGGGGAATAGCACGGAAGGAGACAAAGTTCATTACCAAGCCTTCACCGGGCCCGCACAACGCAAATGCAGTGCCAGTTGCCATCTGGCTTCGTGACCAGATGGGACTTGCACGTAATATGAAAGAAGTAAAGCGGATTTTAAAACAGAGAGATGTTCTTGTTAATGGCCGTGTATGTCGTCATCCGGATATGGGTATTGGTATTTTTGATATCATTTCCATTCCAAAGACAAACAGTTATTACAGAATTCTCCGTGATATGAAGGGCCGCCACAAGACAATTGCAATTGATGAAGAATCTGCACAGTCAAGACTCATCAAGATTACAAATAAGACAACTGTCAAGGGCGGTAAAATCCAGTATAATCTTCGAGACGGTTCAAATCTTATTGGTGAGAATACCTATAATTCTGGAGATTCACTTGTTCTTTCTATAAAAACCGGTGAGAAAAACAAAATCATTGATCATTTCCCGATGCAGTCAGGAAATATGGCAATGATCATCGGTGGACGTCACTCTGGTATGATCGCAAAGATCTCCGAGATTATCAAGGTTCCAGGCAGCCTTCCGAACCGTGTAATCTTTTCCGATGGAGACAAAACCTTCGAAACCATTGATGAATACGTTGTCATGGTCGGACACGAGAATCCTGCAATAGAAAACTGGGGGATTGAAGAATGAACCCAAATAGAGCAGTTTCAATTGAGAAGGTAGTAGTCCACATGGGTGTTGGTGAAGCTGGTGACAAGCTGGTTAACGCTGAACAGATTATTTCAGAGATAACCGAAGGCAGCACTACAGTCCGTAGTGTTGCAAAGCAGACCCAGCCTGCATTTGGTGTCCGTAAAGGAGCTCCAATCAGTTGCAGAGTCACACTTCGTGGAGATCTCGCAAAGCGGTTCCTTGAGACCTCATTAAAGATCTCAGGTTCAAGACTTACCACCCGGTCAATTGACCAGCAGGGAAATTTCTCCTTTGGTGTTGAAGAACATACAGATTATCCAGGGCAGTCCTATGATCCAAAGATCGGTATCTTCGGGCTTGATGTAACAGTAGTTCTTAAGCGGAACGGACTTCGTATCTGCAAGAGAAGCATTCAGCAGAAGAAACTCCCGTTAAAACAGCGGGTCACAAAAGAAGACACTGCTCTATTCCTGAAAGAACAATATAACATAGAGGTGCAGTAATGGCCAATGATAAGGCTGGAAAAGAGCGGACAAAAGTGTTCGGACGTGGAAGCCATGAGTGTCATCTTTGTGGCCGCAAGCAGGGACTAGTTCGCCGGTATAATATCTTCTTCTGTCGGCAGTGCTTCCGTGAATGGGCACCTAAGATGGGCTTTAAAAAACTTAACTGAGGTGTCAAATGGCAAGACTGAATACAGTGGCAGATACGATGAGCACATTAAAGAATGCCGCGGATACTGGCCGGGCAGAAGTAATTGTCCAGCCTGCCGGAAGACTCATCGGCGAAATGCTTCGGATTATGAAGGAAACAGGTTACATTAGTGACTACACCCTTGTAAAGGATGGACGTGGAGACCAGTTCAAGGTTAATATGTCTGGGCTTATCAACAAGTGCGGTTCAATCACTCCCCGTTTCTCCATTAAGGTTGACGAGATGGAGAGCTTTGAACAGCAGTATCTTCCTTCAAAGAGTATTGGAATGTTGATTATATCCACTTCCAAGGGTGTCATGACTCATAAAGAGGCACGTAACCTTGGAATTGGTGGAGAACTTCTGGGGTATGTATACTGAGGATTCACTATGGTTACAGAACGTTCAGTATTAATTCCAGAAGGAGCCGATGTCTCTATAGAAGGTTCAGTTCTGACTGTAAAAGGTCAGAAAGGTGAACTTGTCCGTGACATGTGGTATCCAAGCGTTTCCATTACTATTGAAGATGGGCATGTCCACTTCAAAACCGAATCCCAGAAGAAACAGAATGTTTCAATGGTTGGAACCCTTGCATCACACTTCACCAATATGTGTATCGGAGTGACAAAAGGCTACCTTTACAAAATGAAGGTTGTTTACAGTCATTTCCCGATTCAGATAAAACTTGTTGGAGAGAAGCTTGAGATTAACAATTTCCTTGGTGAAAAATATGCTCGTAATGCACGTATTCTCCCAGGAACAACAGTAAAAGTTGGAACTGATGAGATAACAATCACCGGGATCAACAAGGAAATTGTTGGTGCAACCGCTGCAAACATTCAACGTGCAACAAAGATTAGAAACCGCGATCCTCGTGTTTTCCAGGATGGTATTTATGTTGTGGCAAGAGGTGAACAGTAATGGTTAGTGAAGTCCGAAGACTCCTCAAAGTCCGCAAGGAAAAAGAAGCCCGGTTTAAACGCGAAGGTGTTGACAAGAAGGTTACAATCCGCGATTCATGGCGTCGTCCCCGTGGTCTACAGGGTAAGCAGAGACAACAGCGAAAGGCAAAAGGTGCACATCCACATCCAGGATATGGAAGCCCTCTTGCAGTTCGCGGTATGCACCCATGTGGGCTGTTTGAAAGGATGGTCTTCAATTTAGATGACCTTGAGGGAGTTAATCCTGAAACTCATGCAGTCCGTATTGGTGGAACTGTAGGCAGAAAGAAGCGCGAAATGATTCAGAATCAGGCTGCAGAGAACAAGATCCGTGTTCTTAACTGGAAGGATGCAAGTAAGCCTGATCCATCTGAAGCAAAGATGAAAAAGGCCTCAAAGGCCGAAACAGAAGCAGAAGAGGAGGAAGAATAAATGAGTCAGATTTCTGGTCAGAGAAGGCTGGCTGCAGCTGTCCTTAAGTGCGGAGAAAACCGTGTTTGGTTTAATCCAGAACGCCTTGAGGATATCGAGCATGCTATCTCAAGAGATGACATCAGAAACCTGGTTGAGGATGGAGCAATTGCAGCTCATCAGAAGAGAGGAAACTCCCGCGGGCGTGCCCGTGCTCTGATGGCAAAGCGTTCATATGGTCACTGTAAGGGTCCAGGACGCCGGAAGGGTGCATTTGGTTCCAGAACCAACAGTAAAACCCGCTGGATTCAGAGAATCCGTGCACAGAGAAAAGTCCTAAGAGAATTACGTGAGCAGAACGAGATCACAAGCTCTGTATACCGTAACTTTTACCGAAGAGCAGCCGGTGGACAGTTCAGAACAGTCTCTCACTTAAAAACTCAGATTGAACTTGGGAGGTCACAGTAATGGCAACAGGTCCGCGTTACTTTGTATCTTTCCGTCGGCGTCGTGAAGGAAAGACCAATTATTACTCAAGAGCAAAACTGGTTGTCTCTAAAGATCCCAGAATGGTTGTTCGAAAGACAAACAAGCATATTATGTGTCAGCTTGTAACACCTCACGTCGAGGGTGATAAGACACATGTATCTGCAAATTCGTCTGAACTTCGTAAATTCGGGTATGAGGGTTCACTCTCAAACACTCCGGCAGCATATTTAACAGGTATGCTCTTTGCGGTTCGTGCACTTAAGGCGAACCACGAAACTGCAATCTTAGATATAGGTCTTAACCGTGCAAAGAAGGGAGCACGTGTCTTTGCAGCACTCAAAGGGGCTGTAGAGGCAGGGCTTGATCTTCCACACAATGAAGAGATTCTTCCTTCTGATGAGCGTTGTAATGGTGAGCACATCGCAGCATATGCTCCTGACCGTGCATCTTCACTTCCAGGAAATGTTGCATCTGTCAGAGATGCAATTATGGGGGAGCTGAACTGATATGGCATTTGATAAAGTAGAATGGGTGCCCATGACCGGACTTGGCCGATTGGTTCAGGCCGGTGAAATAAAGAGCATTGATGATGTGCTTGCAAGTGGGAAACCCATCAAGGAACCTGAGATCGTTGATGCATTCCTTCCAGATCTTGTGGATGAAGTGCTTGACATCAATATGGTACAGAGGATGACTGATTCTGGCAGAAGAGTCAAATTCAGAGCAGTTGTCGCTGTTGGTAACAAGGATGGCTATGTAGGTTTTGGTCAGGGAAGAGATTCCCAAGTTGGAGATGCAATTAAAAAGGCAATTGTCAACGCTAAAATCAACCTTATTAAGGTTCAGCGTGGCTGTGGTTCATGGGAATGCGGATGCTCACGTCCGCACTCCATTCCAATGCTGGTCAACGGAACTGCTGGCAGTGTAAAGGTTACACTTCGCCCGGCTCCACAAGGTATTGGACTTGTTACCGGAGATATTGGTAAAAAGGTGCTTGAGCTTGCAGGCATTCGTGATATCTGGGCAGACTCACGTGGTCAGACCAGAACCACAATTAACTATGCAAAGGCTACCTTCAATGCATTAAAGGCTACAAATATGGTCCGTCTCGGAGGCAGGAACTAATGTTTGCAGTTGTTCAGGTTCGTGGAACGGCGAAAACCCGTCGCGAGATTAAAGATACACTGAAGATGCTTCGTCTTCACCATATCAACCACTGTGTCTTCATTCCAGACACCCCGGCATACATGGGTATGATTCAGAAGGTCAAGGATTTTGTAGCATATGGTGAAGTTGAGGCTGATGTCGTCAAGGAGATTCTTGAAAGCCGTGGCCGTCTTACCGGAGATGTTCATTTGAGTGATGAATATGTTCGTGAGAACAGTCAGTATGCAGGAATTAAAGAATTTGCAACAGCAGTTGCAGGAAACCAGGCTCGTCTTATTGATGTTCCTGGTTTAAAGCCAGTCCTTCGTCTTCATCCTCCCAGAAAGGGTTACAAAACCACAAAGCGGACTGCCCAGCAGGGTGGAGCACTTGGATATCACGGTGAGAAGATTAATGATCTTCTCTACAGGATGAGGTAATACCATGCCAGTCAATAAACGATCCAAGTACCGTGGTTCACGCACTTGTGGTGGCGGTACTCATAAAAACCGTAGAGGAGCAGGAAACCGTGGTGGTCGCGGCAGAGCAGGAAGCCGTGATCACAAGTTTACAAGAGGAACTGTGTTTGCACAGTTTGTCTATGGTAAGAATGGATTTAAACACTATCACTGCCCGGAGATTACCGGCGATGTCCTTGATATTGGGGAGATCGATCAAATAGTCCCATTTATGCTTGAGAATGGAACAGCTACCCGTGATGGTGACGTTATTGTAATTAATGTCGCAGACCTTGGGATTGAAAAGGTCCTTGGTGGTGGCAAAGTTACACATAAGATGAACATCACGGCAACTGCTTTTTCACAGCAGGCAGTTTCCAAGATTGAGGCAGAGGGCGGTCAGGCCCTTTCAGCCTGATCTTTTTTCGGAGGATAAAACAGATGGGTGAGATACTTGATCGGATGGAGCCACTTCTGGCTAAAATGCCGTCTGTCAGAGGTCCTGAAGGGCATGTTCATTTTAAGAACAAACTTGCCTGGACTGTCGGTATTCTTGTGATTTATTTTCTGCTGACCAATATTCCGGTATTTGGTTTATCTTTGGATTCACATGATATGTTTGAGTACTATCGTGCTCTTCTTGCAGGTTCAAGTGGATCTATTGTTCATCTTGGTATTGGTCCTATTGTTACCGCATCCATTGTGCTTCAGCTCTTAAAAGGAGCAGATATTATCCAGATTGATACTTCTGAAATGAAGGGTCAGATTCAGTATATGGGTCTTCAGAAACTCATGATTCTCATCATGATTGTTGTTGAAGCTCTCCCTATGATTGTCGGAGGATTCTTAAAGCCAGATGCAGCTGTTGCAAATGCTCTTCTTGGCGGTAATACATCCTTAATGGCGTTTTTGATCTTTTTCCAGATATGTGTCGGAGGAGTGTTAATCTTCCTGATGGATGAGATCGTTACAAAATGGGGTATTGGGTCTGGTGTCGGTCTTTTCATCATTGCCGGTATTGCAGAGGCACTGGTAAATGGATTTATCAACTGGGCACCGGTAACTGATATGTATCCTGCTGGATTTTTCCCACGTTTCTTTGCAGTCATATTTGATGGAGCAAATATAATTCAGTACTTTGGTACGAATCTTATAGCATTCATCACAACAATAGGCATCTTCCTGCTGATTGTGTATGTTGAGTCTACACGTGTTGAGATTCCTCTTGCACATACACAGGTAAGAGGGGCCCGTGCAAGGTTCCCTGTAAAGCTTATTTACGCCAGTGTGCTTCCAATGATTCTTGTCCGTGTGCTTCAGGCAAACATTCAGATGATTGGATTATTCCTCAACAATATTGGAATTACCATATTTGGTACATTTGAAGGTTCAACTCCGACAAGTGGTCTTATGTATTTCCTTGCTCCAATCAACTCACCAGCTGACTGGATGTGGTGGCTTTCTGATTTCATCGGTGGGCATGCACCCTGGGAAGTTTGTGTAAGACTTGGTATTGATACTGTGTTTATGCTTGTTGGTGGTGCAATCTTCGCAATATTCTGGGTTAAGACCGCCGGTCTTGATTCAAAGGCAGTTGCAAGACAGATTCAGGGTTCAGGTATGTCAATTCCTGGATACCGTAGAAATCCGGCTGTCCTTGAGAAAGTGCTTGATCGTTATATTCCACGTGTTACAGTAATTGGTGGAGTGTTTGTAGGTCTCCTTTCAGTTATTGCAAACCTCTTTGGTGTTATCGGAACTGTAAGTGGAACTGGTCTTTTACTTGCAGTGAGTATTACGTACAGATTGTATGAACAGATAGCCAATGAACAGATCATGGAAATGTATCC
>CAYSSW010000022.1:0-32188 GCA_964434005.1 uncultured Methanospirillum sp.
CTTATTAACTCTCCGGTACGTTTATGGGGGCTAGAAGGAGTTATGCAACAGCCTCTGAGATGGTTAATTATTCGTTCAGGATTTACCTTCATTGTCAAGTTTTTAGGATGTATTTATCTGTGATACATTTGTATATAATACTAATTATGTATTTGTAAGTATCAATGCATATTAGTATGGAGTGACTACGTAAACTGTACAAAGACAAAATATGATACACAATCACATTCTCACTGATGATTTACTATTCAAAAAGTCCCTCCGCTGCTGCTGTTTTTGTCGGTGGTTACAGCTTAAGTGGCAATGAGTTCTGGAAAACCGCAGATAATGTTTCTCTGAAAAGTTTAGTTTAATTAAAATCGGAGATATTTAGGTCGTTAAAACTGAATGAAGCGGAAATCGGGAAAGAAATTACTATGATACAGTAGTCCATACAAGCCGAAGATTTAGGTAACAACAGCGATACCCACGTTAATAATACTGAAAAACACAGAAAAGTAGGAGAAATCCTACCTTTTAGAGATATATCTCATCAAAATTTATATCATTCTGGAACAAACTTTGTTCCATAGTAAATCGGGCCACTCTCGCCATCTTCACCAAGACGACGGAAGACTGATTTGACCCTCATACCAATTTTTATCTCATTAATATCACAGATAACCTGTGATGTAAGTCTTGTTCCCTCATCAAGTTCAATTATTGCAATTGCATAAGGTGTTAACAGTTTAAACTGATCAGATGCTGTATGGATAATTGAATAGGTAACAACTGTTCCGGTTCCCTTAAACTTGTGATCGACAATCTTTCCATCACGTCGGCAATCCGGACAAAATGGCCTTGGCGGATAGAAATACTTACCACAGGTCTCACACTTTGTTCCAATCAGATTATACCGATTCTGCTGCTTTCTCCAGAAACGTGCTACAGACATTATACCCTCCCGAAAATATGACAGACAACAGTTGCACCCGTTCCACCAACGTTATGAGTCATTCCAATCTCTGCATCAAGCTGGCGTTTCTCACCGGCATCTCCACGAAGCTGCTTTACAACTTCATAAACCTGCTTTATACCAGTGGCTCCGACAGGATGACCACAGGCCTTAAGCCCGCCACTTGGATTAATCGGGAGATCTCCATGAAGTGCTGTCACTCCCTCTTCAGTAAGTTTTCCAGCTTCTCCCTTCTTACAAAAGCCAAGATCCTCAATTGCACATAACTCGGCGATTGTAAAACAGTCATGAACTTCGACAAATCCTATATCTTTGCGTTCAAGTTTTGCCATCTTAAATGCACGATTACCGGCAGCAACCGAAGCATCAATTGTGCTTATATCTTTTCTGTCATGAAGTGCAATCGTCCCAGATGCCTGAGTTGATGCAAGCACCTTAATTGGTGTATCTGTAAACTCCCTTGCACGTTCAAGCGGGCAGAGAATTACAGCAGCTGCTCCATCAGTTACAGGTGAACAGTCAAACAGACGAAGTGGATCTGCGACAAGAGTTGAATTCATCACAGTGTCAAGAGTTATTGCCTTTCTAAACTGAGCATTTGGATTATAGACACCGTTCTGATGATTTTTAACTGCAACCTGTGCAAGCTGTTCACGGGTAAGCCCATATTTGTGCATATAGTCAACAGCCATCATTGCATAAAGACTTGGAAAAGTTACCCCTGCAATTCCTTCCCATTCTCTGTCAGCTGCTGCTGCAAGCACATCTGTAGTAACCTCGGTGCCCACATCTGTCATCTTTTCAACACCGGCTGCAACAACAATATCAGACATTCCAGATGCTACTGAAGTAAAAGCCTGACGGAATGCAAGCCCGCCTGATGCACATGCAGCTTCTACACGGGTTGCCGGGACATTTTTAGTTGCAAGTCCGGAATAATCTGCAATAAGTGCTCCGATATGTTCCTGTTCTACAAATCGACCTGCACTCATATTTCCTACAAATAATTCATCGATCTGCTCACCAGACATGTCAGCATCTTCAAGTGCCAGTGCACCGGCCTGTACAAAGAGGTTTCTAAACGAATCATCCCACTTTTCGCCAAATTTGGTACATCCAACACCAATTACTGCAACTTCTCTCATTTTTACATCACCAACTTGCCTTTGTGCTTGGCATAAATTGCATAATCCACATATTGTTTATCTGCCAGAAGAGCAGCAACCGTTGGAGCAGCATTTCTGTCAAATTTATCTGAAGAGATAACATCTGTAACAGTAATATCAAATGAATCACTGCCAGAACCTGAACCATATGATGTCATGAAAATTCTGTCACCTGGTTTTGCAACATCAAGCACTGCTGAAAGACCTACCATGGATGCCCCTGAATAGGTGTTTCCAAGATATGTCACAGCAAGCCCTGGTTTTACCTGATCCATTGAAAAACCAAGCATTTTTGCGGCTTGAACCGGGAATTTTCCGTTTGGCTGGTGGAATACTGCATAATCATAATCAGCAGGTTTTGTGCCCATCTTTTCAAGCATCATCTTTGATGCACCAATTACATGCTTAAAATATGCAGGTTCTCCAGTAAACCTCCCACCGTGACGTGGATAGTGCATATGCTCTCTTCTCCAGAAATCAGGTGTATCAGATGTAAATGAACAGGTCTGATTAATGACTGCTATTGGATCCTCATTTCCGATAACAAAAGCAGCACCACCGGCAGCTGCCGAATATTCAAGTGCATCTCCAGGTTTTCCCTGTGAGATATCAGCACCGATTGCAACCGAATACTTCATCATCCCTGATGAAACAAGCCCCATTGATGTCTGAATTGCGGCAGTTCCTGCTTTACATGCAAATTCATAATCAGCAGCGGTCATTACAGGTGTTGCACCTATTGCCTCACCAACCGTTACTGCTGATGGCTTTACTGCATATGGGTGAGATTCAGACCCAACATACACAGCTCCTATATCTGCCGGGTTTATTTCACCACGGCGGGCCATTGCTGCACGTGCAGCTTCTACTGAGATAGTTATTGTGTCTTCGTCAAGACCTGGAAGAGATTTTTCTACAATTCCAAGTCCTTTTGAGATCTCTTCGCCATTGGCTCCCCATACACGGGCGATCTCTGTTGCTTTTATACGAAAGCGTGGAATATACGCTCCGTATGATATTATACCTACCATTTTTCTTCCCTCAATCGCTCAACGATATCTTCAATACTCTTTTTTACACAAAATAGTGTGATATTATCCTTCTCTGCAAGTTTTGGAACAATCGGATTGATATCAGCAGTTGAGATTCCCTGGAGTATTACACATCTTGGTTTAAACGGAGTCACCCGAATAGCAACCATTGGTGACTTTCCATTGGAAACTCCGGTGAAGATGAGTGCACGCTCTGTGCTCCATCCATAAATCCGGTTAAACTCATTTGCAGAGAGATTCATTATAGCCCTGATACTGTCAATTACTGTATGACCATAAACACTCTGATCAAGATTGCCACAGATAACATCAGCATCAAGCGTTGTTGAAAGTACTGCAAGAGTTACCGGATGTGAATAGTCATGGAGGTCATATATGACCCCATCTCCCATATCCTGAAAAAGAAGAGAGGCAAATTTTTGAATATATCTGCCACCCCGTTCTTCATCTATAGCAAGAATACTGTCGACAATTCGTCCAATAATTGAAGTACCGGGACTTTTTCTCCGGCCACTCTCGTAATCGCTGATTACTGATGGAGATACCGAAAGGTATTCTGACAGGTGACCCTGAGAGATGTCAAAACTCATTCGCCACTTTTTCAGGGTTTTACCCGGAGAATCTGAGAGAGTTATCTCTCCAGCCATCTTCTCAGCAAGACGATGACGAAGTCCCGATTCCATACAAAATATAATAAGGAGAACTGAAGTTATATAATTAACGTATAGCGTTTCGACAAAAAACGAAATTGTTAGGAATCAAGATGAGATAAAGGGGATTTTTCATCACACGCATACAGATAGTATTTGAAAATGGAGAGAGTCAAATTTGTAGATTTAGGCATGAAATTTAAAATATGAGAATTTTGGTAAGATATACTAGAGTTTCAGCATAACGGTGATTGTTATCCAGTATCCCAATTTAGGGTTCAATCAGTAAAAAATATGCGATAGGATAATGTCATATCTGAATAAATATTGGATAGAATTCCAATAAAAAAGACTGGATCTTTTTTAAAAGGAAAAAAATCTCATCGAAATTAATGAGAAACATTTCTCAATTTAAAGATAAATCCATGAATTATATGATAAATTCGGTTAATTTTCATAAATATTCTGATTTGGAAAAGAAGATTATCACATTACCCTATTTAAAAAAACGTGACATATGAATCTTAATGCTGTATACAATGGGTTATCTCTGATTTTCTATACTATACTTACTTACATAATTATCTGTCTACCGATTAATTCTGATATTTTCAATATACACATAGGTAATGGGGAATCTGTAATGTGGTCTAACTATTCTGGTGGTTTGATTATGCAGTGACAAATCTTGGTGTAAATCCTCTTCATAACTCTTACCAGTTTTACGATACAGGTCTTGATATTATTGAAGGGGGAATTCTTCCAATGTTCCTGTTTATCCCAATAACTCATTTATTAGGAAATGTTACAGCCTATAATCTATGGGTTATTTTCACGTTTGTATTTTCTGGATTTGGGATGTATTTACTTGTTGATTATCTAATTGGGGATAAAAAAATTGCTTTTTGTCCATTTCATTTTGGTGCTGCATTAGGTCACCTTCACACATTTAGTATCTGTTTTCTTCCGTTTTTTGTGTTATATCTACATAAAATGATTAAAACTCCATCCTTAAAAAATACAGTAATTGCAGCCATTTTTTTTGCCGTTAATGCATTAACCTCATGGACAATCGGAGTCATGGCAACACTCTTTTTGATTATTAATCTGTTGCTTACTGTTGTAAACTTTAATAGAATTAAAGAATACATGAGAATTTATTTGTATATTATGCTGTTTTCAATAATTTCGCTAATACTGATGTCACCTGGTTTATATTATATTCTAAAGAACATCTTTGGAGGTTATTATACATCTCTATCTCAAATTATTGCAAACATCCAGCAGATATACTGGGATTTATTCTCCCATCACCCTTTTCACCGATCTTTGGAGATCTTACTAAATCAATATATGCAGGATTTGCATCAAATATCTCTGAAACCAATACATACATTGGATACACAGTATTAATCCTTGGAATTATTGGGATCTGTTATAGTATACGAAAACAAGAGATTTATCCATATTTAATAACACTTGTAATTGCTTTCTTCATTTCATTGAGTCCATTACCAAGAGTAAATGGGATTATCATCCCTATTTTTAATGGAATTGGAACATTGCCTTATTTTATTCCCTTTTTTAACATGATTCGTGTTCCATCAAGATATGATATACTGATTATGTTTTGTTTTGCTGTGTTAGTGGCATATGGAATTAGTTATCTTTTCAAAAAATATGACATTCAAAAGAATAAAAAGACAATCTGTTGTGTCATCATCTCTGCTTTGATATTATTTGAGTTTGGAGCAGCAATAGAGTATCAAAGTGTTGTAAAAGTACCAGAGTTTTATTCTAATATCTCATATGACGATGATGGTTATGTAATACTTGATATCCCTTTTCAGGGATCACCAATTATGAAGGAATCCGGTAATCTTCTGTATGATGAATATCAGACAATTCATCATAAAAAATATATTGGAGGATACATTGTAAAGGGTTATCCTGCTTATATAAAAAATACCGTGCTGCCAGACCCTGTTTTTCGAGCATTATATTATCGGGATAACATGACACAATCCAACACAGATAACCCATTTGATTTTTTCTATAATAAGACAGGAATCAGATTTGAAAAAACTAAACCAATTCTTACTGCATTGTTTTTTAGACATCTACTCTCTGATGATGAGTCTTTATATCTTTCAAGCCAGGAAGATAGAATATCTAATCCGGTAAAATATCTAAATGAAACCTTTGATATACGATATATCATTGTCCATCCTAACCTAATGGATAACAAAGACACAGATAAAATCCAAAAATATTTAGGAAATAATTTCACGATAGATAATTCTGTACCAACTGATCCTTTAATTATTTATGATGCTAATAAAAACTAATTTTTTCGGATATTATACCAGATTTAAGTAGTTAACAATAATATTAAATAATCCTCCAATTATGTAAATATGTTTTTTGGAAACATTCCGTGATCTACACATAAATCATGAAAAATTATCTGATAGATGAGTCTCTCCTCTTACCATTATCTCGGAGAATAAGACTTGAGGAGTAAAACTTTTCAGTGCAAGCGTTAAATATATATACCTTTATCATACGAGGAAAATTTATGCAAGTATCAATAATTGGTGGGGGATATGTTGGACTTGTTACAGGAACCTGTCTTGCATCATGCGGTCATCAGGTAAACATTGTAGAAGTTGATGAAAAAAAGGTAGCAATGATAAATGCGGGTAACCCCCCTATTTTTGAGGAAGGCCTTACAGAAATTTTAAAGAAAAATATTGGGAAAAACCTGAAGGCAGCAACAACTTATGATGCTATCAGCACCTCTTCCCTTGTACTTATATGTGTTGGAACACCACAAAATGACGATGGTGCTGCTGATCTGAAATATATTAAAAGTGCATCAGAAATGATTGGAAAAGCTCTTGCCGGCCGAAAGGAAGATACTGTTGTTGCAGTTAAAAGTACAGTTCCTCCAAAAACCACAACAGATATTGTTGCACCTATTGTTAGAAAAAATGCAGGCTCAAGCGAAAACACAATTCTATTTGCAATGAATCCAGAATTTTTAAGGGAGGGAAGGGCAGTTTATGACTTTCTACATCCGGATAGAATTGTTATAGGAGCAGATGATGACAGGGCTTATGAACTCTTTCTAAATTTATATAGTTCAATTAATGCTCCAAAACTCCGGACACGGATAACAGAAGCTGAAATGATAAAATATACCTCAAATGCATTTCTTGCTACAAAGATCTCTTTTTCAAATGAAATCGGAAATGTCTGTAAGAAAATAGGGCTTGATGTCTACCGCGTCATGGATGGTGTCGGCTATGATACAAGAATTGGAAGAGCTTTTCTTAACGCCGGGGCAGGATTTGGTGGTAGTTGTTTTCCAAAGGATGTTTCCGCATTAATTCATCTTGCAAGTGTTGCCGGGGAAAGAACACCTCTTCTTGATACAGTGATGGAGGTAAATAATAAACAACCTCTCCGTATGCTTAAGATTCTGAAAAAACATATCCCAATACTCAAAGGTAAAAGAATTACAGTACTTGGACTTGCCTTTAAAGATAACACTGATGATATCCGAGAATCAAGGTCTATTATTATCATAAGAGAACTCATCAGTGAGGGAGCCATAGTTTCCGCCTTTGATCCAATGGCAACAGATCTAATGAAACAGATCTTTCCAAGTATTGAATATAATAAAACTGCTGCCGATGCCCTTGATAATGCAGATGCAGCTCTTATAATGACTGAATGGCCTGAATTTGGTAAACTTTCAAAAGAGTTTGACAAGATGAAATCGAGAATTATTATTGATGGCAGACATCTCCTGACTGGTGATGGTGTGGAGGGGATCTGTTGGTAAAAAAAGAATCGGTAACAACTGCTGTTATTCCAGCTGCCGGGGCCGGAACACGTTTTCTTCCAATTACAAGAGCTCAACCTAAAGAGATGCTTCCTGTAGTTGATAAGCCAGTTATTCAGTATGTTGTTGAAGAGGCAATAAATTCCGGGATGGATAATATTCTTATTGTCACAGGACGTGGAAAACGTGCAATCGAAGATCATTTCGACTTTTCATGTGAAATTGAACGACGCTTAAAATCATCAGGTAAAAAAGATCTGCTTTCAGAATATGAAAGATTGTCAGAACTTGCAGATATTCATTATATCAGACAGAAAGAACCTAAAGGTTTAGGTGATGCTGTTTTGATGGCAGAGAGGCATTGTGGCAATGAACCTTTTGCAGTGCTCCTTGGAGATACCATCACTGTTCCAAATTCTGGTCAAAAACCATGTTCAGCCCAGATGGCTGATACATACAGAAGAACCGGGTCTCCTGTAATTGTTGTTGAGGAAGTACCATATGAAAAGATTAGAGATTATGGTATTATTGCAGGTATAAAAGAAAATCCAGATGAATATAGAATTACAGATATTGTTGAAAAACCAAGACCTGAAGATGCTCCATCAAATCTTGGTGCAATAGGCAGATATCTTTTAACTTCTGAAATTTTTGATATTTTACATGAGACTCCGGCAGGAGCTCTTGGAGAGATTCAGTTAACGGATGGACTTAAAAAATTATCATCATCAATAGGACTTATTACTAAGTGCAAGCGATATGATATCGGTGATAAACCTGGATGGATAAAATCAAATATTGAGATGATACTTGCAGATCCAATCTTTGGAGATGATATTCGCGACTTTATCAGGGGACTTAAACTATAATAAGGATAAATAATGAATACTTTTTTTGAGGGTAAAAGTTATCACAGGCATTGTTCTAATATTTTTTCATTGATTCTTTATAGTTTATTAACATTCATTCTGGTTTATCTACCGATAAAATCTGATATCACAAGCACTTATATTGGCGGTGGAGAAACAATTTTGTGGTCGAACTATTATTGGTGGTTTGACTATGCAGTGTCAATTGGTTTAAATCCTCTTCATGATTCTTATCAATTTTTTCCAATGGGAGTTGACATTATTGAGGGCGGACTTCTGCCAATGTTTCTTTTTATTCCTGTAACCCATATCTATGGAAGCATTGCGTCATATAATCTCTGGATTCTTGTAACCTTTGTCTTATCAGGATTCGGGATGTATTTGCTTACCGATTATCTTATTTGTGATAAGAGAATTAGTTTCATATCCGGACTTATCTTTGCCTTTTTCCCATTTCACTTTGCAGCAATTATGGGTGGTCACCTTCATACCTATAGTTTCTGTTTTCTTCCGTTTTTTGTATTATTCATGCATAAAATGCTTGAACAACCGGCATTACAAAATGTAATCATTGCTGCCTTTTTCTTTTCTTGTAATGCACTTACTTCATGGACAATTGGGATTATGGCTACACTATTCTTTGTGGTTTATATCCTGATCCATTACAGAAAACTGATGATAAGGGAGAATTTAATTAATATTATATCTTTTTTTGTGTTATCGTTGTTATTTATCTCACCGGGATTGTTTCTTATTCTAAAAAATATCTACAGCGGTGCAAACATCAGTTTTACAATATTAGATTTCTGCTTTTTTCCAGCGGATTTATTGGGATATATAATTCCATCACCTCTAAATCCACTATTCAAAGTCATCAGTCCCATATATGCTAACTTTGCAGGAAACGGAAGTGAAAATATTGTATTTATAGGATATACAGTAATTTTCTTTTCTGTTTTTGCCATCTTGTATCATGGAAGAGATCAGAAGATGATTCCTTATGTTGTTACACTAATCATCGCTTTGTTCATATCATTAAGTCCAATACCGCGTTTAAATGGTATGATCATCCCTTTGATAAATGGTGTCGGAGTTCTTTCATTTTTCATTCCTTTTTTCAATATGATCCGTGTTCCATCAAGATATGATATACTTGTTATGTTTTGTCTTGCTGTTGTTACTGCTTTTGGAATTAAGGCATTTTTCAATCATTTTAAGATGAAGATTTTCACTCAGACAATCTGCATCTTCGTTATTGCCACTTTGATAATTACAGAATTTGCTGTTATTATGCCCTCTACTCTATCTATCAAAACTCCTGATTTTTACAACAATATATCTGCTGATAATAATAGTACACTGTTAGATCTACCATTTCAGGGATCACCTGTTTCTCTTTATGAAGATCAACGTTATGATGAATATCAAAAAGTTCATCATAAGAAAACCCTTGGGGGATATACCCTAAAAATATATCAGCATTATGTAGATACAATAATTAGGCCATGCCCGGTTCTTTCATATCTATATGCCCTTGATAATGAAATAAATAAAGAAAAAGTTGATCCATTCGAGTATTTGTATGAAAGAACCGGATTGAGAATTGATGCTGGTAATTCTTTTATCGAGAAAATATTCTTCAAAGATTATTATAAAGCAAATTCCTCTTTGCCATTACATGATAATAACATAACAGATCCTCTTGAATTTCTTAATGATAAATATAATATAAAGTATATTGTAGTTCATCAGGCAATGATGACGGAGGGAGATTTCATCAAAACCCTGGAATATCTTGGAGATGATTATTTCAGGGATGATTCAGTATCAGGTGATCCATTAATTATTTATTGTTTATAAAAAACCGAAAAATGTGTCCAGATCGTATAAATTGTTATTAATTACGATTTATTTGACTTTTAGCCATCTTTTTATTTATTTTGGACTTTGTGGTGTAGATATATAATCCTATGAAAAAACTCCAATAGATACTACTGGTATGTAAAGTCCACACATGATTGCATTTTTTTGTAAATTGTTAATTCCTTGAAGCAAACCGATAAATGTATGCAAACACTTTCTCCATATAGAAGCAGGGCTGAAAGATGGAGCATTTTTGAGATCGGAAGTAAGATCTTTGAGATGGAAACTTACAAAAGGTCAGCATCTTAAAATATCTGACTATAAAAAAGTCATAAATTAGCCGTAATCAGGAAAGTAATAATCAAAATACCTATTTGTAATTCACCCACTTTATGCCGGATACGGAAATTTTACCTAAACAACTCATGATTTTTAGAATCTTCAAAGACAAAATATACCCAACCTTTGTGCAGAAACCATTAATTATTGTAAATATTCAGACAAAACTTTTATTTTCAAAGATAGAGTTATACACATGGTCACAAAACAACTGCGCCGATCAAGAAATGACAAGGTTCTTGGAGGTGTATGTGGAGGAATAGGAGAGTATTTTGACATAGATCCAATAATTATCAGAATCCTCTGGATAGTAGTAGCATTGTTTGCTGGAACCGGACTTCTCATTTATCTTATCTTATGGATCCTCATTCCAATGGAAGAGGAAGATAAAGCGGAATTTAGAGAAGTTAACGATAATCCTGAAACCTGATAAACAACCCTTTTTGCTGATAGATAGAATCTATCTTTTTGTGCAACAAGCATAAATAAGGTCAATATCACAAATCGCTCAATTGATCCAGTTATTAGTTCTATCAATTTAAATAATAAATCAGGCATTCTTAAACTACATCATCTCCCATGTAAATGCAGCCATATCTTTAACAGTTATACCATCCGGCTAGATTTCAATAGAACACACTCATTTTAAACATTCTACGTAAATTAACTGCTTATAATTAGATTTGAATAAAAAATATTTCAGCCAGGTTATACTCGTCTAAATATCTCCAAGTGTTACTCCAGATGCTTCACAAATAATATCGGCCTTTTTCTTTGTATTAACTGTTGCACTTTTCAAAAGTGCCATATTGACCGCTTCTAAATCTTTTTATTGCAAACCGAATTGAAAGTTCAGGCACTGATAGACTTTTGATATACTAGTAATCATCTCTCCAAGACATTCTTTTTCAAAACAAATTCAAGATTCAATTTGTGTCTACAGACCCTTGAAATCCTCATTCACTCACCATCGGTATAGCGTCCTTTCAGAGTCCATCAACTCCCATGACAAATTTATAGAAGAGGATGCATTGGAGATTATGAAAACAGTAGAAGGAAATACTAGTGACAATACAGGGTATCTACCGGCAGAAAAACAGATTAGAACTTTCTGAACAATGATAGTTGATTTAACCAACAGAATTGCTATGCAAGTTATTATAGCAGAGATGGTACGGTTATCAAAAAAAAGGAAAATTATCCACAATAAAAACTTATAAGATCAGATCCTTTCACATTTACGCTTAAAAAACCTGAAAATTAATTCACTTTTTCCTGAAAGAAGATTGTTTATACTATGAAAACGAAATTCCTGTTGACGAGAATTTCGGTGACACTATGAAAGTCTTAACACCAGAAGAAGTAATAAAAAAATTTGGTCTTCTCTTTCCTGAAAGATTTTTAGTTATGGTTGATGAAGAGAATAATTTAGCAGAAATCATTGATAAATGTAAGTTTCAAGGACCTATTGAATGGGATATAATGAATAGAACACGTGCTGGTGGTGCTATTATAAATGCAATTATGGAAGGAACCTCTCTAACGATGATAGCAAATCTTGGTGAGTATACTGCAAAGTTTGGCCCTGCAGAGCATGAGATCGGCGGACAGGCACTTGAATCAGTTATTGTCACCGGTGATGAAGTAATCACAGGATGGGCAGGTATAGCAGGCGCCGGGGTTGGAATAGCGGCATGCCTTCCTCAGGCACCAGGTGTTATTAAGACTGAGTACCCGGAAGAAAAAGATTTAAACCCAGGTGGAGCACATATTTGCCGAACACGAATCTTCTCCCCAAAATATGAAAAGATAACAATAGGAATTGATGATACAAATACAACTAAAGAAGAGGGAGCATTTATTCCTGCTCTTAAATGTGCAGAACAGTGCAGGATAGATGGAGTAAAATTTGTCAGGATGCGAATTGTTCAGTTAAATCCATCAGTCACTGATACGACAAACAGTACTGGAACTGCACTTGTATTTGCCGTAAAACCTGATTCATTTCCACTTCTTAAGAAATATATCATAGATTTCTTTAAAGAGAATGTAGATTCCAGACAATATGGAATTGCAATCAGGAAGGGAATCTTTTTCAATAAAAAAGAGGAACTAAACGAGGAAAATTATCTTAAAAGAGTAAAAACTGAAATTGTTACCTTAAGTGAAGCCGAAAATGAGGCAAAACTCCAAGGAATAAAATTTATTGACTCAACCGGAGGAATTGGAAGAATTGGAGCTCTTGGGGCTCTGTTATGGGAACCATACGGAGTTGTTGCCGCCGGACTTTATGGTGAAAAACTTTAGGGTTATTATGAATACTGAATTAAAGGCACGTCTGTTATCCGCCGGCACTGCAAATATTGTCGGCAAGGGAATAGAAGAATTCTGTGGAGCTTCAACAGCAGGTCCAGGAGCCTCTAACAGTTCTATCTTTTTTTCTGATGGAACAGGAAGAGTTAGATTTACCCTTTCAGATGGACCTGTAACGATAAATCATCATGGAAATGGCGCTGCTACTCTCACTTACGAAGATATCACACTAAAAGGATATCTGGAAAAACCCGGCTTTCACTGTCCAAAACAGGCATTTATAACTGTCACCTCCGCATGTATTTTCAACTGTAAATATTGTATTGTCCCAGATTCCAAAGGATTTCGAAAGACACCAGAACAAATTGAAGACATGGTTAAATCTGTCCTTTCAGATATCAACGCAATCTCTCTTACATCAGGTGTCCTTACGTCAATTGAAGAAGAAGAGAGTTATGTTGCAAAAATTGTGAGAAACTTAAAAAAATATAACCTTCCAATAGGAGTTTCAATTTTTCCAGGCATTAATACTCCTGAAATTCTATATGATGCGGGTGCCTGTGAAGTAAAATTTAATCTTGAAACTGCAACTGAAGCACTTTTTTCTGAAATGTGTCCTAATCTTAATTACTCAGATGTTATATCTGCTCTGATAAAATCCGTACAGTTATTTGGACGTGGTCATGTCTTTTCAAATGTAATATTAGGACTTTCAGAAACAGATGACGAAATGAAAAGATGCATAGATTATCTATGTGAAAATGGGATAATTCCGGTAATCAGGCCATTAACTCCGGGCAAAAGAATCTCTCATCTGAAAAGACCGGACCCTGAAAGACTACTATTAATTCATCGCTATCTCAAAGAGGCACTAATTAATAGCAAACTTGATACAACAGACTCTCTAACAATGTGTCCTGCATGTGCAGGCTGTGATCTGATTCCAAAACGAGATATATAATGATCTTCCCTAAAACCTGTAAAAGTGTCGGCTATGCCGGAAAAAAACCGGTGGGCAATATGGTATACTGTCTCTCAGAATATCTTATTCATGAAATGTCAGATGGATTTGAAATTCTTGAAATAACAAAAAAACCAGGTACCGGCATGATGCGTGAGACAGAATCAGTAAAGGTGATTGCTGTCTCAAACGATGTCTATATGTATCCAGGACATGTGGTTCTTCATAACCGGGCAGATCTTATAAGACGAGCGGCAGAAACTGGTAAACGCTGTACTGTATTTACCGGACTTGAAGAACATATGACCTTTGTCTGTGATCCATGCCTGTCTGAACTTTTAACCATTCATGTCTTTGATGTAACACCACCGGTAGCTCATCTTGCTGAAACACTTAAAACACTTGATAGAACCGGAATATTTGGAGAACTTGAGATAAACTTCCTTTATCATATCAGAGATATAAGAGAAACCGGAGCTGAGGTCTTTCCATGCAAAGCCGGAGGTTTTGCAAAAACTATCGATTCAGATAGCCTTTCTGGAAATGAAACAGTAGCGGGCTGTATGACTGCAAGACAGGTCCTTGCTGAATGTTATGGAGAAGACTTTTCAATTGTAGATATCTGTCCTACAAATTCTGTTACAGATGGACCTTTTATTGCAAGATGTTGTAGAATAGAAAGAAGCGGGCTTCAAAATATTAATGGAAAACAAGGGTACGTTGTTCATTGGGGTTCATCCCCAAGAGAGATTTATGATGCAGTAATAGAGCTCTGCAATTCTCTAAAATAATTCATAAATTTAAAAATTTTATCTTCCGGTAAGTTCACCGGTTAGATTGTTAAGGTCACTGAATAACTGTGTGAATCGTTCAATTGTTCCGTCATCCACAGTGGTTGGGGACTCGCAGATTTTATCTGCCAAATATTCTGCAATCTTCCATCTTTCAAGTACTTCGTCAGGTCTTCTCTCAAAGGCTGATTGAACCTGAGATAGAATTCCACTTCCGGTTTTTGTTTCTGACTCTGGAAGTGGTTTTGTGAGTGATAATCCCGGATATATCTCTTTTAAGGCCCTGTTGTATAGATCAAAACCTATAAGATCTTCAATGGTTGCTCCGGATACTTTTGCATACTGTGTATAAAAGAGAGTAAACCTGTGTGCATTATCTGTTCTTGTATATGCCATAATCTCTTCAGGAATATCCTTTCCGGGGAGGAGAATTACTGCATTATGCTTTCCGGTCTTAATAAGTGTTGCAAGTGGAATAAGGTTTCCAGCTCCTCCAGCCGGCGTTATTGTAACAGAAGGTTCAAGACCGCTCTTTCCAAGCTTCAAGAGAGCATAGTTCATCGCCTGTAATATCCAAAGATCAGCCAGATCTTCAACAAGAACCTGTCTTCCTGTAATCAGAGATCTCTGTGCTATCCGATAGGCAAGAGCAGCTTCAAGGGGGAAGAGTGAATCTCTGTCTTTTGGCCATTCTTTTCCAGATACATTTGTAGTTCCATCTTCACCTTCAAAAACGGTCCTAACTATTTCAGGATGGTCAAGATCAATCATAAATGGCGAGTGAGTTGAGAACATTATCTGATTTTTGGTTGACATCTTCTCAAAAAACTTCACAGAATTTATCTGTGACGTTGGATGTAACTCAATTCCAGGTTCATCAAGAAGAAGAATACTGTCCTGATAGGTATCCCCTGACTCTACGATAAATATCAGATAAAATGAGAAGAAGTATTGAAGACCGGCACTTCTCTGTTCAAGCTCAATTTCAGAAGAGTTAAGGTTATCAGATACCCAGACTCTGAAGTAATCCCCATCAATATCATATCTGAATCTAATCTTTCGCTGTTCCCACCAGTCATCAAACTTTTTTGTCATCTGATTGGACGCAGTTGAGAGAAGAATAGATCTTTCATCAACCTGTCTTCGAATAATTGGGTTATCATCTGTTGCAGTTTTATGAGAACCAAGTTTATCAAGCAGATCAAGATCAAGGTTTACATGCCTGAACAGGCAGTTTGTGGCCCTTAATTCTGGAGAATCTGGATGCGATTTTAATGTTGCAATAAAAGTTGGAATATGCACTGCACTTTCAATGACACTATACTGATCAAAGTAAACAAACTTTGGAAGATGCTCTATCACAAATCGGTTTGCCGCCATCAGACTATCATAAGTCTCCATTTGGCGCTTAATCCTGTAAAAAGGTTCACTTATAGGATTTATCAGTTCTCCCTGCCAGGGTTCATTGGCCTTTGTCTTTAAAATATTGATGATATCTTCAACATGTCGCCGTTGAATCTGCCCATTTTCAGGCAATGAACTCTTATGCTCGGTAAAGAATGCAATAAGTGTCTCTTTTATCTGCCCAAGCTGAGTTCCCCGACCTTCTGGTGCCACTAAATTTCTAATCTGTTCAACAGCAACGTCAAGTGCATAATTAAGATCATTGATGGTGATGAGATCTATTCCGATGTCAGGCTGATAGGTTATTGAATATCTGCCCGTATAATGCCTTGTTACCTCTACAGAATCAACATTACGACATAATTCTGATATGGAAGTTAATTTTTCACGCTCACTATCTGTAAGAATAAATCGACCAGATGATACCGGCCAGTCTTCTTTTGTGATTTCAAACGCATAACGCTGACGCGGAAATTCCTTGAGCCCATCATAACCAGCTCCATCTGATGGATTCAGTTTTGATAATGCACGGAAAATTGCAGATTTTCCTGATTCATTCTTTCCAACAAAGATCGTAAGTCTATCAACGGGAACCCATCCGGTGTCCTCAATAATTTTATAATTCTGGACCCGGAACTCGGCAAGTTGCATATTTAATCTTTGTGTGATTTTAATAAAAAGAGATTCTCTTATGATCCGGAGAGACTAATGTCTGACTTTTTGAAATCTTGAAAATGCTTCCATTACTTTGTCTTTATCTTCAAATCGCATAAGTTCAAGTTGATCCCGTTTAAAATACATGTGCGCTGATATAGAAATGGTTTCAAGCCAACCAATTGTGATTTTCTCGCCGGATTTGTAACTTAAGCCTTTATTTATCTCATCAACAATGTACTGTTGAAGATGTGCAAGACCATATGCATTCTGTCCCCACGCAGAGAGCATATCATTACTTCGAAAGAGGCAAATTAGGTTTAAACTCTTTTCATGTGTTATTACGCACTGAACAATCTGAAGGCAGGGCGGTTCATTGCTTTTAATATCAAATTCTGGGGTCCATGTTATTGCGATAGCTCTTCTACTTGTTGGATTTTCTATAAGACGATCAATAATTGAGAGTTTAATCTGATCTATTCCTCCATTCCACCCATTTCCTTTCCAGACAAGTTCTCCTGAGGAGGAGGATCTAAAATTCCCAAAAATCTTCTCTTATCCTTTGAGCAATATTCCATTTCAGGGCAAGGATAATCACGAAGTCTGTTGCCGTAGGTATATACTGCATCAGTACCATCCCCACGTCGTGGTGTTATTGTATAGAGTGATGCCTGATACTGGTTGGAAAAACCTTCTCCAAATAGAGACGCACTTGATCTTACCGGTTCAGAAAGGGGCTCATCTATATGAATGCAGATAGGATCTTCTGGATCATATGTTATCTCGTTATCTTCAGTAATACGGATGTTTCCCTCACTTTTTTCAATTATAAGCCTGATAACCTCTTCGTGAGCTTCGCCAATACACCTTTTTTTGATGAGCAGCATGAACAATCAACAGTTAAGAATTCTCACTGATAACAAAAAAAAGAAACGTTATTCATTTCTACCAAAGTTTCCACTTTGGATTTTATCAACATTTAACTTATCCAACTATCGTAAACTGTTTTTCAAAATTCTATGGAAAAGTTTCGTTTCTCTTCCTCATCTATGAATTGATGGAATGTCAGACTTATGTCACCGCTTTAAAATCGTTATTAGCCGATAAAGTATCTGATAATATTTAAACACCCACACATTATCCACAATCATTTAAACCATGCAGACAATCAGTAACTATGAACCTCAATAATTCGGATGATACTTCTAATATTTCTGTATTAAACCCGGTTGACAATTCAGTTGTAGGAAGTGTCAATAATGGAACTCCGGAAGATGTTGAAAAAGCAGTAGACAAAAGTCAGTCTGCTTTTTCTGCATGGGCAAAGGTTGATCCGGTCGACAGAGGCAAAATTCTTTTTTCTGCTGCTTCTGTTATAAGATCAGATCTATTAAATCTGGCAACACTCCTGACAAAAGAGCAGGGAAAGCCTCTCCGCGAGTCCAAAAATGAAGTTGCCGGCTTTGCAAGGATTCTTGAATATTATGCATCAGTTAGTGGATCTATTCGGGGTGAATATTCATCTTCAAAATTATACGGGCATTCATTTGTAGCAAGAAACCCAATTGGAGTCTGTGGAGCAATAATCCCATGGAATATGCCGGTCCTCATAATGGGCTGGAAAATTGGCCCTGCACTTGTAACCGGCAACACCATGGTATTAAAACCTGCAACTTCTGCTCCACTTACCTGTATGGCATTAGCCTCTCATATGGTAAAGGCAGGGCTTCCTGAAAGTGTTTTAAATATTGTAACTGGCAGGGGCAAAGTTGTAGGTGAAGCTCTTGCTAAAAATAAAAATATCAGATCTCTCTCATTCACTGGTGAAATTAATACAGGTATTCGCGTCTCAACTCTTGCAGCGCCTACTATGAAAAGACTTACACTTGAACTTGGGGGTAGTGATCCAATGATAGTGTGTGCAGATGCAGATCTCGAAAAAGCAGCAGCAGGAGCGGTATCAGGTCGGTTTTACAACTGTGGTCAGACCTGTACTGCAGTTAAGAGAGTGTTTGTTGATGATGAAATAGCAGAAAAGTTTCTGTCACTTGTTAAAAATCGGATATCAAAACTTACAACTGGTGATGGACTTACAAGAGTGGATATGGGACCTATGCACTCAGCAAAGCAACGTGAACGTCTGATTAGCCAGATTGAAAGGACAGTTTCGGGAGATATGGGTAAAATTGTAAACACTACGAGATCTGATATCCGAGGCCCTGGTAATTTTATGAATCCGGTCCTGATGACAGATGTCAGCGAAGATGCACCGGTCTTTTCAGAAGAGGTTTTTGGACCTATCTTGCCGGTTTTTGTTTACAACACTCTAGATGATGCCATAACAGAAGCAAACAATACCCGTTTTGGGCTTGGTTCCTCTATCTGGACTCATGATATTCGAAATATCACAAAAGCAGTAAATGAAATTGAAAGTGGAATTGTATGGATTAATCAACATCTAAAAATACCACCTGAAGTTCCATTTGGTGGAATAAAGGCATCAGGTCTCTCAAAAGAGAATGGAATCCGGGCTCTTGATAATTATCTTCTCGAAAAGACCATATTAATCAGGAGTGAATGATGGCAGTAAAAGTAGGTGTTCATCTCTCTATCAGCGGTGGATTTACCAAAGCAGTAACCCGTGCCCTTGATACAGGATGTGACTGTTTTCAGATGTTTACAGGAAATCCGAGAGGATGGACTTCTAAACCAATCCTCGAAAAAGAAGCTGATTCTTTCTGCAAAATACTTTTGGAATCCGATATTTCCCCGGTCTTTGCTCATATGCCATATCTCCCAAACCTTGCAGCAAATTCCCCTGAAGTATATGAAAAATCCATATCTGCATTAGAAAAGGAACTTAATCGATGTGATATGCTTAAAATCCCTTTTCTTGTAACTCACCTTGGACATGCCTCTGATGAAAAAGAGGCAGGCAAAAAGAGAGTAATCGCTGCAATTAATGAAGTATTTAGCAGATATAATGGAAAAACGATGTTACTGCTTGAGAATACTGCCGGTGAGAAAAATTCTGTTGGAAGCCTGATAGAAGATATTAGAGATGTACTTTTCGGTGTTGAAGTTGAAAGAACCGGGATTTGTTTTGATACATGTCATGCGTTTGCCGCCGGATATGAGATGAGATCTAACGAATCTGTTGCAGATCTTATGGAAAATATAGACAATCTAATTGGAACATCAAGGATCAAACTCATTCATCTGAATGATGCAAAAGGTGAATGTGGATCAGGCCTTGACAGACATGAACATATTGGACTTGGAGAGATAGGTCAGACAGGAATGGTGTCCCTCCTAAATAACCCGGTGATTAGACAAACACCGCTTATATGTGAAACTCCAACAAATGAGATCAGAGGAGATACAGAAAATATAAGAGTTGTCCGTGAGATCTGCGGCCTGTTATAATTAACCTGCTTTTTTTATTGCCGGTTTTTAGCATCAATCAGCGCGTGTAGTCTTCGAAATTTGTTGTAATTATCAATTGGTCTAACAGGCTCTATTAAATCTGAAACACGCAAGAAGGAATTTTTTATTTTTATCCTCAAATATTGATTGTTTTATAAACCTCTTTTGATGTTTCTAAAAATTTGTTTATAAGTAGATCTATTCCTTGTCATAATATGAATTCTAATTTCATTAGAAACACCGGGAGATTTATACACCTTCAAACAAAATGTTAATCAAGTGGGGAAACCCCCTCATATCTTTCGATTAACAGGTGTATAAACATGAAATGGATGGATTATATTGTTTTGATCTGTGCAATACTACTGTTTACATTAGCAGTAGAGGCTCAACCAATAACCCCCCCAGCTGAAATAACAGCTCCTGGAACTTATGAACTGACATCTGATGCAAGGGGAATTTCAGATGTCTATGGTATCAAAGTGCTCTCTTCGGATGTAATTATTGATGGGAAAAATTACTTCATTGGTGGCACAAAGCGTGATAAGTCTGTCGGAGTGCTCGTAAACAAGTATGGTGATTCTTTAAAGAATGTGACCATAAAAAATCTCAAACTTGAAAACTGGGATAGTGCTATCAGTTATAAGTCTGTAAAAGGTGATGTGGTTGATAATAACCGCATTCAAAAGTGTAGTATTGTAAACTCAAATACAGGTATAGGGCTTGAATATACTGATCATATCACAATTGATTCAAACTCAATTAGTGAAACTTCAAAACCCCTGACAATTGCATCACATTCTAATAATATTGAAATTAATGAGAATTCCATAAAAGAAGGTGGAACAGGTATTTTAATCATCAATGCAGAGGATGTTAATTTAAGTCTTAACAATGTTAACTCATGCCAGGTTTATGGAATTGAACTTACCGATGTTGATGGTGTAAATATTATCAAGAATGCGGTAAGTTACAATAAATATGCAGCTTTAAAGATAGATGATCTCCAGAATGCAGAAATTTCAGGAAATAACTTCTCAAAGACTGATGTTGGACCTGTATTTGTCATCGGAAGTCAGATTTCTAACCTGAAGGTTGTTGACAATTACTTTGCAAGTGCAATAAACATCGATGCAGATAATGTAAAAGATGGAATTATCTGGAATACGACACTGCATGAAGGAACAAACATTCTTGGAGGTCCATATTCAGGAGGAAATTACTGGAGTTCTTCTGAAGCAGATGGTTATTCTGATACTGCAAAGGATGAGGACGGATATGGTATCTGCGATAAACCATATGAGATTAATGCACTCAACACTGATTATTTCCCACTTCATCCAACTGCACAGAAGGTAACTGCACCTCCACATGTTACTATAATTCCAGCACTTCCTCTTTCTCCTGAAGAACTTGCAGAGCTAAGTGCCCAAAATGAAAGTGTCAATGAAAGTGCTAATGAAACCTCAGATTCTGAGCAAAATGTTTCTTTTTCTCAGACAACAGCCAATATAACCGGAAATTTATCATCTGATATTGAGAATCAGTCGGTTACAAATGCATATGCAGTAGATGAGGTAGAAGGGATTATACAGACTCAATCTGTCCCTATAGAGACTGAAGTACCATCTGTTACATCAACACCACCTATAGAATCAACATCATCTGTAGCATCAGCAACGCCGGGTATTGGATACCTGAAGTTTTCAGCATTAGTTCCGGGTTCAACCGTAACTTTGGTAACATCGACAGGTAATGATGTAGTGCTTGATAAGACTGTAGAGAACTCTATTACTATTCCAGTGCCGACAATTCCACAGATATATACCAGTTACAAAGTGGATTGCTTAGGATATAGTTCTGTTTCAGGCGTAATCTCACCTTATCCGGGAGCTGGTGAGACAATTGAAATTCCAATTTCATTAGTATCAGAAACAGGTGCACCAGAAACCGTTGTTTCCGAAACTGTTGATTCAAACCAGACGAATGAAACCATAGGGATTTTTTCGGTAACAAACCCTGTTGAAACAACAGCTGAACCTGTATTTTCACTTGCCAATGTGTATGAAGTAGAGAGTAACATCACTGATAATTATACTAACACCGAAGTTTTTGAGGTTGATATCGGAAATGTTACCCCTGAGACTGTAAATGAGACTCCAATAAATGGAACAATCAATGAGACATTTAATGAAACTCTTGAAACTGCTCAACCCGAAGAAATTAAACCTTCAAATACCACTGTTAATGAAACACACGTTAATATAACAATTAATGAAAGCGTCGGTGATGAAACAGTTCATTTTGAACCTGAATCAATCGCGCTTACTAATGCAGCATCAGTAGAAGAAGATACGTACTACTCAATATCTGCTTCAGCAGGTCCTGGCGGCGCAATATTTCCTGAAGGAACAATCAAGGTTAATGCCGGTGAATCAGTATCATTTATCATGACTCCAAAAGAAGGTAAAACATTGACATCTCTGGTTGTTGATGGTGTAACCCGCCCTACTGCGTATGAATATCGGTTTAATGATGTATCCGGGGATCATATCATTGTTGCCGGATTTGCATAAATTTCGTGAACTTAATAGACTAAGAGATATGTGATACCATTTTCATGATACCATATTTATCTTTTTGAAACACCCTATAATTAACATGAACCGCATTACACAAACATACATAATAATGCTGGTTCTACTCTTTCTTTTGGGATTAGGAGTAAATTCTTCCTTTGCTGATGATGCCGTAGGGTCTGATACTATCTCTCCGCCACAGGCACCTGGTGAAGATGAAGTTGTGGATCCGGTTGCAACTATAGCTCCAATTCATACAAAAGAACCTGAAGTGAAACCACCAGTTGAGCAACCTTCAGGTATACCAGTAATAACAAGTACCACTGTAACCCGCGTTGAGACACCTACCCAGACTCAAACAGTCACACAAACACCAACAGAGACAGCAGAGGCTTCTGATGAAGGGAATTTAACCGCTGAAGAATATTACGATATGGCGAAAATTCTTGTGGATTCTGGGAATTATTCTGGAGCTCTTGAAGATCTGAATAAAGCACTTGTTCGGGAGCCATATTATGCTGATGCTCTATATCTTAGTTATATCTGTCAAAGCAGACTCGGAAACACAGACGATGCATATGAGTCATATAGAAGACTTATACTTGTAAATCCGGATTATAGAACAGATAAATCAAATTCAACAGAAAATAACCAGACAATAATATCAAATCTGGAAAATACAGCAACATTTGATATAAGAATTATTGGTTTAGTGATTGTTGCTCTGATTTTTGGTGGATGGGGGGCACTATATATTCAACGAAGAAAAGGTGGGAAAAATATCACTGGAGGGCAGAGACAGTATGGTAAACCAAAGGATCTTGTTACAAAAATATCTGACACTTATACAGGAGATCCTCACATTGTCCAGGAACTCTTAAAGATAGCAATTGAAATCGCAAGAGAAGGTCGTGAAGGTAAAAAAGTTGGAACAGCATTTATCATTGGAGATACAGATAAAGTACTTGAAAAATCACGGCAACTTATCCTAAATCCGGTTCAGGGACATTCTGATTCACAACGATTGATTACAAATCCAGATATGCGTGAAAATCTTAAGGAACTTTCACAGGTAGATGGAGCATTTGTTATCCGTGAAAATGGAATTGTAGAAGCTGCAGGAAGATACATCTCAATTGATACAAGTGGAGTCCATCTACAAAAGGGCCTTGGAACAAGGCATGTTTCAGTAGCTGCAATAACAAAAGAGACAAACGCAATAGGGATAGTAGTCTCTGAAAGTGGCGGAATTATAAGAATCTTTCAGGGAGGAAAAGTCATAGCAGAAACACCATAAATTGAAGAATACTTCTTCTTTTTTTTATTATCACTATTTTGACATCCGACTATTTTAAAACAATAAACACGGCGACATATTGATTACTAATTCATAATCAGCGACAATTAGAATTGTAAAAGATGCCGGAAGGTAAATCTCAACTGATACAAGTCAAGCCCATCGTTAAGGATCTTGAAACGATAGTTTTAGAGAACTGCATT
This sequence comes from uncultured Methanospirillum sp., assembly GCA_964434005.1. Taxonomy (GTDB): domain Archaea; phylum Halobacteriota; class Methanomicrobia; order Methanomicrobiales; family Methanospirillaceae; genus Methanospirillum. The sequence continues at coordinate 24,373 of CAYSSW010000022.1, forward strand.
AACAAAAGAGACAACTGACGGAGTTATAAGATTTATTTCTTGGAAAAGTTATAGTGAAACACCATAATATGAGTATTTTGACATCCGACTATTTTAAAACAATAAACACGGCGACATATTGATTACTAATTCATTATCAGCGACAATTGGAATTGTAAAAGATGCCGGAAGGTAAATCTCAACTGATACAAGTCAAGCCCATTGTTAAGAATCTTGAAACGACAGTTTTAGAGAACTGCATTAACAAAAGAGACAACTGACGGAGTTATAAGATTTTTTATGAGGATAGATATAGAAAAAATTGGAAAAATAGATTAAAAGGAAATTTCAGGGGTTTTCTGAATTTCTTCTTCAAATTCTAAATATGGTAGTTTTGACATACCAGTTATCTTACCAACAATATTTGAAGGAATTGTGTCTATCATCGTGTTATACTGTTCTGCGATGTTATTTGCGGTATATCTTTGTCTACCTATCTCATCTTCAAGAACCTTTACTGAATCCATCAGAGAGGTGACGGTTTGTGAAGTTTTAAGATCAGGATAATTTTCCATCACTGCAAAGAGTCTTCCAAGGATAGATCTTGATTCATTCTCAAGAGATGCAATGTCTCCAGCTCCAGCGGAGCCTACAGAGGCCCTCATTGCTGTCACTCGCTCAAGAGTGTCTTTTTCAAATGCTGCATAACTTTTAACAGATCCAAGGAGCTCGGCAATCATATCAAGACGCTTCTTTAAGGCCACTTTTATCTGACCAAAAGTTGCTTCATGAGAATTTTTGAGCGTAACAAACCGATTATAAATTGTAAACATCCAGAGTACAAGAGCTATAAGGATGACTACAACAATTACACCAATTATCAATCCCAACATAATAATTCAGGATATTGTTTCTCACATGAGTTTAATAGTGTTCTCTAAGAGGATACCAAAAATTAAACAGGTAATGCCAATGCCATTTGCAACTTAATGTAAAAAAGTTAAAGAAGATGATAATTAATGAACATTAAGTCTCATTTATTACAAAAACCAAGGATATCGATGATAATACTTTGCAGCATACAGAAAGTATCAGGATCACCCCTGATTCTTTCAATCTTACTTATTATGTTTTTGTCAATGAGCATTCCGGTTTACCTGTATTTAAGACCAAAACCAGAAAAAATGCTTCTTTGAGGTAAAAGGGATACAAAATCAGCCTAAAGAGTTTCATCTAATTAAACACTTTATAATATATCAAATCATTCTTCTTACTAAATTTATGAGGAAACCGCCAGATATTCAAAGATCAACGTTTTATATCTAATTTATAATCGATCTATTAATGTTTATAACATTCCAATTTATGGATTAAATTGGACAAAAAAGAGGATGCTGTTGATCTTTTTTTATATAAATTATTTATATTATGCCGTATCCACCAATAATAAAATGAACAATTGTGTAAGTTACAGCCAAATGTGAAAACTGAAAAAATTGCATTTCAAACACTATACTGTTCAGTCATAATTTGATCATGGACGGTCTCAAACGATCCAGAAATCTTTAAAGATAAATTGATATGGTTTTACTAATATAGTTGTAGCATCCCTCTTCATTAAATGTCACGAATTAAGGATCCTAATAGTTCAGGAATTCTGGATAGGTATTCTATTACCTCGATTTCATTGCTTGTTGTACTTGTTGTTGGAATTATTCTGATAACAGTTATATTTACATATCTATGTTTTTTAGATATAAAGCAAAATGAAGAGAATTTTTATAATGATACTGATGCCAGGGCTACGCTTATTGCTAATTCCTTTATCCTGTACAATAAGGCATTTTACAGATATGATCTTTTCTATGACAATATGTCCCAAAATATTCTGACTGATTATCGGAAAATTTTTGAAAGGGCAGGAGGAAACCCGGATTCAGTAGATCTTGAAGAAATAAAAAGAGATCTATTAACCAAGTATTACCAAAGTTTAAATCTCTATATTATTGATCAAGAGAATACTTTAGTTAAGAGTACTGAACCCGGGGCTACAAGATATAACTTCCTTCTATCGCCTTCAATCAGAACCAAACTTGCAAATATTCGTCTCCAGAATAACACTGAAGTTGATCCATTGTTAAAAAGTAACTATTCTGACATATCAGTGAAATGGGGATATATTCCGACAGCAGATCACAAATACCTTCTTGCAACCATCCTTCTCATAAATAATGTATATGAAAATGATAATATCTATAAATTCGGAGAAGTTAATAGATCAACGGAAAATTCTCTTGCAACGGTTCATTTATTCACACATGATGCCATAACTAAAGATGATCCCCTGACAGGAATCGTTGAGTATGGATCATCTACTGATAAACTATCAGACATCCACAGTCGACTTGATAACATTAATCGCAGTTTCTCTGAAAAAGAAACCTTCTCTCTGGATTTTCCCGAAGAAAACCAGAGAGTCTATTATATATATGTCAACTCCTCTGAACAAGACACAACATCTGGTCTGCTTCCTGACAAAGTAATAGAGATAACCTATAACACAGCCCTGTTAAATAAGACACAATATGGAACTATTCAGTTATATATCGGCATTATCATCCTTTCATTGCTATTATTCCTGATATTTGGAGTAATAATTATCAGATATGTTATAAGACCTGTTCACAGAATGATCGATAATATCGAGATAATCGCCGGCGGAGATTATTCACATAAAATTCCTGATAATGATGAATTTATATTCCAGCGGCTCTCTCATAGCATTGAAAAGATGACAGACCGACTTAATAAAGAGATCGAGGATAACCAGAAAAAAGCAGAAGAACTAACCTGTGAACTAAAGGAGCGGTTTATAATTGAAAAAGCCCTGAATATGACAAGTAAAAAATTAAAACTTTTAAGCAGCATTACAAGACATGATATCTTAAACCAGGTTGCAATAGTTACAGGTTCAATTGAGATAACACTTGATAATCTTGGCAACAACCATAAAGAAATTCCCTCCCTTCAGAGGGCAAATGCTGCTGCTAATAAAATCCAAAATCAGATTCTGTTCACGAAAATTTATGATGAATTGGGGGCATCAGAACCTTTCTGGCAAAACCTCTCTACAATTGTTCTAAAAATATCCAATGACTTAAAATATCAACCAGGAATTATTCAAAAAAATTATCCAGATAATCTCTGTATTTTAGCAGATTCAATGCTTGATAGAGTTATTTACAATTTACTTGATAATGCTCTTCATCATGCTACAAAAATGAAAAAATTAAAGATATCTTTTGAAGAACTACTAACAGGTGATGGTTTGCTATTCTTCTCAGATGATGGGCCCGGAGTCCCTGATAATATAAAAGAAGTTATATTTACAAAGGACTTTGGCGACAAAAGCGGATTTGGTCTCTTCCTTATTCGTGAAAATCTCTCTATTACTGATATTCGAATAAGCGAAATCGGAAAATATGGAGAGGGAGCAACATTTAAACTTGAAATTCCCGGCAACTGTTGGAAATATAAAACCGGATGTGCTAATTGACTAATCTAAAACCAAAAAAATCTACAGATAAACTTTCAATCACATGGATAAGTCTTGTAATCATACTGATAATTTTAGGAATCCTAATTGGCTTAATTCTTTCTAATCTCTGTATTTCAGATCAACAGAAGATTAAAAACAAGTTTAATTCCGAGATAGAATACTCAATAGACATCATCACAAACTCAATTCAGTTATTCAATAATGCAAGAAATCAGTATGAAACTGCCTATGATGATCGTCTTTCTTCAATACTTGATACCTATAAGAAAGATTTTGAGAGGGCGGGCGGAAAACCTGAAAATGTAGATCTTGAAAAACTGAAATCAAAATATATCCTTGAAAATAAAATTGATCTTGAACTCTATATCATTGATGATAACTCAACGATTATCGCTGGAACTGAAAAAAATTCAGTCAATTATAATTTTTCTGAAACACCAGAGTTTATAGATCAACTGACAAAAATGAGACTGTCAAATGAGAGCCATAATGATGCTTTTGTTTCAAGTTATTCTTCAAAGGCAGTTTTGAAATGGGGTTACATTCCTACAGATGATCATAAATATCTTCTTGAAATCGGTCTTTCATTAGATAGTCCATTTGCTGAAGCACAAAATATCTACCCAACAGAAGGTCTAACCCCTCAGTTTTATCCATCAAATATCTTTCTTTTTTCAAGAGAGGCAATAATTAAGGGTAATCCACATGATGGAGTGTTAAGACTTGGATCATCAACAACAAACCTTACAGAATATGAAGATCGCCAGAAAAACCTCATCAGATCTTTCAATAATAATGAGAGCTTTGTGATTGACCTGCCTGAAGAGAATAAACAAATTTATTATAGTTACATCAAATCCTTTAATTCTGATGTACCATCAGGTGAATATTTAGACAGAGTAGTTGAGTTGACGATAGATACCACGCCTCTTTATGAAAGTATGAAATCCTCTGCCATCTTTTTTATTATTATAATTGGCATAGCAATATTTGCAATGACAATCTTTGGAATAATTATCATCCGGTATGTTATCAGGCCAATTGATCAGATTATTGAAGATATTGAAATAATTGCAGATGGTGACTATGAACATGAGATTCATAGTACCCGTGGAGTTGAGTTTTACAGGCTTGAAAACAGTATAAAGAAGATGATAACAAACTTAAAGATTCAACTTGATGAAAACCAGATAAAAACTGATACATTGAATACTGAATTAAAAGAACGAAAAATAATTGAAAAAGCCCTACATAGCACTGCAAATAAACTTAAGCTCTTAACAAGTATTACACGACATGATATACTAAATCAAATCTCTATAATTCTTGGTATTCTTGAAATTATGCAAATTAATCTTGGCGAAGATCATCCGGAAGTCAAAAATATTATTTCTGCAGAGACGGCAGCTGATAATATTAAGGATCAGATTCTCTTTACACGAATATATGAAGAGATGGGCATAAAAGAGCCTATTTGGCAGGGAATTTCTTTATGTATTGCAAAAGCAGAGCATGATCTTTCATATGATAGAGAAATCATTAAAGATCTTACCGGACAATCAATCTTTATTCTGGCAGACCAGATGTTTGACAGGGTTGTTTATAACCTTTTAGACAATGCATCAAGATATGCAACTGGTATGACCCTACTTACGATAACATTTCAGTCAACTCCTGATGGTTCTGGAATTCTTTGTTTTTCAGACAATGGACCTGGAGTTCCAGCAGATAAAAAAGAACTTATCTTTAATAGAGGGTATGGCAATAATACAGGCTTTGGATTATTCCTTGTAAGAGAAATCTTATCAATTACAGATATTGAAATAACAGAAGTTGGAATTCCAGGAGAAGGGGCAAAATTCAAACTTGTAATCCCAAAAAATTACTGGAAAAAAGAATAAATCAAATTTTTAAATCTCAATATTACTTTTCTTCTTACATAACCATAATCCTGTCAAATCACGAAACTGCTTGTAGTCCCACTCAAAAATATCGCGCATTTAAGATATGAATTATTGTAAATATTCGGTCATTTTTTTTATTATTTGGTTTTATCTATAAAATGGTAATTCTGATGAAATCAGATTGAATTAAACGAAGTATTATGCTCAAATAGTAATACCTAAAATGAAGTAATTAATCACTCCTTCAGAGATGCTTACATACAATCTCTTCCTGAGATCTGTTAAAAGGTTTTTGGGTCATGCTTATAGCATTTAAGAGTAAGTATTATGCATGAACATCTGTTCTGATTCATCATTTTTCATAAAATCCTTTTTTAATTTAACACGATACTTTGGATCAGACATTTTTTTTTCATTTGAGGCCATAATATGAATGAGAAGAAAAAAAAAGAACTCTCAAACAAATACTCTCTAACAAGAATTATTTTATTTGTCGTATTAATAGTTGGAACACTCATTATCTGCGGTTTTTTTGCCCATCTCTGTAACGATAATCTTGAAAATAATGAGAAGGACTATTTCACTGAAAGAGAGTATGCAGTCTCTATTCTGACAAATTCTGTAGAACTATTCAATAATGCAAGATATGAATATGATCCCGTATATGATAAAATGGCAAAAGCAATACTTGCTGATTTTCAGGACGATTTCAAAAATGCAGGTGGAACAGCAGATTCTGTAAACCTTGAAGAGTTAAGACAAAAGTACATCAGCAGATACAGTCAGGATCTCAATTTATACATAATTGATAGTAAATCTACAATTCTTAAAACAACCGAAGAAGGAGCAGAAGGCTATAACTTTGATATCCTCCCAGAGTTTCAGGAAAGGCTTCAACAGATGAGACTTGCTAATGAGATGGAAGTAGATCCCCTGCTTCAAAGTTATACCTCCAAAGATAAAGTCCAGATGAAATGGGCATATATTCCATCAATAGATCACAAATACCTGCTTGAAATCGGACTCTTAATACAAAGTCCATTTAATAATCAGGATAATATTTACCCAACCACCGGTCTTATACCTGAGAATTATCTAACATCTGTCTTTTTCTTCACCCAAAATGCCCTAATCAAAGACGATCCAAAGGAAGGACTACAAAGACTTGGTTCACTTTCAAAAAACCTGACATATCTTCCAGAGAGGAAAGAATATCTCAATCGAAGTTTTAAAGGTCAGGAAAGCTTTTATATAGATATCCCAGAACAGAATGAACGGATTTATTATAGTTACATCCCATCCCCGGTTCAGGATTCTCCATCTTCCCGTTATACTGACCGTGTACTAGAAATAGCCTTTGATATTAATCCTTTAATTGAACAACAACAAGATTCAATAAAACTATATCTGAATTTTACAGTTATTTCTGTCTTTGGTCTCATAATCTTTGGAATAATTATATCAAAGTTTGTTGTAAAACCAGTTGACAATATAATAAACGACATTGAAATAATCGCAGATGGTGATTATGATCATGAAATCCACGCAACACATGGACTTGAATTTTACCGGCTTGAACTAAGCATTAAGAAGATGATTGATAGTCTAAAAGAAGAACTAAAAGTAAACCAACAAAAAACTGTTGAACTTGATAAAGAACTTAATATGAGGCTCATAGCAGAGAAGAATTTGATCAACGCCGGAAGAAAACTTCAATTCGCAGAAAAAATCGCACATCATGGTAGTTTTGAAGTAATTAAGAAAGATCTTACCCCGGAATGGTCAGAAGAACTGATAAAGATAATGGGACATGATCCAGAAACTTTCAAACCTCTCCCTGATACCTTCTTTGATCAGATTTCCCCTGATAATTCTGAAATAGTCAACTCCGCCTTTGAAAAAATGCTACAGGATGGAACAAATACCGACATAAGTTTCTGGATAAAAAGACCAAACGGAGAAGGAAGATATGTAAGAATGGTAGCAGAGGTTTCAGATCTAAAAGAAGATGGAGCAAGAATATTTGGATCAATTCAGGATAACACCCCTTATCACACCATGCAAGAAGAAGATGGAGCAAGAATATTTGGATCAATTCAGGATAACACCTCTTATCACATCCTGCAACAGGAACGTGACATGGCAGCAGCACAGGTAACTGATCTTTATAATAATGCTCCATGTGGTTATTATTCAGTAAATTCTGATCTTGCAATTGTAGCAATTAATGATACATTCCTTAATATGCTACAATATTCAAGAGATGAAGTAAATGGGGGGATAATTACTGATTTCATGCCAGAGAATTATATAACCGAATATAGAGGCTGTTGCATAACCCCCATGATCAACCCGGAAGGTAAATCATAAGTAC
>CAYSSW010000023.1:0-31668 GCA_964434005.1 uncultured Methanospirillum sp.
GGTTGAGAGGTAATATGCGAAATGGTTTGTTTTTCTATCTGGTGGCAGGACAAGATTTTTTACTTTAAACTGTCTTACCCAAAGGTAATGCATCCGGTCGATTAGTCCTTTAAGGTCTGCTGTGATTCCCATTGAGTAAACAGGTGATGATATCGCGATACAGTCAGCTTCCATTAAGTGTTCAAGAGCCCTATTTGCGTCATCATTGAGGATACAATTACCTTCTTTATGACAAGCATTGCATCCACGACAGTTTGAGTATTTTAGTTTTGATATATAGATGATTTCTGTCTGTGCACCGGCCTTTTCTGCACCTGATAGGAATTCTTTAAGTAGGGTTTCAGTATTCCCGTTTCTGTGCGGGCTACCAAGGACTCCGATGACGTAGGGCTGTCTAAGTGTTTCTGTCATGTTTGATTATGATATTCTCGTCTTTTTATTTATTATGGAACAGTTGTTACCTCCAGGTGCTGGATGAACTACCACAGTTCACTTTTTATTTCCAAAAGTATTCTTTGTTTATGGTTTATGTGAATTTGTCGCATATTCACGAATAAAATCAGATGTATTCAATATAGTCCTTGGTTACATGATCTGATTAATAATAAACTTAAATTGGAGTCAAATATAAAAATGAGCGGATTTTCTGCATTGAGATGGTTATATAGATTGTTATCATATCTTACAAAATCTGAAAAAAACGGGATTTCTCCTTTTGTAAACCCTGATATTTTCTTTCTGTTTTCTAATTCAGATACAAAGTAACCAACTATTGTATTTAGTGTAATCTTCATTGACTTATTAATGAAGTATTACTAATCACTTTGGCACAACAAGCGGTAAATCATTATGATAAATTACATCAACAGCAATACCATAGACCTCTTCTATTAATTCAGAGTTCACACCGGATTTATCACAGATTTTGTAAATCTTTCCGTCCTTCATAAAAACAAACTGATCAGCAAACCGAAGTGCCAAATTAAGGTCATGCATAGTCATAATTGTTGCACAATTATGCTGATCGACAACATGACGGATTAATCTTAAAATCTCCATCTGACGTGAAAGATCCAATGCACTTGTTGGTTCATCAAGAAGAAGCACAGACGGCTCCTGTACAATAGCCCGGCAGACACAAACCCTCTGTAGTTCTCCACCTGAAATCTCATCAATATATTTCAGTTGCATATCAGAGAGCCCAAACTTCTCAATGGCATCAAAAACTAAGTCATAATCATGCTTTGTGACTTTCAATCCTATATGAGGCTTTCGTCCCAAAAGAACCGAATCAAAGACAGTCATACGGGATGATTCATTTTTCTGTGCAACATATCCTGCATTTTGAGCAATTTCTTTTGGAGACATCTTTGAAAGATCGAATTCTCCGATGAAAATAGTGCCTGTCTTTGGTTTTAAGATCATATTCATACACTTAAGAAGTGTAGATTTTCCAACCCCATTAGGACCTAATATTGCAAGAATCTCTCCTCGTGACACTCCAATATAAATATTATCCAAAACCGTAGTCGTTTTGTATTTAAAGCCTACACCATTGATCTTGAGTAAAGCTGTCCCGGATCCTTTTGTATGATGTTCATGGTTGTGTTCATGTGAATGTGGATGAGTGTGAATTACACCATCACCATGCATGTGAGGATGTTCGTGAAGTACTTCATCGTGGTTGTGGTCTCCGGTCACATTCTCCTCCCTTTAATGATTAAATAGAGAAATACCGGTGCTCCAAAGAATGATGTAAGGACTGCTACAGGAAGGACATGTGGTGCAATCAGCGTCCTTGCAACTGTATCTGCTACAAGAAGCAAAAGGGCTCCACAGACAATACTTGCCGGAATTAAAAATCTGTTGTCATCGCCGACAACTCTACGCATCATATGAGGGCATACAAGTCCAACAAATCCTATAATTCCAAGAAATGCTACAATAATCGCACTAATAAGAGATGCAGCAATCATTCCAAGTATCCTTGTTCTGTTAACATTAACGCCAAGGCTTTTCGCGGTTTCCTCTCCTGCATCAAGTGCATTGTAGTCCCATCTTTTATTGAAGATGTATACTGCACAGACAAAAGTTACAGCGGTAATTATCAGAAGTTCACTCCAGCTTGCACGTGAGACATCGCCAAATTGCCAGAATACAATAGAGGCGAGGCGTGTATCATCAACAAAATACTGAATTGCCATAAGTCCGGCTGCAAACAGTGAACTGATAGCAACTCCTGCTAATACCATCGTCTCCGGAGTTGCCCCTCTGATCTTGGAGATAATTAGAATTATTACAGTTGTCAGAAGCGAGAAAACAAAGGCACTAATTGTTGTTAGATAAGGATTGTTTACAACTACAGCATCTGCTATGCTGCTTCCTGTAGTTCCTGCACCAAATAGCAGAATTCCAACTGCTGCACCAAAAGCAGCCGCGTTTGACAGACCAAGAGTAAACGGAGAGGCTAACGGGTTTTTGAGCACCGACTGCATGGCTATTCCAGCTATTGCAAGACCGGAACCTGCAACAATTGCGGTTAATGCTTGTGGAATTCGTATATTCCAGATAATTCTTTCAAATAGACCTGTTCCGCCGGCTCCACCAAGTATTGTAGTGATGACGTCTGGTATTGGAATTGAGACCGCACCGACTGACACAGCGACAAGAAACATCAGAATTGATGCGATTATTCCTATGACTATTGAAGTGACTTTTTTACCGATGTATATGTGGTAATCCGGGTTTTTCGCCTCTTTCATCTTTGTTCCACCATATGTGGGCATATTTTCCATTATCTAAAAGGGCATATCGACCATTAGAATGACAAATCAGATGTTCGTTTAGATAATCTTCAACAATTTTCTTTTGCTTATCGTTTGATACAGAAAGATTCTTTGAATATTCATCAAGTGCCTCTCTAAAAGTAGAAAATTCCCGTCTGTCTTTCATCGGATAAACACAAAGGTTTGCATAAATTCCTTCCTGATAAAGTACCTGCCAGACTAAATCTGCATATGAGCGTTTTATCTCTTCTCCATCGTGGATTTTTCCAAAAAGATCTATTTCAATCTGTGCCCAGGAAGGGTTGTTCATAAACCAGAAGATATGAACCTGTCTTTTTGCAAGGCTGTTCATCTTCAAAAGAGCATCGCGAACGTCTCTGACTGCAAGAGCAAAAGAGGAGATAACATAATCGTAAGTTCCGATCTCATCTGGAATAATATCTTCTATAATTTTTGGAATTATGGCAATATCAGCCGTAACATCCAGACTCTGTTTATACTCTTCCATACAACGAGCCATTGCAGGAGATGGCTCAACAACAGTCACGTGGCAACCTTTTTTTGCAAGAGGAACTGCAAGAGTTCCAGGACCTGCTCCGATGTCAATGACCGAACTTCCTGCCTCAAAATTGAGACAGGAGATCTGGTCTTTTGCCCGGTTCATTCTTCCGTCAAGGAGAGTTTTCAGCATTTTTTCAGCATTTTCAGATTTTGAAAAATGCTCAGCGCTCGACGTGTATCCTGTTCTTTTCTGGTTCAATTCATAGTTAATCTTCCAGATTTCATTATATTGGTTCATACTCAAAGTTCATATTTGGTATATCCGATGTTACTAATGAACTCATTGAGTTCTGTAAATACAGGTTTATCAACGAAGTGTTCATAGATTTCATCAGTTTTAGTAACAGGGTCAATATCTTCGAACTGTTCAGGGAAGAGAACTTTTCCGATATAGTAGGCATTTGCAAGAGAGGATTCATGGTTAACGCCATTCCAGACATATGGAATAGTTACATAAATTTCATTATTCTTGACAGCCGTCATTTCACTATAGAGTTCATCCTCTTTGAGTGACTCGAATGCGGTTAAATCTGCTTTGTAACGCTGTGTTGTGGCGTCAATGAAGATTACTTCAGGATCCCATTCAAGGAGTTTTTCTTTTGCGATTTCAACTGCAAGTGTTGTGGATTTGTCTGTTCCGGCTGCAACATTATCGATGTTGATATACTGGAACGGTGGGTAGTTTGGTTCTGTGTATGTCAGGCCATGTGCTCCTGAATATGCGACTCCTCCGATGTAAACAGTTGGTTTCTCTGAATCTTGGATGTTACTTGTCCTCTTGTTTAAATCAGCGATAGTTTCGTCTATGTATGATAAGAACTCTTTTGCCCGGTCTTCTTTACCGAATATTTCTGCAAGCAGGTTAATATTATAATCAAACTTTTCACGGTTTGTTCCAAGGTCAGCCGTTTCGTCGATCATTACAACCGGTATGCCTGTCTTTTCAGTGATTTTGTCTGCTTCGTTAGAATATGTTTCAGATCCTAATATGAGCATTTGGGGGTTGAGTTCTAAAAGAACTTCCGGGATTACAGCGTTTGCGTCAGTAGCCGTTGTCATGTTGACAAACTGACGGTTTGCAAGGGCAAATGGCCGTGGTTCAAATGTCAAACGCGATGGTCTTGTTTCGCCAAAATCAACCGAAGTAATACGGTCCTGTGCGTCAATGTAGACCATGTAACGGCAGGTTGCACTTCCAGCTGTTGCAACGTCTGTTGGATTTGTCGGAATAGTTACAGTGCGTCCGAATGAGTCTGTGACAGTTATAGTGTCATCTGTGTTTTCGGCAATTACAGATCCCGCGGTTGCAAGGACTGCAAGAAGCATTAATACGGCAAATATGCCTGATATGTAATTTTTGTTCATAGTTTTTCCTCAATCTTTTCTTGGTGTATCTAAACTATTGTTTTTTTATATCCATTACTGGTGTTTCATCTAAAGCTTCAAGTCATTTTACTCTGAAGATGTTTTATTCGATTTTGACAAGTTAACAACCGTCCTAGAAATATGATTTGGTTTGTTCGGAGAACGAATTGTAAATACTTCTGTAATTGGGTTTGATTCGTCACATGATTTTACTAATTTCAAAACTGTCCATTTAACTCTATCAAACCAACAGAAGATAACAAGGTCATCACCTTCAAAGAGTTCATCATAGGCATCATAAAATTCAGGTTTGATTGCGATTTTGCTTAAATTTACTTTTAGTTGTCCTTGTCTTTGTGTAACTCCATGATTCTTATATGGATAGGTTACAAAACCCACACAATTTAAGGAGAAATCGTTTTCAATCATAAAATTTATGCAGTGGATAAATCCACTTTTTGATATGAAAGTCCTTTCAGATTTGAATTGAGTCTGTCAAAGACATTTCCACCAACGATAGCACTGTAGATCTCATCTGCCTTTTTTGTAGGATCAATATCTGCAAATTGTTCAGGGTATAGGACTTTTCCGACATAGTAAACGTTTGCAAGGTTGGTTTCATAATTTGCGCCAACTGCAAGGTCAGGGTTTACTGTATAAATTTCGCCAGATTTAACTGCATCAAGTTCTTTATAGGATGCATCATTTTGGAGTTCATAAATTGCTCCGCCATCTGCTGCATTGAGAGTTCCAAGACCTACAAAGATAATGTCAGGATTCCAGTCAAGAATCTGTTCTTTTGCAACCTGTGCATATGTGTTTGTTCCAATATCTGGAATTGAAGTTGCAACGTTGTTTATGTTTAAGAGTTTGAAGGCGAGATAGTTCGGGTCTGTTCCGTCAAGTCCATGTTCACCACTATGAGATACTCCTCCAACATATGCTTTTACATTTGGTGAATCGGCACCTGCAACAAGAGAGATGATTTCATCTTCAAATTTTGTAAAGTTTTCAATGAGTTCGGTGTATCTCTGTTCTTTTCCAAAGATACCAGCAAGGAGTTTTAATGATTTCTGAACTTTCTCAGTATTTGTGGCATAATCACCTGAGTAGAAGAGAATTACTGGAATACCCGTGTTTACAGTAATTTCATCTGCTTCTGCTGCGTTTGTGCCGTCATTTGATGCAATTAAGAGCACATCTGCCCCTGATTTCAAGAGTATTTCCTGGTCAACATCACCTCTTGAAGAGCCTAATGCTGCGATTTTTAAAATATCAGGATTAGCGATTATATATGGACGGGGATCTTCTGGGTATTCATTTAATGAACTGTCCGACCAGTCTATTCCAACTATTTTTTCTAAGTCAACGTCAAGATATGTTGGAAATCTCATCGAACCAGAGCCTGATATTGCAATTTTTTCTACAAATGCCGGAATAGTTACAGTGCGTCCGAATGAGTCTGTGACAGTTATAGTGTCATCTGTGGTTTCGGCAATTACAGATCCAACAGTTGCAATGGCTGCAAAAATCAATAAACCTGTAAATATGCCTGCGATGAATTTGTTTTTCATTATAATTCAACCTTCTGATAAGAAAGTCCCTTCATGTTCTCGTTTAATTGGGAAAATACGGGTGCTCCGTCCATGAATGAATAGATTTCATCAGCCATCTTTTCCGGGTCAATGTCAGCGAACTGTTCAGGGTATAGAAGTTTTCCAATATAGTATGCGTTTGCCATGCTTGTTTCGTGGTTAGTTCCCATTGAGGTATGAGGATTTACTGCGTAAATTTCACCTGTTTTAACTGCATCAAGTTCCTGATAAGATGGATCTGTCTGGAGTTCGTAAATCGCTCCTCCACCTGCAGCTTCCATTGTATTGAGATCTATGATAATAATTTCAGGATTCCATGAAAGAATCTGTTCTTTAGAGACTTCTGCATATCCTGTGCTTGCGGTTGTTGTAAGACCTGAAGCGACGTTGTTTGCATCAAGGACTGTGAATGCGTAGTAAGTCGGGTCTGAACCTGTGATGCCATGAGCACCGTTATAGGAGACTCCGCCTACGTAGATTGTAGGTTTGTTATCAATAGAAATCCCTGCAACTCTTGATTCAAGGTCAGATCTGATATCTTTGAAGTAGTTAATTATCTCTTCTGCACGTGTCTCAACATGTAAAACTTTACCGATGATTCGAAGAGAGTTCTCGACTTTATCGGTGTTTGTCACATAATCGCCTGAGTAGAATAGAATAACTGGAATTCCTGTTTTTTCTGTGATCTCATTTGCGTTCTGAATGCTAATATCGGAAACTCCTGCCATGAATAAAATGTCAGGGGTAGCAGACATGAGTTTTTCAGCATCTACCGCACCTTTTGATGCTCCAAGAACAGTGAGATTTTTGATCTCTGGATGTGCAATCATATATGGCCTGGTTTCCCCATTTCGAATTAGAAGACTACTATCCTGATAATCCACTGCGACCATTCTGTCAGTTACACCGAGCCATGCGAAGTATCTGGATGAACCAGAGCCTGAAACGGCTATACGTGATGGGTTATCCGGGACAATGACCTCACGCCCGGCAGCGTCAGTTAATGTAATTGTTCCATCACCGTTGTCTATAGCATTCTCTGCTGCAACAGCACATCCAATTAATACAAAGAGAATTAGTGTTGTTACAAAGAGAGTGATTGTCTTTTTCATTGCATTACCAATTTAGTACTATATCTCATATAATATTAAAAATTTTCAATTAGTATGTCTAAACGGATATTATTATATGTGTGGTATGATTTTATAGCTTTAAATCTAAATCAGTTTTAACATGAAACCGTATGAAGAGGTAATAGCATTTCATGGTCATTCCTGTGGTGGTCTTGCATTGGGATATAAGGTGGCAGAACTTGCAGAAAAGCTTCTTAATCTTTCTTTTTCAGAGGATGAAGAAGTAGTCTGTATTGCTGAAACTGATTCATGCACAGTTGATGCAATTCAGGTTGTCACCGGATGTACTCTGGGTAAGGGCAATCTCATTATAAATAAGTGGGGTAAGAATGCCTTTTCATTCTACAATCGTAAAACTGGAGAATCTATCAGACTTGTTGGAGATCCTGAAGCGATGCCAACAAATTCAGAGATGGTAAAACTTCGCCCTGAAGTCTTTTCAGGTAAGGTATCACCTGATGATGTTGAAAGATTTCATGAGTTATCGCGTAAATATGTTGATGATGTCTTGTCTGTTCAGGCAGAAAAACTCTTCATTGTAAAGGAGACTGAAGAAAATGTTCCTGATAAGGCTAAAGTGTATAATAACCTTGTATGTTCTATCTGTGGAGAACCGGTTGAAGAAGGATTTTGTATCAAATTTGATGAAAAGTATATATGTATTTCATGTATGAGAAAATCTGCCTTCATTGACTAATTCAATGATTAAGTCTATTTTGAAGAAGATAATCCCACCAAAATATTTGACGATTCAGTCATGAAGATATGATTAACTATAGTTATAATTCTTCAAGGAGTAAATTGGAAAATGGACGTTTCATAGAAGATGAAGTATAACCATAACACAATGCAGTAATAATATCTAAACAATGAATGCAAAGGAAAATTCAAGGCTGTATTTTACGAAACCACTTTTACTTACAATATATCCGGCGATGCAAAATACCTTCAGATGATGGATAAACCGATTATTGAACTCTTAAAAAGGTGGATCTGGAAAATTATCAGACATGGGCTGTGGGAATGACAATATTATAGGACTCTTAAAGCACTCCAAGTATCAGATTTACGGCATTGATTTATCAGAAAATATGATAGCCGCTGCAAAAAAATATCCCAATGCCAAATTTTTACCTTGCAGATGCTGAAGAATTGCCTTTTGAAGATGCAATGTTTGATGTTTCAGTATGTAATGCCTTGTTCCATCACTACATAAATCCAGATATTGTTCTTGATGAAATGAGTCGTGTCATAAAACCCGGCGGTACACTTCTGATAGGATAACCATATGGAGTAAAACCTCTATGTTTCCTGACGAACATCTTAATAAAACATACCAATAACGGCGATTATCATTTTTACGGAGTAAAAGAGGTAGAACAACTGTTTGTGTCACACGGATTTGAAATGATTGAAGCCAAACAAACCGGCAAATATACTATCCTTTATTCTGCAAGAAGAATAAGGAATGCCGTTTTATCAAAATGCAATTGCTAACCATATAATCTTTAGATATATGTAGGATTTGTAAATATTCAAAGTATTGGCTTATAAAAAGCCTCACCAGTGTAACTTTTTGCGAAATACTATAATAGAGTAATCGAATACTAATGGATAATGACTAAAGATAACACCGGTGCCTGTATAATCTGCAAAAAGTCATTGAAATATTTGGAACATGCAGAAAAGATGACCTGTGGTATATGCAAAAAAGAATTTTTAAGTAATGCCTGTTGTGAGTCAGGGCATTTTGTTTGTGATGATTGTCATTCTTCACCGGCAGCAGCGGTTATCAGGTATGTTTGTTTAAGCGCAACATCAAAAGATCCAATAGAGATTGCAGATGAGATTATGGCTTTTGACGCTATTCACACCCACGGTCCTGAATATCATATTCTTGTAGGCTCTGCTCTTATTACGGCTTACAAAAATGCCGGAGGTGAAATTGATTTAGATTCTGCCCTTACAACAATGGAACACCGTGGAAAGATGATCCCTGGAGGATTTTGTGGTTTTTTTGGTGCTTGTGGTGCAGGTATTTCAGCAGGAGTCTTTCTATCTGTTGCTTTGAAGACAAATCCCCTTTCAAAAAAGAGTTGGGCACTTGGTAACAGACTTACATCAGAATGCCTGAGTGAGATTTCAAAATATGGAGGTCCAAGATGCTGTAAGAGAGATCTATTTTGTTCGATAAAAACAGCGGTGAAATTTGTGGAGGAACACTTAAAAGTGAAGATGGAACTTCCATTAGTAATAGTCTGTAAATTTTCCGAATTGAATCACGAATGCCTGAAAGATGAATGTCCATATTATCAAAAGAAGTAAAGGTGGGTTTAAACCTAAAAAATCACCCTAGTTTGTCTTGAATAACTTCATGAATCATACCATCCTCTACATAAAAAAGGATGTATGATTATTCGTAAGTCTCAAGTCCGAATCAATCGTAAAATAAAAAATTTCAATTCAGGGAAATCTTTGGTCAGTGCTCCAATATTCCACCTATGAGTACTCATTACGAATATTTCTGCGTAGTAGGGGTATTTGTAATAGCCTGCACAGAACATAAGACCTCTTACATTTTCATGTTATTTGGCATTAATTAAGTCATAACATCGATATTTCAATATATTTTCAAAAAAAGAAATTGACCAACTCAGTTACAATATTTTTTTTGGGTTAAGCCAGCCATTCTCTTTCAATGTTTTCAAGGCAATTTCGATATGGTTAGATTTCATCACATCATGTTTTCTTTTGCTCCAAGAATGAACAGTTTGAATCACCAAATTCAAATCGTCAGAATCCACTTTATCTTGAATCACAACCCAGTGAACAGTTGCAAGTAATTCTAATCCATATGGTGTTTCAAATCCTTCAATTAACTGAAGAACACGTTGAATTCGACTCTCACTTTCAGGATGTAATTCAATATTCTCTTCAATATAGGTATTAGCCTCAGTTATTGCAGATGGAATGAGCGATATTGACTTTTGTGGATTAGTAGATCCATCTGATAACCCTATTGTGTAATGCCCTTCGAATTTCTCAAGGAGATGTTTAAGATTTTCTGAAAAAGGACCATATTCACGTTTAACGTATCGTAGCCTTAAATCAGTTTCACCAGATTCCTGAAAAAAATACAATAACTTGTGGACCTCTAACAACGATAAACGATAATCAAGTTCACAATATTTTCCTAATAATCGAATAATATTTGCTCGGATCCAATTAAGAGTGGGTTTTGAAGTATTAATTACAGGATTATTTAGACTCAGGGAAGTTTGAGGAGGATAAATAATTACTCGAACATCAGGAATTTCAAGAAATGAATCCAGAATAAGAGGGTAAACATCAGCCCAATTCAGGCCACCCATACCACAGCCAAGCGGCGGGATCGCTATTGATTTAATCCCACGGACTTTTATTTCCTGAATTAGAGCCTTTAATCCGTCTTCAATGTAATTTAGGTTAGATTTTTCCCGCCAGTGATCTTTTGTCGGAAAGTTGATGATATATCGATCAGGGCCGGAAATTGAGGATTGAACGTAAACGAACATTTTACCTAATTGAACATCATGAGATTTGCACGCTTTTTGATATGCTTTAAACATCTCTGGAAACGCTAATTTAAATTGTAAAGCAACCCCTTTACCCATAACTCCAACAATATTTACAGTATTTACCAAAGCCTCTGCATCGGCTTCGATAATGTTACCTACTCTCTCCTCAATCATTATCCACCTCCTTTAATCATAATACCATTTTTGCTGTATCTCTACACTTGGTTTGTGCAGAGTAGATGAATTTGTAATAATAGATTCTACCTTTCGCTTCATAATAGAATCTATCACGATGATTTTCTCTATCAATTCCCATGGAACATAATGATGCACTAAAAATTCAGCCTGTTTTTTCCTTTTCCGATCCACATCTATATCAGTATCATGCCAACTCCATGAATTAATTATTTCCCAATCTATTGAACGTTCAAGTTCAGATAAATCATCCGAGAATTCCGTAAATTTAAGTATTGCATGTCCATCAGTATAACAACAATTTAGTTGCCTTTGAGATATTTTTTGAACTGATGAAACAAGGTAAATTATGTCTTTTTGTGATCCTTTGTATGATTTCACATTTCCTTTATGGATTGAGTATAACATGGGGGAACGAGTTGCAAAGTAAAAAGGGACATAGTCACTCAAATACCCCCCTTTACATGCTGAAACCCTGAATTTAAAGCGACGTTCCTGTATTCCCGGTTGGGCGATATCGATATTTTTAATGCTCTTATTAATTAGATAAGATTTGCGAAATAGGCCATTATTATCAATTATTTGCTGTAGGTTCCTATGATCTACAATATGGTAAATAGGGATTGTTTTGGTAAATAACGCTGGATTTGCCATAGATTTTATGAGGATACTCTCGTAATCTTATTCAGATGAATTAACAGTTCCTGTGTCTATTATCAACTAATTTACTGGTATATGTTTCATCGTCCATTATATGCTTTTTGGAATGACACCCGTATATCAGAATTGGCTGCATTTGTTCCAATCGATGTCAATCATATTATTAGTAGTAGTTTAAAGCGAAATTCGGAAAGTTTTTGATTACCGATTCAACAATTCGATTAACTTTGAAGAACACTCAATAACTAGCTGCGAATAAGCATTAAAATCTGAAATAAAAGAGATGTCAATATACGAGCAGATACCAAAATTAGTTACCTGCAGAGTTGAAGATTTCTAAAACTACCTCATAACTGGAGGAATGCCTGAAGTTGTATCATCATGGATTTATGATCATGATATTGAAGATATTAAAGGTTTACTTAAATCAATCACTGGAAGTTATGAAGCCGACTTTCTAAAATACGCTTGCCCTGGATTTTTCAAAACTAAACCTTATGGAGTTCAATTCCGGTTCAACTATATTTCGCATATCAAAAAAGGACTTATATCTCATGATTTAGAATATGATTGCTATTTGATGATTTCAGTAGGAATTATAGTAAAAGTTTCAAAAATTGAAGAACCGGCAGGGCCTCTTTCAAACCCTACCGACATTTCCGATTTTAAAATATATCTTTGTGATACCTGGCTGTTAAAAAGTCTTTCAGCATTTCCAGCATCAGGTGTATCATCTAAAACACCGATTGTTTCTGATATGTTGTAAGGTATGTTAATAGAAAACTATGTAATAACTGAACTGATAGCGATTTATAATCAGATTCCATTCTTCTGTAAACGAAATGAATATAAAATTGGATTTGTAATTCAGGATGTATGGATGTAATTCCAATAGATGTTTAGTCCTGCACAGATATAAAATCAAGAATTCTTTTCGAATATAGAAACAAACCCATCCAATAACTGCGATCAAGTTTAGCCTTTGTGAAATTTCAAAGGTAGATGATGAATTTTGAATAATGTTAAATATACATTTATATCTTCTCTGGAACAAAAAAGACAGTTTGGGTATGGATAGAAATTTGTTTTAATAGTCGTTTACTTCAGATTTCTTCATAATAATATGAATAGTCAATTGCTTTCATAAACATATCCCGGTCGTTTATTTTATCAGTTAGAGCATTTTCAATCAGATTTTTAATATTAGATTTATCATAAGGGCTTTGTTCCATAACTCTCAAATAGTCATATTTATTAATAAGACTCCAGTCTACACACTTTTTTAGTTCTTTCTTCAAGATCAGATCAAGCCAGATTCGTGTGCTTCGTCCGTTCCCTTCACGGAATGGATGAGCTACATTCATCTCAACATATTTATTAATAATCTCATCAACTGTGGATTGAGGCATTGATTCAATTGTATTAAGTGTATTTTCTAAAAACATAGCCGGCGCAAATGTAAAACTACCCTTTGAAAGATTAACAGTCCTGATTTTTCCTGCAAAATCATAAAGGCCCCCAAATAGATATGAATGAATCTGTTTTAGTCCGTTTATTGTCCCAATTTCAATACTGTTTATCAAACTACTTTCAAAGAGGGTGTATGCTTTTTTTCTACTTTGTCCATCAATAGTGTTGTCGCTATAGGTAAACCAGTCTAAAAATCGGGTAGCCTTGTTATTTGGGAACTGTTTGGCGACGATAATCACATTATCATAATCTAATACATCAGTTGGATGTTTTTTTCCATCAGGAGCTGTTATTTTCAACTGGGTAGCTGTACTAACCAGTTGATTATTCGATCTTTTCAGTTTGGCTTTCAAATATTTCCAATAATTTCTATTTTTTTGGTAATCATCTTCTTCATTTAAGACCCCAATAATATCAAGAGCAGAAAAGAACCATTTTGAACCTTCAATGTCCCAAACGGCTCTAACTTCCTTATCATCAAAAAATCTTATTGAAATCTTATTATCTTTCATTGTCATATCAGATTTAACTTTGGTTCTGTTAACTTAACTACGTTAATACCTTTAAGAAAGGATTCATTGTTAGATTATACTATGGCTGATGCTCAAACAAAAAAATAACAAAAATAAAAAGCCTCAGGCGAGATTTGAACTCGCGACCTCGTCCTTACCAAGGACGCGCTCTACCGGCTGAGCCACTGAGGCATTCACAAAGTATAATGCGACTATACATGTATGAATAACAAGAATATATAATTATTGATTCTGTAATCCCCCCTCCCTATCCAAAATATGAATAGCCATTTGAGGAAAGGGAATACAAATCCCGTGCTTTCTAAATTCTTGTTCAATCCTTGTATTGGCATAATCTTTGATCTGGAGGACACGCGAAAAATCATGTGTGTAGATCACAAGTTGAAAGTTTAACGCCGAATCACCAAACTCATAAAAGTACACCTCCGGAGCGGTACAATGTGGGCATCCCTCAATTCTCTGAGCATCTTTCCCAATACTTAACAAGAGATCTTTAACAAGTGCAATATCACTCCCATATTTAACATTAATATTAAGTCTTACTTTATTTAACTCATCATTCATCGCATAATTAATGACAATATCATTTGTTAGCATAGTGTTTGGAACAGTAAGCACCTGATTATCAAGCAACTGAATCCGTGTACTCCGTGGACCTAAATGAATGATATCTCCGACATTATTCCCAATTTTTACCCTATCGCCAATCCTGAAAGGTTGATCAAGTGCAATAGTAATACCTGACAGGAAATTACCAATCAAGTCCTGACCCCCAAGACTGATAATAATACCAAGCACTCCACCAGTAGCAAGTAGTGGTGCAATATTTATATTTAAAATCGATAAAATAAGCATCAGAGCAATAATCCAGATAATGTACTTCGCAATTATCTGAACAACATGTAATGTACCTGGATCTCCAAATGGATTATTACTAATCTCTGCTTGTTCGCTGAGATGTCGCAAAAATTGTGTAATGAAGTTAGCGCTTATCCATGTTACCATGAGAATGATTATCGCCGTCTGGATATGTGCTATGAATATACCCGGATATAGTGCAGGAAGCTCAGTTCCATAATAAATAGCGGCCCAAATAGTCAATCCAATAATAGATGATACAAGTGGCCATCCCAACGAATTCAGGATGATGTCATCAAGTTTCATTGAACTTTTTTCAATGCGGGGGCGCAGCCATTTACCGATTCCATAAATAATTGAGGCAATAGTAAGGCCCACAACGAGAATTATAATGAATATCATGGAAACAACAACCATAAAACCAATCACCTATTTACGGTTACTCATCATATCTATTTTATTTATGCCTCAAAAGAACGTTATTGCTGAGAAATTGCATGAGCTTTGTGACCGTAAAATGACATTCATGCATGTATGTGGAACGCATGAGGCAGCCATTGCGAAAAATGGTATCAGGAGCATGCTGCCGGAAAATCTGAAGATTGTAATGGGTCCGGGCTGTCCGGTATGCATTACTCCTCAGGGTGAAATTGATGCAGCGCTTGAATTAGCATCAAAAGGATACATTATCGCAACATATGGAGATCTTCTCCGTGTTCCAGGATCAGAGGGATCGCTTGAAACTTCAGGTGGAGATATCAGAGTTGTTCAGGGAGTTCATAAGGCAGTCGAAATTGCTAAGGAAACTGACCGGGAAGTTGTCTTTATTTCTGTTGGTTTTGAAACAACAGCACCAACTGTTGCTGCAGCTCTAATGACAAATCCTCCTGATAACTTTTCAATCATGTCATGTCATCGCTTAATCCCCCCGGCAATGAAGTGGCTTTTGGCCCAAGGCGAGGCATCACTTGATGGATTTTTGCTTCCAGGACATGTTCTTGTGGTATCCGGGATAACTGACTATAAACAGTTTAAGGTTCCTCAGGTAGTTGCCGGATTTGAAGCAGATGATATCCTTTTAGGGCTTCTTATGCTTGTAACGCAGGTTCGTGAAGGTGTCTGTCGTGTTGATAATGCATATCCGCGTGCTGTGATGGAAGATGGAAATCCAAAGGCTGTATCTATTATGAATCAGGTTTTTGAGCCCTGTGATGTGGAATGGAGAGGTTTCCCGGTTATTCCAGATTCCGGGCTAAAACTACGTGAAGCGTTCTCAAAATATGATGCACAAAAGAAATTTGGATTAGTTTTCCATCCTACTAAAAAACAGGCCGGATGTATCTGTGATAAGGTTTTGAGGGGTATTGCCTCGCCATCAGATTGCAAACTCTTTGGAAAGGTCTGCACTCCAAGAACTCCTGTTGGCCCATGTATGGTAAGTCATGAGGGTGCCTGCAAAATATGGCACCACTATAATAAAACAATAGAATAACAAAACCATATCTTTTATCTTCTTAAACCAACGATTGATATGAGGTTGCCCCGATAGGGTAGTGGATATCCTAGAAGCCTCCGGAGCTTTTGACTCGGGTTCAAGTCCCGATCGGGGCGTTTTTTTGGTGATAAGAGTTTACCGTTTTATACTAAATCGGAGTATTGTATCTCTGAAATCCTCATTATCTCATCAATTGAAAATGATATGTCATTCCGGATTTTTTTAGGAGATATTATCTCATAAATCCCAAATCATCCCAATATTGCTCATCATTTGTAATCAAATGTTAAGTAATTGTTATTTTTTTCGAGCCAATGCTTTAATCGCTTTAACAAATCCAATTTGGTTTTTCCTGATTAATTTTTTAATTAGTTCTGCTTTGATTTTCCCAATGCCAGGGCAACCTGTGTAAATATCCATCTTGTGACTTTAGATCCTCTTTTTGTAATACATCCACTGTAGTATTTGTCAACTGACTGATGAACCATCAGGACTAATCCCAACCATGCTATAGGTTTTTTTACTATCGTTGATGTCGTAAAAAAATTGTTTTTTGGGTTCAAAGGAGATATATAGTATAATGAATATATAATCTATCAAATAATCAAACAATTCAGGTTTGGGGGAAAAATGATAAAGCAGATCACAGCAATTTTGGTAATACTATGTATTGCTCTATCTGGAACAGTTTTTGCGGAAATTGTAGATAATACTGATGATATATATATGACAGATCAAATAATCGTCAGATATGCTCCAGATGTAATGAATAATGAAACTTCTCTATCTGCTATGTCCGATGCTAATTCAAACATCGAAGCAACGGTGATGGAAGATTTTTCTGATATGGGTGTTACCGGATTGCAGGTGATAGATCCAGGAGTTCTTTCAGTTGAGGAAGCGGTTGATTACTACAATAATAGGCCAGAAGTCCTCTATGCAGAACCAGATTATCTGTTGACAGTGAATGAGGAATCTGTAATCCCAAATGATTCATTATTTCCAATCCTCTGGGGTCTTAAAAATACCGGGCAGGAAATTAATGGTGTGAACGGCACTATAGGTGCAGATATTAATGCCACAAAAGCCTGGGAAATTACAACTGGATCAAAAGATGTTGTTGTTGCTGTTTTAGATACTGGGGTTGATTATACCCATGAAGATCTTGCAGCAAATATGTGGGTAAATCCAGGTGAAATTCCAGATAATGGGATTGATGATGATAATAATAACTATGTTGATGATTATCATGGCTGGAATTTTTATAACGACGATAATGACCCAATAGATAATCATGGCCATGGTACTCATTGTGCAGGAACAATTGGATCTGTTGGGAATAATGGGATTGGAGTCACTGGTGTTAACTGGAATGTCAAAATAATGCCCTTAAAATTCCTTGATAATGGCAGTGGACCAATATCGGGTGCAATATCTGGAATTCTCTATGCAGATAAAATGGGAGCAGATATTATTAGTTGTTCCTTTGGAGGAGGAGGAGATTCTAATTCATTAAAAGATGCAATCAATGCATCAAAAGCTCTTGTTGTCTGTTCTGCAGGCAATGAGGGAGTAAATTCTGATATAACTCCTCATTATCCTTCTGGTTATGATTGTGAAAACATAATCTCTGTAGCTGCTACATCAAATCAAGATATATTATCTCAAACTTCAAATTATGGAGCAAATTCAGTGGATCTTGGAGCTCCGGGAGTATACATAATCAGTACTTTCCCAAATAATCTATATATGGGCGCAAGCGGGACGTCCATGGCAGCACCATATGTTTCAGGGGTTGCTGCATTAATACTAAGTCAATGTCCTACTTTAGAATCCGTAGAAGTTAAAGAAAGGATCCTTGATTCTGTAGATAAGATAGATAGTTTGACCGGCAAATGTGTGACCGGAGGAAGACTTAATGCATATGAAGCTCTTCTTTTGGGATGTACGGTGCCGACTCCAACACCCACATCATCACCCACGGTTACACCTACAACAACACCTACATCAACACCTACAACAACGCCTACGGTCACACCGACACCTGAGATATCATTAAAAATTTACACAAGTCCTGCAGATTTGCTATCAAGTAATAGTGCCCGTTTAAACGGCAATATTGATACATTTGGTACTGGTGCAACCAGAGGAGTTTTCTGGTTTGAGTATGGTACACAGTCAGGTGAGTATAATAAAACCAGTGAAATGGAAATAGTAGGGGTAAAGAAGTTCAACTTTGATCTTACCGGATTGGAACCTGACACTAAATACTATTTCAGAGCCGGAGTCACAAATAATCTTAAAGAGACTGCATATGGTAATGAATTATTCTTTACTACCGATCCAACACCGATTGAAGTCAGTGTAAAAACTGATAAAGCCGATAGTATTACAAGTTCCAATGCAACATTATTTGGTACTGTTAATAAGTTTGGAATAACTGATAACAATGGAACTGTCTGGTTTGATTATGGAAAAGAAGATAATAACCTTGCAAATAATACAACTCCTGAATTTTTAGTAGGATCCAAACCCTTTAATTCTACTCTAGCCGGATTAGATGTTAATACATCATATTATTTCCAGGCAGTTGCAATGAATGATCTTGGTCAGATAACAACTGGAGATGTATTACCCTTTACGACAGGTAAATACTCAGTAGAAACAAATGCTGATGAATTCTCATCTATTTATCCGTTAGGGCCGGTTTATGGTGATACCGGAGAAACACTTACTTTTAATATAGCACCTAAAGCCGGGTCATATTTAACTGATGTTTTAGATAATGGCACTTCGGTTAAAGGTCAAATGGTAAATAATTCTTATTCCGTTACTCTTAACAGTAATCACAATTTGACTTCGATATCAAAGTTAAACCCTGAAACATTATTTGTAAATTTTTCAGTTTCTGACACAACTGTCGGAGTATTAGAGGAAGTACACTTCTATGATGATACAAATGGTTATCCAACCCAGTGGTCATGGGATTTTGGTGACGGAGGTTATTCAACAGTGAAAGATCCATCGTATAAATATACCAAATCAGGTAACTACTCTGTAACATTATGGGCAAGAGGTGTCAGTGGAGCAGGTCAGAGCATTAAATCTGATTATATCACTGTTACTTCTCAATAACTAAACTAAAACGCTCAATCTTTTTTGTTGAGAAGTATTCAAAATATTTTTATAATACTCGGTCAATATACATATCTATGGGTATTTTGCAAAAAATGAGATTGATCATAGGATTATATCTCATAGTGAGTTTATCCGTATATGGTGTAATGTCAGATGATTCTGAAGAATATGGCATAATGCATCAGACTTCGGAAGAGATTATCGAGGAAGAGAAAATATTTGATAGTTTGCCTGTTCTGATGACGGTGGATTCTGATCTTTCTCCACAGGATTTAAATTTACTTGAATATCTCCCATATATTCCTAAAGAGCGATATCAGGGGTCATGTGGAGATTGTTGGGCATGGGCATCAACCGGCATTGTTGAAATAGATCATTCAGTAAAGGAAAATACAAAGGATCGTCTGTCTATTCAGTATCTAAATTCGCTCTATAATGATGGAGGAACAACTGGCGATTTCGCTTGTGATGGGGGAAATGCCTTTACGTTTTCAGAGTTTTATCTTGGAAAAGAATCAGGTAAAAAAGTGATTCCATGGAGTAACACGAATGCATCATTTTTTGATGCAAATGGAGGGCAGCCTGGTGGTTATTATGGACAAAAAACCAATATGCCTGCTGAATATATTGATAAAGAACCATCATATCAGATTTCAGACATGAGTTCATATCAGATTAATTCGTCATTATCTCAGAAAGAGATGATTAACACCATTAAAACAGTTTTGAATAACAAACATGGCCTGTATTATTCTTTAAGATTACCTAATGGAGAATCCTGGACGGAATTTAATAATTTCTGGGCCAATGAGCCAAATACCTCGTTATTTAATCCAGATAAGTATGATGGCATTGATTATACCGATGGAGGAGGTCATGCATTATTAATGGTAGGTTATAATGACACTGATAAAAATCCAGATAATCATTACTGGTTGATTCTAAACAGTTGGGGGATTACTCCACAAAGACCTGATGGAACTTTCAGAATTCCAATGTACATAAATTATCAGAGTAAACATGGAAGAGTAATTGTTCCAATTAACAGGTTTTTCACTATTGATACCACTTTTGTAAAACCGACACTAAAAATTAACACAAGTCCTGCAGATTTAGTATCAAGTAATATTGCCCGTTTAAACGGCAATATTGATACATTTGGAACTGGTGCGACCAGAGGAGTTTTCTGGTTCGAGTATGGTACACAGTCAGGTGAGTATAATAAAACCAGTGAAATGGAAATAGTAGGGGTAAAGAAGTTCAACTTTGATCTTACCGGATTGGAACCTGACACTAAATACTATTTCAGAGCCGGAGTCACAAATAATCTTAAAGAGACTGCATATGGTAATGAATTATTCTTTACTACCGATCCAACACCGATTGAAGTCAGTGTAAAAACTGATAAAGCCGATAGTATTACAAGTTCCAATGCAACATTATTTGGTACTGTTAATAAGTTTGGAATAACTGATAACAATGGAACTGTCTGGTTTGATTATGGAAAAGAAGATAATAACCTTGCAAATAATACAACTCCTGAATTTTTAGTAGGATCCAAACCCTTTAATTCTACTCTAGCCGGATTAGATGTTAATACATCATATTATTTCCAGGCAGTTGCAATGAATGATCTTGGTCAGATAGCAACTGGAGATGTATTACCCTTTACGACAGGTAAGTACTCAGTAGAAACAAATGCTGATGAATTCTCATCAATTTATCCGTTAGGGCCGGTTTATGGTGATACCGGAGAAACACTTACCTTTAATATAACACCTAAAGCCGGGGCATATTTAACTGATGTTTTGGATAATGGCACATCGGTTAAAGGTCAAATGGTTAATGACTCATATTCCATCACTCTTAAAAGTAATCACAATTTGACTTCGATATCAAAGTTAAACCCTGAAACACTATTTGTAAATTTCTCAGCTTCAAACACAACTGTTGGAGTATTAGAGGAAGTACACTTCTATGATGATACAAATGGTTATCCAACCCAGTGGTCATGGGATTTTGGTGACGGAGGTTATTCAACAGTGAAAGATCCATCGTATAAATATACCAAATCAGGTAACTACTCTGTAACATTATGGGCAAGAGGTGTCAGTGGAGCAGGTCAGAGCATTAAATCTGATTATATCACTGTTACTTGAATATAGGGAGAGAATTATCTTTCTTTTTTAGTATTTAGAGATATAAGAAATCCCCTTTTTTTACACTCAAAATTATCTTGTGATTCCCCGGTATACTTCAATAAAACTGTCGGCGATTATTTCCCATGAAAACTTCTCTTCTATCGTCTTTCGTCCTGCCTTTCTGAAGTCATCGGCAAGGGTTTCATTCTCAAAAATATTAATTATTGCTTTTGCCAGATCTTCAGGATCGCCTGGTTTTACTAATAGACCGTTAACATTATCCTTGATAATATCTGGAATTCCTCCGGTATTACTACCAATTACAGGAATGCCAACTGCCATTGCTTCTAAAAGAACCACTCCAAGTCCTTCTGTCTGTCCATTGATCTCCTGTGAGGGAAGTACGAAGAGATCAGATTCAATGTAGTATTTCTTTAATTTATCATGTGAAACAAAGTCTTTGAATATTACCATATCTGATAACTGAAGTTTTTCTACCTGCAAAATACATGATTTCAATTCAGGACCTTTTCCAATGATAACAAGTCTGATATTATAATTCCTTTTATTGATAATATCAATTGCAGATATCAGAGTATGAACTCCTTTCAAGGGAATTAATCGTCCGACAAAAATTATCTGCTTATATGGTCTCTCTTTATGCATAGGGATCTCTGTTTCTAACCATTCCTTTGAGACTCCCATTGGTATGATCTTTAAAGGACAATCTGTATTATTACTGATATGATTCATCGTAAAGGAACTGTTCGTAGTTATCATATCGGTGTGCATTGTCAGGAATTTAAGATATATCTTTAGAAGACCACTTTTATTTAGTATTGAAAGGTCTGTTCCATGAACTGAAGATACATGTGGTATATTAAAGAGTGCTGAAAGTATAGCACCGATTAATCCATGAGGCAATATCCAGTGTGAATGAATTATTGTAATCTTTTCTCGTCTTATACATTTGATACCATATATAAGTTCAAAGAAGAAGAAAAATGGTAAACTGACAAAAGCTACAAATGAAGTTTTAACTGCAAAAAGGATCCCAGATGTTCCTGGAATTTTCTCAAGTTTTCTAAATGGCATATATGGAAATCTGTATATTAAAATCCCATTCCTGTTCTGAACAGGTTCATCTGAACTGCTCCTTGGAGATAATACACAGATATCTGCATTTTTTTTGTGAATAGTTTCACAAAGATTTGCAATAATCATCCCATATGGGTCGCCTTCTGATACCGGATATACACTTGTAATATGAAGAATTTTCATTTTATCCAATAACTACACAGTTACCATACAGCCATCCGACAAGTGGCAGCCAGAATCCATAACCATGAAGACGTGTGTATGAGAGCATTATTACAAGAAACATATTCCATATAAGGGGTATTGAAATAATAACACCGGTTAGTATTGAATAAAGGTTTGGAACCTTTCGTGCCGGTTTATAAAGTATCACAAATCCAAGAATTGCACAGAGAATATAGGTTACAATTGCTTCAAAAGATGTGTAACCAATACGCCCTCCTCCAAAAGGTGGAAAGAGAAAAATTGTCATGAATGCTACTGGCGTAAATGCAGCCATTGTCAGTAAAGTGTTTTTGGCAAACGCTGTTATCCTTCTTTGTGATTTGAAAAGATTGAATAGTGCAATTAAGCCAAAAAGTCCTGCCGGTATGTAAACTGGAGAGAGATATCTGTAATCCGGCCAAATCCCTGGACTTGTTATCTGGCCATGGAGTTGGCTGATGTAGGTTAAAAAGACTGTAATTATAAAGGCAATGCAGATAATTATCTCTTTTCTGAAACTTTGTTCACCGGGCAGTGTTTTGTTAACATAATTTGTGAAGTATAGAATAATTCCAATGAGGAAGAGTGGACATATTGCAAGAATGCTGATTTTTCCATCAAAGGATGTGAAGAAGATATTATATAAATCTGATGGTAATGTTTCAAATTGTGGGATAAAGTAGTCTAATATTCTGTTGTTTATTGTTAATTTAGAAGAATCTGATGATGCCAAAGGATTTATTACATCTCCTGTCGCAGAAATATTTGATGATTCTTCTAATGCAATCTGCTGTTCCATAAAGAGATATGGGGGAACTAGTGGGTTTCCAGACATGACAGCATTATTTACAAGGAATGGAGCAGCGCCTATTATGATAAATAGTGGTATTATGCATAATAATGCAATTTTTTTAATGTTTTGCGGTTTATTTTGAAGCATTTCTGGAATAAAATGCCAGGCGTATAGTAAAAGCACAAGTATTGTTGTTACAAGTGCAAGTTCAGGCCTCACCCATGCAAGCAGTCCGCATGCAATGAAAGGGATTATTCCAAATTTGTATTCATTTTTCTTTATCATATAGAGGGTTGATGCAAATATTACTGCAAAGACAGTAACTGTCAGAATATGATCTTTTGCACTTGATGTCCAGAAGAGGTATGATGAAGAGCATACCATTGCAACTGCTCCAAAGGTTGAAAACATTTGGTTATTGAAGAGAAGTCTGCATATAAAGAGAAAGACTACTGACATGAAGGCCAGTAATATATGTCCGGTAAATATTAGCGCGGCTGCTTCTACTGGATCATAAATTCCGGCGGCTGTAAATGGGTAAAAAGTTACAATATTTAAGAGGAACAGGATAAATGTTAGGAAAATCAAGAGGAATGGCCAGGATATGCCATGTATTTTTGAGTGATTTGGGTAGTATTGGAGTGTTAAGAGTGCAATTATTATCGGCATCAGTACCCAGATTATCGTGACAAAGAATCTAAATCCTGAATCAAGGATAAGGAAGAGATAGTATGCAGGAAGTGAAAGCACTGGTAGGAATAGTCCATATGCAAGGACGTTTGCCCGGTGAGTAAAGAATGCATACATCTCTTCATCGGCAAGTGTCCCATATTTACCTTCACTATATGTAATCTGGTGGCCGTTTGCAAGTTGGTTTAACTGGTTACCTGATATCCATTCGTCATGATAGACAAAAGCAGGTGGGGTGATGGTTATTGAGAGAAAGAGAACAAAACAGAAGACTATACAGTAGAGAGGGAGTGAGTTTTTGTTTATGTTCTTTATCATGCTTATATCTATTATACTATGGACTTAATCTCTAACTAATGAATCGGTTTATTCTAACATTAAAATAATATTTGGATTTT
This sequence comes from uncultured Methanospirillum sp., assembly GCA_964434005.1. Taxonomy (GTDB): domain Archaea; phylum Halobacteriota; class Methanomicrobia; order Methanomicrobiales; family Methanospirillaceae; genus Methanospirillum. Next base: position 24,671 of record CAYSSW010000023.1, read on the forward strand.
TTCTGATTGTAACCGAAACGCATATATTGCATCATAGTTATTATTAACATTCAGGTGTTATTATGCAAAGGGATAAAGCGTTTTCAGGGCTTGAAGCTGGAATAATACTAATTGCATTTATCGTGGTGGCAGCGGTTTTTTCCTATGCAATACTTGGAGCAGGTTTTTTCACAGCACAAAAAGCTGAAACTGTAATAGAAAGTAGTTCAAAAGAAGCATCGGCGGTCATGTATTCAGAAGGGAGTATATATGGAGAATTATATGATAGTGGCCCCTACACGGGGCAGCTAAAAACTGCAACATTTACTATGACAATTCCAGATTCAGGACTTGCACAGGATTTAAGGGGCAATATCATTATATACACACAGTATGACAAGGCAGGACATACTGTATTCTCTCCAAGAACCTATACATTTGGAGATATTGCGACAGCAACAGAATATAGTGTCACTACAAAGACTCTTGCCAGTCCTTTGATGTATCCTAAAGATAAGTTACAGTTTACATTAACTGAATTAGCAGGGCCTCTTCCAGGGGGATATTTCACTATTGAAACAAAACCAAGTAATGGTGTGGGTGCCTTTTTACAGAAATATATCCCAAGTGGGTATAATGGTGGAATAATATTATAGGTATCTACTCTTTTTTTATTCTTAAAAAGCCAGTAATCTTATGCAAAAAGTGGCCAAATTAGTAATCTTTTTCACAATTTGTTACTTTGTTTTTGGGTATGTAAGTCTTGGAGAAGAAGTTGTTACTGAAGACTCTGTAAAACAGCTCTTAATTGATGGGAATCTTGAGGAAGCCCTTGAAGGATACAATATTCTCCTGAATGAGTCTCCTGATAATGCGAAATATTGGAATAACAAAGGAATTGCAGAGCTCAGACTTGGTAATTGTGAAGATGCAATAAACTCTTTTGATAATGTCATAAAACTTGATAAAACACTTCTTTCTGCCCGAATAAATGCAGCTGAAGCTGACATTTGTCTGAATGATTTAATAAGTGCAATTGAGAATCTTGAGGAAGCTGTTAAGATTTCCCCAAAAGATATAGTTCTCTGGACAAAACTTGGATCACTTCAGATGGAAACAGGCGACTATATCTCTGCCCTTTCATCATATAAGGAGGCATATGCTATAAACAGTTCATATCCTGATGTAGATCATAAGAGAGCAGAGTTAAACTTCCTTACCGGTAACTATAATCTGGCCATTTCTATCTACTCAGAAATAGTTAATACAACTCCTGATGATGAACTTGCCTGGTATAATCTTGGGGTTTTGTTTGATAAACTTGGGCAGTATGACGCTGCATTAAATGCATACAATCATACGGTTACACTGAATGTTTCAAATTATGCTGCATATAAAAATATTGGGAATATTTTTTGGATTTATAATAAAATACCCGAAACTATTGATATTATGAATCTTGTGACCACCAATGCTCCAGAATATTCTGATGCATGGGCAATACGTGCGATGGCATATAAGACCGCAGGGAATATGAAAGAAGCAGATAGTTCGATTGCAAAAGCTTTAGAACTTGAATCTGATGAGAAAATCAGGGAGGAGTATGCGGATGAATATGCTAAAACTCTGCCTGCTGTTAATGAAACAACAATGGCTTCTCAATCTCCGCTTTCTGGAACCGTAATACTATTTAGTCTGTTTGTCGTTACTTTAATATCTACATTTATAGTTTCAAAAAATAAGTGAGAAATATCAGATAAACGATAAATGATGAATCAATTAGATTTTTTTTTAATTTTCAATGTTTAAACATCGGATGGATAATGATTTGAAGTTCCCCAAATCTCCTAAATTATCATGGTTTTTGTATGTGGTGATATAACCTGATTTTGATAAATTTTTGAACCTGTTTATTCAGAAGGCAACACTAATCCTATCAATACTCTCAATAATTCCTACAACCAACATTTAATCCGTGAAGCCTTGTAACTGGCAGGAATTATGTAAAAACCGGGTTGTCTATATTGAATATTATGGCTGCACATATAATGAAGGAGACGCTGCATTACTTGCAGAGGTGCTCTCTTCAAACGGATGCATAATAATAACAGAAAATTCGAAAATTGATGAAGCAGAAGTCATCATCATTATAACCTGTGTGGTAATTGACAAAACTGAGCGTAAAATGCTCAAAAGAATAAAAGAGTTGTCAGAAACAGAGCGCAAAGTCCTTGTCACCGGATGTCTTCCTTCGGCAAGGGGAGAACTTCTAAAAGATCTGCCAGATATCTTATTTTTTTACCCTGAAGAGATACAGAAGGCATGGGAAGATGTAAAAACTGTTCCATCATCAAAGGTAGCAGTAGTGCAGATAGGTCCGGGCTGTATGGGTCATTGTACTTACTGTATCACAAGAAAAGCAAGAGGCAGGATAAAGAGCCGTCCAACTATTGAAATATTTGATCAGATAAGAAAGAGCACTGCTTTAGGTGCAGTTGAGATTAGACTTACCGGGCAGGACCTATCAGCTTATGGATATGATACCGGCATATCTCTTCTCTCATTCCTCATCGACAGTATAAATGAAATTCCTGGAGAATTTAAAGTCAGGGCCGGAATGATGAATCCTGCAACACTCCTGCCAGATCTTGAAAATATCGCAGCATCTATCAGCAGAGGTAAATTTTTCAGATTTATACATCTTCCGGTGCAGTCAGGATCAGATACTGTTCTATCCGCAATGAATCGAAGATATACAGTAGAGCAGGTGAGAAGAATAATCTCCGTTCTTCGAAGATATATGCCGGATATGACCCTTGCAATTGACATAATCTGTGGGTTTACCGGAGAAACAGACGAAGATCACAGAAAAACCCTTGATCTAATAGCGGACATACAACCGGATATGGTCAATGTCACACGTTTTTCTTACCGGCCGGGAACTGAAATTTCTCGAAAGGGAGAAATGCCTGACCGAATCAGAAAAGAGAGATCGCGTGAGATAATAAAATTCAGTTACTCTCAAATGCTTCAAAAAAGGACATCACTTGCCAAAAACTTGAACGATGGAAATAAACCAACTTTTGTAATTATTACTGAAAAGATTAGAGAGGGATCGGTGATGGGTAGAACAGATACCTATCAGGGAGTGGTAATCAATGGAGATTTTGAGATTGGAACCATAATCCCTGTGAAGATCACCGGAGCCACAACTCATTATATGACCGGTATTCTTTTCTGAATACTATTCTGAAATCTTTTCGCTGCATCTATCAGTATTAGAAGCAGATTATTCTATATGGATGAAGCTATTTTACTTGGATATAACAGATTAATCGACCTTATCAACACAAAAAGCAGCGAAATAGACAATTATACTGAACAGATTAAGGAGCAGGATGCCATTCTCCTTTCACATATGGGCAAAAGTACAATGCCGGTCGTCTTAAAAATCGGATTAGAGATGATGGAGCGCGGAAAAAAAGGTAATCAGGATGAGATTTACGATGCAAGACATTATCAAAAAAAGATGATAATCCTTGGGAAAAGCACAGAACCTTCAATTTACCGCCCGGATAATATTAATAAAAAAGTGGATGATCAGTTCTGCCTACTTGGAGAGGATGGGAAATTCTATGAACTCATGTACAGTTCAGATGAACATGTTATCGATTCATATCTTGCAGAATTAACTTCAAAACAGGTGATAGACCTATATGGTATTGAAATAATGTTTATTCTGTATAAGGCAATGATTCAGTACCTTGAAAATCAGGAAATCCTGCTTGCAGCGCTTGATAAAACTCTTTTTTATATAAAGACCGGAACTGTTGAATAAATAAGATAAGCACGTAAAAAGAAAAATTCCTATTTTTTCCATGAAAAGAGTGGAAAGACGGGTTTTATGGGATCTTTAGTTGGGTTTCGGCAGTCAAACTTGAAGTTCTTTTTTTGCTCTTTACCAGTTTTATCTTTCCACATGAGGGCTGCCTGCCCAACATAAAGCCCGTTTGGAAGTTTAACCGGATACGTGCCTTCAGGCTCAAGTTTATCACAGGCGGCAGTAATATCTCCTGGCACAATTTTTACTTTAATCTCAAATGCCGCCCCGGTCCCATAATTTCGAATCTTCAACTCTTCTCCTAACTCCTCAGATTCGACGAATATCATTGGTTTTGCATTTTTGGCAACATCCTGAGTAATAAGGTATGAAATTACTGCAATCACAAGAAGAATTGCCGGAATACCCACAATTTCTGTTGCAAACACTGCTGTTAACAAAGTTGCGACTACAAAGATTACAATAAACGTCTGAATGAACCTGCGGTTTGATTCTGCGATATCTGATGTCATAAAAAGGATGGGCCCGATGCGGTTCGAACGCATGACCTCCCGGTTATCAGCCGGGTGCACCACCTGGCTATGCTACGGGCCCAGAGGCTCTAATAAGGTTGTCTAAGCCTTGTAATAAAGGTTGTGATCTGTTTGTGAGACTATATAGAACATCTATCATATCTTAAAATGAAATCAGTATTCACTGGATATGAACTATGGCTACAAAATATCTGCTTGGAAATGAAGCAATTGCTCATGGCTGTCTTGAAGCAGCCCTTGATTTTGCCAGTGGTTATCCGGGGACGCCCTCATCGGAGGTAATAGATACCCTCCGGGCGGTTCCTGAGCGTCATTACTATGTTGAATGGTCTGTTAATGAAAAGGTCGCATTTGAAGAGGCACTTGCGGCTGCATGGTGCGGTAAACGCTCAATCTGCACAATGAAGCATGTAGGCCTGAATGTCGCGGCAGATCCACTGATGACTTCGGCGTATACCGGAGTCACGGGGGGTTTTGTTATACTCTCTGCTGATGATCCTTTCGCGCATTCATCCCAGAATGAACAGGATAGCAGATGTTATGCACGGTTTGCAAGAATTCCATGTCTTGATCCCTCTTCAGTTCAACAGGCGCATGATTTTGTCCGTGATGCTTTTGCCCTATCAGAAGAATTCTCTTTGCCTGTGCTTTTCAGGCCGACAACACGAATCTGTCATTCAAAAAGTGATGTGATTCTTGGTGAGGCAAAAATATCAGATCGAATAGCGCATTTTGAAAATAATCCCTCCCAGTATGTCGTAATACCTGTAAATACCCGGGTTCTTCATAAAAAACTCAACGAGAAACAACCCTCATTGAAAAAGCGTCTTGTAGAACTTGGTTATAATAGGTCAGAGATTTTGGGAAAAACTGCTGTAGTTTGTGGAGGGATTGCTGCATCGTATGTGAAGGAGATAGTTGCGGATGATGTGTCAGTTGCTGTTATCAATGCGTATCCAATAGATGACGACTGGCTCTCAAAGTTCATCGCAAAACATGAGTTGGTTGTTGTTATCGAAGAACTTGCACCTGTAATTGAAGAAGCATGCAGAGAGGTTTCCAAATGTGTCAGGATTCTTGGCAAAAAGACCGGACATGTGCCTTATGAAGGTGAACTCTCACCAACTATTGTTGCATCGTCTCTTGAAAAGGCCGGGATTTCATTAAACGTAAAGTATCAGGAGGCTCCAAAGCCATTTGCTCTTCCAGTAAGGCCTCCAATTCTTTGTGCCGGTTGTATGCACAGAACTGCAATGTATGCGATAAAGAAGGTCTTTAAAGATGGTATTTACCCAAGTGATATCGGATGTTATACCCTTGGGCTTCAGGTTGGCGCTGTTGACACTACAATCTGCATGGGCGCATCAATTACTGTGGCATCAGGAATGAAACAGGCCGGGGAGAAGAGACCTGTTGCCTGCACTATAGGTGACTCAACTTTCATGCACACGGGTATCCAGGGGTTGTTAAATGCGGTATACAACAATGCTCAGATAACGGTTGTGATTCTTGACAACCGGATAACTGCAATGACCGGGCACCAGCCTAACCCGACAACTGGTAAAACCGCGACAGGTAACAGTGTGCCTGCCGTCTCTCTTGAGGCAATCTGCCGTGCATGTGGTGTTAGGTTTGTTGAAACTGTAAGTCCTATAGATTTTAGCCAGTTCACGCGAGTCCTTACTGAGGCAAAGGAGTTTGATGGTGTATCAGTTGTTATTGCAAAGCAGCCTTGCGTCATATCAGAGCGAAGAGCAAAAGTCTCACGTGGGAAGTTTATGGTTGATGATATGGTCTGCATCGGATGTAAAGCCTGTATTAAATATGGCTGTCCGGCAATAGAACTTGAGAGTGGCCTTGCAAAGATAACAGATCTCTGTTCTGGATGCAGTGTGTGTTCACAACTCTGTCCTGTTGGTGCAATCAAACGGGAGGTCAAAGAATGAGTGAAATGGGCGAAGCATATGACCTGATGATTGTCGGTATCGGCGGTCAGGGAACAATTCTTGCATCAAACATAATTGGTGAGGCATGTGTCTTCGAAGGGGTAACTGTCCGCGGAGCAGAGACACATGGAATGGCCCAGCGTGGTGGATCAGTTGAGACGCAGATAAGAATTGGTCAAAAATTTGGGCCAATGATTGCGCCTGGAACTGCTGATATGATTCTTTCGTTTGATCTGATGGAATCAGTAAGATATAGCCATTATCTCAAAAAAGGTGGAGTAATTTATTCAAATCGTGAATATGTGATCCCGAATTCGGTATTTCGCGATGATTTCCCGGCGCCTGACGAGACGTTTCTTATTTCAGCTCTTAATGACAAAGAATTTCATCTTATTGATGCAAAAAAACTTGCAGAGCAGGCTGGAAGTATCCTTACCCAAAATGTGGTGCTTTTGGGCGCAGCTTCAGTGAATATTCCGTTAAAAACCTCTTCTCTTGAAGAAGGCATCAAAAAGTGTGTTCCAAAGAAGACTATTGATCTCAATCTCAAAGCCTTTAATCTTGGCAGAGAATCAACAGAATAACTCTTTTACTTTTTACAATTTAAAAAACAGCGCTAAGGGGGAGATTTGAACTCCCGAGGGATTACTCCCACAAGATTTCCAATCTTGCGCCTTCCCAGACTAGACTACCTCAGCA
>CAYSSW010000024.1:0-12499 GCA_964434005.1 uncultured Methanospirillum sp.
TGATTGGAATCTGAAACAAAGATATCATCAAAATCCATGGATAGTATATATAATCAATCTTCTAAGATATATAGTTTAGCTTTACATGTAATTATTTTTTTAAAAAAAGATCTGCGGATGATGGGATATATTATAAAATAATTTAGAATAGCGGTATTTATTTTGGTTGGATATAAAAGAGATTTTTTATATAATCAATAATAGCCATTATCGAGATATTTTTTAGTGGGATGACCACTCCCCTCCGAACAAAAAAACCGGTAGAATAAACGAAAATTAATAAAAGGTATAAAAAATATTACCAACCGCCAGCACCACCGCCTCCAAAACCTCCTCCTCCTCCAAAGCCTCCACCACTATATCCTGACTCTGATGAGGGAGGAGAATAATGAGAAATTCCATGAAAAGCTGAAGCAAAAAATATCGGAGCCATATAACCATTATCAGGAAGTTCAGGAATAGTCACATTCATCTTTTCCATGGCAGCAGTAACTTCATCGCCTACTCCAAGAGCAGTCCCATAAACAAGCCATTGACCCCACATTGGAAGATCTTCGATAGCATAACGTTTAATCATCGCAGAATCGGATAGGAAATTTGCAAAAGCATCCCAGGAAAGTTTGTCACGATAATACTCTCCTTTCCATCGGCCAAATAAAGTTGCTGGAAAGAGCACAGCAATCGCAATCTGAAGGCCCATTAATACTCCATTAATTGCCGCTGAAATTGCCGGAATGGATGAACCGGGCCCCATTATCACTGCAAAGACTGCAAGACAAATTATCGCGACCGGGATAATAAACAGAGGAATAATATACCATCTACCTGAATCAAAGTACTCATTCTGAAGAGTCTCTGACGAAAAACTAGTAAGATCATTGATAGAACTCTGATAAGCCTCAACAATCGTCCTTGTATCAGAATCAGTATTAGCCAAATCGACAAGGGCATTAATATTTTTAAAATCAACAACCCCTTCTTCACTCATACTACTTAAAACACCCAGAACTCTCTGCTCATAAATATCTTTACAATCAGTATTCAGAAGAGTAATTGTCATATTCTCTTCAACATTATCTATTCTGATCTTTTTTTGCCGGTGAAGATCAAGGAGAGTTGCATATAATCCCTCATCACCAAAAGATTCAGGATCACCGTTAAATAGCAGAGTCACCATCCATGGTTTTAAAGATTCATCTGGAATAGTGCTTAAATGGTTTGGAATCCCATAATTTTCCTCCCTTCCAAATTTATGCCAGATTAAAAACATTAAAATCGGAATTAAAAAGAGTAAAAAGAGTGAAAGGGCAAAGAGAAATACTCCGGCTTCATCTATCCAGCTTTTCCAGAAAGGATTTGCAGCATCTGTTTTTTCCTTAAGAGAAGAGGTCTGCTGCACAAAACCTGCTGGAACAATACCCGATGATTTGTCAATTAACACTTCAAAACCAACATTCTCATCTTCACCGGCATCTCCACTCAAAATATATTTACCGTCAAGGCTTTCGAGTTTAAGAGTTGCAGGATGCGGATAAATATATGAAACCCCATCAGATGGAAGAGTAATTTCCATATTATGATATGGAATATGCAAATTTGCAAGATCTATATTTAAATGATAGTATGTATCATCCTCATTTACAGTCGGGAAATATCTCCATGAATAATCTATTTCATATTCTCCGGCATCAAAATAGTTCGGATTGTAAATACCAACTTCACCAGGCTGTCCATGCTGGGAAATAACCGTCTTAACTCCTGTGTCATCAGGAATAACGCTCAACGTATTATCAGAATAAATAATATACGAAATTGTACTATCCGGGCCTTTTATTCTCTCTGGAATTACATATGTTCCATCAACCGGACTATTTACAACTCTGCTTTCAATCTGCCTATTTAATGCCCGATATGAGCCTGATTCGGAAACCTCATAAGTATAGTGCTCAATCAAATCTCCAGACCAGTCATACTCAGCTGTGTAAGATTTTATTGATAGATCAGCGGAGGTGATAAAATTGGCAATAGGTATTGTCAGGACTCCGAAAAGTGCCAGAATGATGGCAATAGAGATTACAATTATTATTTCTTTAGTTTCACCCATATGTCCTCAAAGATAATAAGAATATGATTGACATCTATTTTAATAATGCCCTTATATAACTGATAAACTCCAAAGCTTCATCCGAACTTCCAAATTTTCCTGCATAAGAAATCTCCCCGCATTTTTTAAGGATCTTTTCCATCTTTTCCTTTTCTGAATCAAATAATAACTCTATTGCTTCAGTATTTGTAAGAGAGGATCCATTTCCCTCTCTATAAGATATAAGCATTCGAAGAGCTCCACCCGTCAGGCTATATGCTCTTTTTTCATCGCCAAGAGAGAGTGCATCTGTTGCATCCTCAAGCAGAGCAAGCACGTCTTTTTGGTAATCTATAACCTGAGGTTCCTCAATTATCTCTTCTTCAATTATTTGTTTTACCTCTCTCTTCTCATTTTTAAGGAAATATAAGTAAAGAACGATTAAACAGATAATAATCAGGGCAATTATCAGAATTATTCCAATTATCCAGAATAGAGCCATATCCTTATCTTCAGTTATACTTACTTCTGTAACCACTCCATCTTCAATTTTCGCGTTCAGAGTGGCTGTGCTATTATCTGAATCTATATAACTCTCTGTTACTCTTGTTTCGTTAAGTGTAGATGTAATAGTGCTATCAGTTTTTTGAAAAGAACTTTCTTTTAGATAATCTTTAGCTTCATTATATCTTTGATCCTCTTTTAATGAATCAGGAATAGGAAGACTATCCGGAGAAGTTACTGATAATTCACTGACAGATCCATTCTCATACTTACCGGTCATCTCCGCCATATCACCGTTTGATGCTTCAAACGATGCAGCAAAGGTTCCGGTACCATCATTTTGAAGGTTAACAGTTCCTGATGTCTGATTATAACCCTCTTTCTGTAGAAATTCTGCAGTTTCTTTAATTAGAGGATTGTCAGAGAGTTTATCTGCTACTTTTTGTTGCTCTTCATGAATCTTCTTTGATTCCTGTTCAAGTTGATTGATCGTTTCTGATTCAGAATTCATCTGATTATTCTGAAGAGATTGCTGTGAAGGCTGATTTTGCATTCCAGCCTGAGATGAAGACATAAACTGCTGCATCATCCTCTCCTGCTCTTCTCTCATCTCATTCATCCTATCTTCCATCTGTGTAAAGGACTGTGAAGGAGAGGTTATTGAAGAAGGTGAAGACTGCATTTGAGATGATGAACTTCCACTATTGGCAGGCCGTGTTGTACTTGATTGTGTGTTTCCGGAATTTTCCGGAACAATCGAACCCTCAATAAAATGAATTCCAATTTGAGGTATTACAACTGACTGCTGCACTCCATCATTCATGTAATATGCTGTTAAATCAAGTTTATAGTCAGCAGGATTTTGTGAACTTAAATTAATGGCAAAAGAAGTAGTACCCGTAGGAATAATTATTGATTCATAATGTTCATTACTCTGACTAAAACTATATCCTGAGCTGGTAGTAGCAGTACTTAATTCATATCTGATATTTCCATCAGTTATATCTTTAAGGTTACTTTTAATTGTAAATGGAACAGAGGCATCAGTTCCAACCTTGAAATAATACTCGCTATTTTCGGTTGAAATAGTTATATCATCTTTTGAAACATTTGACTCTTTGTTATCACTGTTATCTGTGTTACCAATTTTTTCAGTTGGTTCTAAAATTCTTACATCATTTACTTCTCCCTCATAAAGAGAAGCAAATAATGTTTTTGTATTTCCTTTTTGGTCAACAAATTTTTTGCTAATATCTGTAACATTCTGCTTATATTTTATAAAATTGGATATCTCGTTAAAACCATCTGTTTTAAGTGTTTTTAAATACTTTTGAAATTTATCATTAGATTTAAGCGTATCAGGAATTAGAAGATCTCCATCGGTTGAAACATTTAATTCAGTAACAGATTCATCATCATATGCACCATTTACCTCAAGAACATTTCCATCCCTTTCAAAGATCACCTGAATTGATCCATGAAGATCATCTATCATATTAACTGTGGCTGAACTCTGTTTATATCCTTCTGCATTAAGAGCATCAGTTACCTGAATAAATAGAGATTCATTTAAGATCTTTTTTGCAGCCTGCTTTTGTATATCATGAGTATACCATGACCTTGCATCAGGGCTGCTTGTAGGAACCGGTGTAGGAGCCTCTTTAACCTCTGTTAAATTAGATACAAGTTTATCACCCTGTTCAGTAGATCCAGTTCTCTTCTCAACAAAATGCACTCCGATTGATGGTAACTCAACTGAATAAAGAATTCCGCCATGATTGTAAAAGATTGTAAGATTAATATAATATTCAACTTCAGTCTTTGAGGTCAAATGAATAGTCTTGTGAAAAGTCCCCGGAGCTACAGGAAAGTTTTGAAAATGTTGATTATTCTCTCTCCGACTCTCTGTACTTAATTCATAATGCAGCACTGCATCAACTGTTGTTGGAAAAGTGCTTGTAACACTAAATGGAATTATTGCATTATCATCAACCGGAAAATAATAATCACTATAATCAGTTGACAAAGTAATTTCATCAGATACAGCTGGAAAAACTAAAAGCAAAATTCCAATTAAAAGGTATATTGATCTCATGGAATAATCCTTCGACTGCCATATCTTAAAAGAATTGCAGCACATTCAATTATTAATGCTCCGAAAAAGAACCAGTCTTTCACACTTGTTTCCTCCTTTTCACGCTTAATTTCTTTGTTCAAATTTTCATAGATGTTTTTTAATGTTTTATCATCAAAAGATCTGAAATATTTACCATTTGTCTGATCGGCAATATATCGAAGAGTATCTTCATCAAGTGAGGCATATTGTGGCTGACCAAACCAGTCATATCCAAGGATTACCGGTTCATTTGAGCCCATACCTATTGTAAATACCTGAATATCACGTTCTTTTGCATATTCTGTTGCTTTTTGAGGGGATATAATTCCAGCATTTGTCACACCATCAGAAAGCAATATTACTACCTTTTTACGGTTTGGAATAGATTCTGCCATATCAATTGCAAGAGCAAGTCCATCACCAATAGCAGTTGCTCCTTTCTTTAAGGTGATAAGTTTTAACTTTTCTTTTACACGATTTTTATCAGGTGAGAGATATGCAGCACTTGATGCACCGGATTCGAAAGTTACAATTCCGGCATAATCTTTGTCATCAAGTTCATTAATGAGTTTTTCTGCTGATTGTTTTGCACTCTCAAGTCTGTTTGGCTGATAATCCTGTGCAACCATACTTCCTGATGTATCTATGACAAGAACAACATTTACGCCTTCTTTTGTCTGCTCTAACGGCAGATGAGGATCTGCAAGCCCAATAATTAGTAAACTGATGGCAGTTAATGATAATATTAACAGATTTCTTGGTCTGTTTACGGTTTTTTCCCCGGTAACGGCATTCTTCAAAAAACTGATATTTGAAAACTGCATTGCAGCTTTTTGTCTCTTCTTTGAATGGAATATGTAATACCAGTAGAGAAGTGGCACAATTGTTAGGAGAAGTAGTATCTCAAGATGATAAAACCCGGCCATTATGCATTCACCTCAATAAATCCCTGATGTTCTATGAGCCTCTTTAATGGAGTCATATAATCAGATTCAGTTGTAATGCATGCATATTTGATATGACATCTTTTAAGCATTAATGAAATTTTATCTTTTTCGGCTAAACATGCCTCCCTATAGCGTCTACGAAAATTTGGATCCGAGGTGTCAATAAGGATCTGTTCAGATGTTTCTGAATCTTCAAGTTCTATAAGCCCGACATCAGGCATTTCAGTTTCTCCTATATCTTGCACACGGATAGCCATAACTTCATGACGGCGTGCAAGAAGTGAAAGTTCTCTTGAGCAATCCGGAACATAAAAGTCAGAAATTATAACAATTGAAGTCATTCTATTAAGTTTTCCAAGCAATTGAATAAGTGCCGGGATTAGATCAGATCTTTTTGAGACCGGTTCAAAGTTTATAGCTTTATTAATTAAATGCACAACGTGACGTCTTCCAGTTCTTGCCGGGATGAAAAGTTCTACTTTGTCGGTTACAAGTATCAGACCTGTTCTGTCGTGATATCTAAGACAACCAAAAGTAATTGATGATAAGATCTGAATCATAATACTGAATTTACTATGATTAGTCCCAAAAGAACCTGACGCTGACATATCAAGTATTATATATGTAGTCTGATCTCTCTCTTCTGTAAACTCCTTAACATGTGGAATGCCAGTTCGTGCCGTTACCTTCCAGTCAATTGCTCGTATGTCATCTCCGGGCAGGTATTCTCTGATTTCAGAAAATTCAATACCCTGTCCTTTAAATCTTGAAAGATGAACACCAGATTGTTGCCCGGATACTCGTGATTTTGTTAGAATATATGCAATTCTAATCTCACGAAGTAATTTTTGTAAATCTTCTCCGGTATCCATTTTTTCAGGGAACCATTATTTTATCTAAAATATTCTTAACTATCTTCTGCGATGTGATACCATCAGCTTCTGCCTGATAGTTTAGAATAATTCTATGACAGAGCACATCGGATGCCACTGCTTTTATATCTTCAGGAATCACATATCCACGGCCATTTAGAAGGGCATAGGCTTTTGCACCAAGTATCAGATAGATGGTTGCTCTAGGAGATGCCCCAAAACTTATGTACTCCCTGAGAGGAATCTCATACTTTTCCGGATATCGTGTTGCATCAACAAGAGTTGTGACATATTTTTTAATCCCTGTATCTGCATAGATTAATGGAATAATCTTTTGAATCTCGATTATCTTATCAGTTGTGATAACCGGTTTTGGGTTAGTCTGAATTCCATCTGTAAATCTGTCAAGGATAGTCAATTCATCTGTTTTAGATGGATAACCCATAATAATCTTAAACATGAATCTGTCCATTTGAGCTTCTGGTAATGGATAGGTTCCTTCCTGTTCGATTGGGTTCTCGGTTGCAAGTACGAAGAACGGTTTTGGAAGTGAAAAGGTTTCGCCCTGAATGGTAACCTGTCTCTCCTGCATTGCTTCTAGAAGTGCTGACTGAACTTTTGGCGGGGCCCGGTTTATCTCATCGGCAAGAACAAACTGGGAAAAAACCGGCCCTTTTACGGTTGAAAATGATCCTGACTGTTGATTATAAATTTTGGTTCCTGTAATATCTGCCGGAAGAAGGTCAGGTGTAAACTGTATTCTTGAAAAATTACTTTCTATGCAGGTAGCAAGTGTTTTTATGATTAATGTCTTTGCAATACCAGGTACTCCTTCTAAAAGGACATGTCCATCGGCGATTAATGAGATTAAAAGACGGTCTATTACATCAGTCTGTCCTACAATTACCTCTCCGATTGCATTTTTTAGAAGATTAAGTGATTCAGAACAGGTCTTTGCCTGAAGATTTAGGGATTCTATATCTACCATATATATGAGACCAGTTTTGTTTTCTATATAGTATAGTTATGATTACATATTGATAAACATGTTAGACAACAAAGATTAAAAATGGATTATACATCAGTTTTTTTCAATTGACGCAGTCCAAGTGCCAAAAGTGGCATTCATCTCAAGATAATAATTCCCGGATTTCTGAATATTTACTGACTTTGATATAATTCCCTCCCCGTTTTTTTCAAATAAGGTATCAATTGCTCTTTCATCTGAGTCGTAAAGAGTTGCTTTGTTATAGTCACCTGTCATTGAAAGAATAAAAGCAGTCTCTCCTTCTTCAAGGTAAAATTCAGTTGTATTGTTGTATCCGTTGCCAGAAAAGGTCAGATCATATCCATTTTTTTCAGGAGCATTAATACATCCGACAGTTAAAATGCAGATAATTAGAAGGAATGTCATTTCGACTTGCATAGGTAATATTATACCGGATAATAATAATTAATTACGTTATTGATGAGATATGTCGGTATTTCATCATATTTTGGTTTTTTTAAGTTTTGATGTAAATTTCTCTGATTGCATAGGTCATTAAAAAAATTACGGAGTAATTGGAAAGAAGAGATTTTGAGTAAATGAACTATTGTCTTTTCCCTCCTCAATTAGATTTAATTATTAATTTTTAAATTAAAATATATAATATGTATAATTATCATGCCCATATCATGCCCTTTTTATGCCCATATTATGCCATATTATTGTTTCTCAAATATAAATTCAACATTATCTTATAATTTAATTTTAACAGTATTATGGAACTTTTCATAAATTAATCGATGGTTCATCATTTGGTCTTATCTTTGATCTGTTCCTTATAAATCTGCCAATGGCCACCATTAGAAGGCCCAATTCGAGTGAGGACACCCTCCTTCTTAAGTTGGTAGATAATACTTCTAATCTTTTTTATTGAAACATTTAGGATAGAAGATAACTCTGATATCGAGATTTTTGGATTCTTCTCCATCAACTTTAGCAGGTCGTGGCTTTGTAAGATACTTTTCTGATCATTTTCTGTAACTTCAATGTCTACATCCGTTGAAACATCAAGACTTGTTCGTTGTTTAGTATAACTAAATTCAACCGTAAAACCATAACCCGCATCCTCAAATAGAAATTTCATTGTTGGATATTGACTGATTGCCTTACGAATCCGAATAAATCCACTTCCATACTTCTCAATATCTTTCGTAAGATAAAAAGCTTCTGAAATCTGTTTATTTCTTGTGCTTGCCTGATAGTTGTCAGTTTTCAATGTTCTTTCAGTAATATTGCCATATAGACCACTTGGATTAAAAAAACGAATACTATTATCAAAAATTTTAATCTGCACATCAGCAGGGGTTCTGATAATCTCTATGGATCATACAATTGAGCAAAGCTTCCCTGATTGCATCAAGTGGATATTCAGGTATCTCTGTACATTCAGTATTAGAATCAGTTATCCTGACATCAAATGCAAATTTCAGATGACCAATAATTATCATCATTGTATCCTTAATGGCCTCAAATAATCCCCCGGTTATCATTTTATCAGCAATAATAATATCTGGAGTTTTAAACCGTCCAATATGAACATTATAAGAAGATCTTTACTTGAAAACAGAAGCATAGCAGCATTTGTAGGATCATTATCCTTTAAAAAAGCTAACTTGATTAATGCTTCCTTACAATCCTCAGGCAGATGAAATCTTCTTGCCAAGTTAACCTGAGTAATAAACTGTTTAACTTTCAAAAGATCAAGATCTTCATAATTTGCTCCATTATATGGGTACTAATCCCAAGATACTTGCAAAGATTGTAAATTCAAATTAGAAATCTCATTGGCATTAAGAAGATGATTTGAATTATTTACCCGCCGATAATATCTTCCTTTTATAGACACAGGTTTTACAGGATATTCAGGGATCGAAAGAAGAACAATAGATTTATTATTTATTTCAACTACTTCCGAAGAAGGAATCAATGAAGGTTCAGTTTTATTCTTAATGTCACTGATCCATTTTTGAATACTCTCATCTGATAAAGCGACACCTATAACAGAATCATCATTATGCACACCAACAATTACCATACCTCCATGTGTATTGGCAAAGGCCACCAGTGTCTCTATCACCTCTTGAGAAAATGAGGATTTATATTCAATGAATTCAGATTAACCTTTAGATAATATCTTTTCAATATCAATCCCATGCATCTCTTGATAAATTATGTTTATAAAAACATTAATTCTTACACCTAAATACATAAATCGCTGCAAATAATTTACAATATTTCTCAATCCTATGATTCGCGGAAAATTTGATATCTTCTTGATAGTTTTAATTTATAACAGGTTTATCAGGTTTTTGATTTTAAATTAAATAAATGAATTAATTCCTGTTTTTAACAAAATACTGAAAATTGATAACCAAGTGCATTTATACAACAAAATTATTCTAATTTGGAGGTGGTTTAATGGATTAACAGTATACCAAAGTACCGGTAAATATTTCATTTGAATTATATTTGAAACACAATAATTAAAAAATCAAATCATCTACTGCCAGAATCTATGAGTTTTGATAAAATTACGCTCTGCCTTAATAATTTCCCGATAGAGGGCATCACCTTCAGTAAAGGTTCCAAGTATCCGTGATGCTGTATCCGGTCCAACTCCTTTGGCAGCAAGGACAAAGATTGCTTTTTTGCCGCTTGATAAAACCATATTTGCATTTTTAATAAGTCTTTTCTCTATTGCTTTCTCCTCTGTACTTTTCTTCTCTTTCTTGGAGATTGCAAAGTGTTCCTCTTCATATGGCTTTAATACTGCAATCAACCTTGCACCACATATACCACAGACCGGATTCTCCGGAACTCTTGAAACCTTTGTTTTAACCTTCCATTTTCGACAGTTCATACATGCAAGAAAAATATCCTGCTCTTCTATACGGTGTTTTAAGGTAGAAATCACTGCCTGATCTTCTGTTGGCGGAGGAATAAGATCACGGCTTGTTAAAAGTCCTCCGGCTCCAAATACACTTTGTGGTCCGATTGTAGTTTCTATCTCTGCAGTACCTATCATCTCAATAATCCTGGCCGCTCCATCAATATCCATATAATGCGAAAAGAGTTCTCTGTATGCCTCTTTTTCAAGAGAAGGCATCTTTAGAAGATCAGTAAGTTTCAAAAAACTAATTCTTTCATAATCTGCATCTGGATCAATTGCACCAAACTTCTTTGCCACCTGAACAAGTTTCCATTTAAAAAGTGAAGTTCTTTTCAACGCTATCTCAAGAATACCCCGGACATGTCCGGGCTGAACAGTATGAATAACTTCTAAAACATCCCGGGTACTAATATCACGAGGAACTCTTAAGAGTATTCTATAAGCATCAAGATCCATACCAATTGTTGATCCTGATCTCGCAGATATCAGAATTGAAATAACCCGGCCGAATGCCTCATTTACCTGATGACCAGCACAAAGGTTGATAACAATACCTTCTTCAGATTTCTCAAGTGTTATTAACTTATCAGTTGGGATCATGGCATGGTTTTTTTCAGCCATTAAAAGATACCCTTCTGCAAACTTTATTGAAGCCTCATCATCAGTATATTCTGAAAACTTTCTTGTCCTTCGAAGAGCTCCAACTTCATTTGCTACAGCAAAAGGAACCGGTATCTGTTCACCCTCCCATGATGGAAGTTCACCTTCAGCATTTTTTGCAGGTTCAACTGTAATCTTTCCATCTTCTAAATCAAGAACTCTCCAGAGTTGACCTCTTGCAATAAAAACTGCACCAGTATGAAGAGATGTAATAATAAATGATTCATCAAGTGAACCAACCGTCCGGCGCGAGACCATATCATATATTGGAACTTTTTTCTCATCAGGAATCATTGAGAGATTTCCTGAAAGATAGCGCCTTGCACGTCCGGTAGTAATTATCTTTTGATCCTCAACTCGAATGAGATAATGTTCAAGCATCTGTTTTATTATATCGTCAAAAAAATCCAGACTTTTAACAATTGGAGATCTGCTTAATATGGTTCTGACGTCATTTATTGATATTTCTCCATATTCAACAGCAAGTGCAGCTATCTGATTTGCAATAACGTCTCCGGCATCATAGGTTGGCATTACAGGTTCTACAAGACCTGCTGTTCCAAGTCTACTAATGACAAGCGATTCAAGAAGATCATCAAATCCACTTGCTATAATAGTACCCTTAGAAACTTTTCCTATCTGGTGTCCGGCTCTTCCTATTCTTTGAACAAGTCTGTTTACTTCACGGGGAGATCCAAACTGGACAACTCTGTCGATATGTCCGATATCAATCCCAAGTTCCATGGAAGATGTGCAGATGAGTGTTTTTATCTCGCCGTTCTTAAACTTCTCTTCAGCTTCTATTCTAATATCTTTTGATAGTGAACCATGATGAACATCAACATTTTCTGTCTTTGCAAGTGTATGAGAAAGAAGTTCAGCTGTAGATCTCGTATTTACAAAAATTAAAGTAGAGCCGCTCTTTTTTAGTTGACGCTTTATGGCAGATACCTGACTTTCATACTTATCTCCGGCAATCTCTACATCAATTGAAATTTTCTTAACAATCGGAACTTCAACGATCTCACATTTTCTATCTCCGGTCAGAAATTCTGCGATCTCATTTGGGTTTCCAACTGTTGCAGAAAGGCCAATCCTTTGAAACTCTCCTGCATATGGAACAAGTCTTTCAAGGGCAATAGAGAGTTGTGCGCCTCGTTTTGTCCCGGCAAGGTCATGAATTTCGTCAACGATTACAAATTTAATGTTTTTTAGATGTTCACGCAGGCGTTTTCCCATAAACATTGCCTGCAGGGTTTCAGGAGTGGTGACTAAAAGGTTAGGAGGATTTAAGGCTTGTTTTCTTCTGTCACTTTGAGAAGTATCACCATGTCTGACTCCTACACTGAGGTTTAGATAATTACACCACCATTTCATTC
>CAYSSW010000024.1:12509-31290 GCA_964434005.1 uncultured Methanospirillum sp.
AAATGTCCCGGTTAAGACTTCTGAGAGGTGTTATGTAGATTGCAGAAAAGCCATTTCCACTGCAACCTAATAGTTCACTAAAGACCGGAAGCATTGCACTCTCTGTTTTGCCAGTTCCTGTCGGGGCAATCAGAAGAAGATGTTTGCCTGATAAAATCTTTGGAATTGACATCTTCTGAACGTCAGAAAGTTTCTCAAAACCCCGGTCTGAAAAAGCCTTAACAATTCTATCATCAAGTTGCATCTGATCTTCTCCTTTTTCCTGTCTGCACTATTGAAAAGAGATCACCGGCATATGAACCGTCTGGTGTAAGACATTCTGCTGTATCAATAATTAATGCCTTTGATATTGGTGAAAATGGTTTTCTAAAGATATGTTCTATGCCATAACCTGCAATTTCATTAAATGACGGAAGAAGGAGGACTCTTGTTGATTTGGATTCTTCATCATCAGTATCAGCAAATAATGTATCCTTTAATTCTCCAAGGATATAACACGGCTCTCTAATCGCAGGTCCCACCTCATCAGAGAGAGTAATCATAGGATGATGATGGCCGGCAAAGATAAGATGTCCTGCCATTTCAGGTGCAGGTTTTGTATGACCGTGCATAAAACCATAACCATCAATTAATCCGCCATCAATTGGGAGGAGTTCTACAGGCTTTAGAAATGCTTCAATTCCTGGATCATGATTGCCGGGAGTGACAATTAATTCTCCTAATTTTCGAATAGATTCAAAAAGGAATGGAAGTTCGCGGTATTCCTGAAAAGATGTACCAGGAACCCTGTGTTTTATATCTCCTAAGAGAAGAATGAGGTCTGGTGATGTATCTTTTAGAAGGTCTGTAAGTCTTGTGATTCGTTCATTGCCATGACTTTTAAAGTGAAAACCATAAGATCTTAAGTCAGATTCAATTCCCATATGCAGATCACAGGCAACAAAAAGTCTTCTCTCTCCTTCGATGATAATTGCAGGCCCTTCTGAAAGGAAATCGATATCCATATCAGAGAATTTTTACAAAACCGGATGAGGGTTGATAGATCTCATCTTCTTCTATTAATTTTCTGATAATATCCATACAAATGTTATCTTTTATACCCTGACGTTTTGCTTCTTCTATTACATCTTGGGCAAGACAGCCACGAGGGCCTGAAAGATCTTTAATTAGAGAAAGAATGGTTGACATAATTTCTTCCGGTGATACCGGGATATCCTTAACCTGATTTAAGGCAATAAGTGCTTCTTTGATGAGATCTCTACAGAGATCATGATTAATATCATCAATATTCTCGTCTTTTCTCTCTAATCGTTCTGCCAGAAGAGTTCCAGTGTTGATAATCCAGTTATCACGTTCATTTCGGTTTGAAAGTTTAAAATTATCTCCATATAGAATTGGAATTCCATCTGATTCAACTCCACTTATCTTTGCAGTAAATGATATAAATGAAGGAGGAGAAAACTCAAGAAGTCCGGTTGAGGTTTTTGGAGTTGTATTAATATTAATCGCGCCTGTAGGATCAGCAACTCTGATAATTATTTGTCCTTTATGCGGACCATATTGTTCCCTAAAAATCTCTGTTAAAACCCCACAAAAATATATAATTGAAAATTTGGTATTATATGCTGTAATTGCCTCAATCTGGTGACTTTTAGAAATTATTTTAACCGGTCTGTTTAGTTCAGAGGCAAAAATGCGCACGCATGGAGTTAAGGATGAGATTTGTATATCTGTCATAATTTTTCTGTGAATTGACGGCTTTTTTCTAACCTTTTATCATTATTTGTTATCTGAATAGATAGATATGTCCATCTAAACAGTTTTATTTAATCATTGTATTGTAGATAATTTTATAAAATCTCTATATTTTAATTGTATTTGTCCGGGATATAAAATTAAACACTAATACCATCTTTGTATTCAGAGTGGCTTCGATATCTTTTTAATTTATTGTGATATATATCTGCATACGCATAGTTCTTGAACGTGGGTAATTTCTATGATGGGGAATGTAAAACTGAAAGGGTATATCATTCTAATCCTGCTCTTCGTCCTCTGTCCAATTGCGGCAGCAGAAGATGAACTTGTGGTATTGAATGTTACCCCAGAAGTGGCTGCGGCCACTATGCCCGTTCTCTTTGCAGAGAATCAGGGACAGTTTGATGACAATGTCTCCTATCAGGCAGGATCATCAGAGCAGGTGATCTCTGTCCTGACTAATGGAGTGGAGTTTAGTCAAAGTCCTGGAAACAGTTCTGTATTAATGACAATGCAGAATTCAAATCCTGACGCAAAAATAGTTGCACTTGACCCGGTAAACGGAACGGCCAACTATCTGTATGGGACTGATCCGTCAGCCTGGGTTTCAGATGTCCCATTAAGTGCAGGTGTCTTATATGAGGATGCTTATCCTGGTATTAATATGACACTTTCAGGAACAGATGGACTTTTAAAGACTGAATTCATCGTAAGGCCTGAAGGAGATCCGGCATCAATTATACTTAGTTATCAGGGTCAGACCGGTCTTTCAATTAATGCGACAACCGGTGACCTTGTAATTGAAACTCCGGCGCGTGAAATCACTGATGAAGCACCATTTGCATATCAGATGATAAACGGTACAAAACAGGAGGTTGACTGTAATTACGTCCTTAATCTTGATGGCACAGTCACCTTCAAACTTGGTGATTTTGATAAGACAATAGATCTTGTAATTGATCCGGTCCTCAGGTATTCTCTCTACTTTGGAGGAAGTGGACGTGACTGGGGTAACAGTATAGCAGTTGATAATAACGGTTATGCTTACTTTATCGGAACAACCTGGTCAGATCACTTGAAAGCTTTTGATAGCATCAAAGAAGATACAAAAAAATCTGGTGATGTAACCGCAATGGGTCTTGCGCCTGGCAGTGTTCAGCCATATTTTGGTGGCGGTGAAAAGGATGCCTTTGTTATAAAGATTGATCCGGATGGAACTGATCTTGAATACATCACATATATTGGAGGTAGTGGAACTGATGAAGGAACCGGTCTTGTAATTGATGATAAAGGAAACGCCTATGTTGTAGGTGGAACAAGTTCTCCAGACTTCCCGGTAAAGAACGGGTACCGTGACAAGATATCCGGAACCTATGATGCATGGGTTGCAAAACTCCAGCCTGACGGTCAGGACTTTGTCTTCTCAACCTATCTTGGTGGAGAACTTGATGATTTTGCAAACGCTGTTGCAATAGATAAAGAAAATAATATCTTTGTAACTGGTCAGACGCATTCATGGAACTTCCCGGTTGTCAACCGTTATCAGCTCTCACCATTTGGTGGAATGACTGATGCATTCATCACAAAACTTGACAAAACAGGTAAATCAATTGTCTATTCCAACTTTATCGGTGGTAGTGCATATGATTCAGGATCTTCAATAACTATTGATCCAAATGGATATGCCTGTATTGTCGGTCAAACCGAATCATTCGATTTCCCAATGATTAAACCATATATGGATAAGTTCCATGGACCATTTGATGTCTTTGTTACAAAGTTTGATCCAGAAGGTAAGTATCCGGCAGCATATTCCACATATCTTGGAGGGTCACAGGAGGATGACGGCCGTGGAATTCTTGCACTTGCTGATGGAAGATTAGTGGTTGTTGGTTCTACAAAATCACCAGATTTCCCGACCGTAAAGCCTTTCCAGAACTCAAGACTTGGGCTTCAGTCAGGTTTCATGTCTATCCTTAACGCTGATGGTTCTGCACTTGATGTCTCAACTTACTTTGGTGGTTCATTAAATGATTTAATCAGTGGTGTAGCAAAGGATGCATCTGGCAATATCTATGTTGTTGGAACTACAAACTCTGTAGATCTTCCAGTAAAAAGTGCATATCAGTCTAAACATGCAGGTGCATCAGATGCAATGGTTGCAAAGTTCACACCTGACCTTAGTGATACTGTTTATGTAACTTATCTTGGAGGTCAACAGAATGATGAAGGTCGGGCAATTGCAATAACTGATGAAGGAGACGCATATATTGTTGGATATACAGAATCAAAGACCTTCCCGAAAGTCTGGCCATACCAGCAGAATTATGGAAGTGGAGACCGAGATGCATTTGTCGTTGTTCTCTCACCACATGATATGATCCCTGTTACTGACTTTGTAGGTGTTCCAACAACAGGAGATGCACCATTAACAGTTCAGTTTACTGATAAGTCACTTGGTATTCCAACCTCATGGGAGTGGAGTTTTGGTGACGGAGCCTCATCAACAGAAAAGAACCCGAAACATGTCTACGAGAAACCTGGAATCTACACAGTATCTCTGACAGCAAAGAATATTGTATCAAGTCAGACAAAAACAAAAGAAAACTATATCACCGTCCTTGATCCCGTCCAGCCACCAGTTGCTGATTTCAGTGCTGTTCCACAGGCTGGAATGGTTCCACTTACTGTAACATTCACAGATCTTACAACAAATAAGCCTGATGCATGGGCATGGGACTTTGGTGATGGTGCAGTATCTACTGAAAAGAACCCGGTACATTGTTATGATACCCCTGGCAAGTACACTGTCAAATTAAATGCTTCAAACCGTGCAGGTAATTCAACGAAAGAGAAGGTTGAGTTTATTGATGCTCAACCATCAGTTGTTAAGCCAATTGCAGATTTTAGTGCTGATCCAACTTCTGGAACTGCACCATTAAATGTCAAATTTACAGATCTTTCACAGAATGCTCCGGTAATCTGGATGTGGGACTTTGGTGACGGATGTAATTCAGAAGAATCTAATCCAACTCACATCTATGAGAATGCGGGGACATATAGTGTATCTTTAACTGTCACAAACGCAGCAGGAACTGATACCAAAGTAAAGAGCGAGTTTATAACCGTTGGTCCTGGAATTCTTCCACCAGTTGCAGACTTTACCGGTGAGCCAAGATCAGGAGTTGCACCATTAAAGGTTGTATTTACTGATAAGTCACTTAATAATCCTGAAACCTGGATGTGGAACTTTGGTGACGGTGAGTCTGCAAATGAGAGAAATCCAACTCATGTATATGCAAAACCGGGAACTTATACAGTTACTTTAACTGTTACAAACCTGGCAGGAACTGATACAAAGGTTGAGCAGAACTATGTTACAGCAAAGTCCTCAACCCTTCCACCAGTAGCAGACTTTACAGCAAATCCTACAAGTGGCATGGCTCCATTGACGGTAACATTTATTGATCTCTCAAAGAATGGTCCAACACAGTGGTACTGGAACTTTGGTGACGGTTCTGAGTCAATGGAACAAAACCCGGTGCATGAATATGTAACACCTGGATCATATACTGTTGAACTTACTGTAAGTAATGAGGCAGGAGCAGATACAAAGGTTGCAAAGGAGTTTATCTTTGTATCCCCACGTGGAAACCCACCAGATGCTCAATTTAGAGCATCTCCAACAAGTGGTACTGCTCCATTAGCTGTTTCATTTACTGATCTTTCAAGCGGAACTCCAACTTCATGGGAGTGGCAGTTTGGTGATGGCCAGTCTTCAACAGAGCAGCATCCACAGACAACCTATGTTAAGCCAGGCGACTACACAGTAAGCCTCTTTGTAAAGAATGAGTTTGGAACTTCACAAAAGGTTCGTGAAAACTATATTCATGTAGCAGAGAAACCTCCGGCATTAAAGGCAGGATTCATGGGTCAGCCAACCTCTGGTGATGCACCACTTACAGTTCAGTTTACTGATCTTTCAAGTGGTAATCCAACCGGCTGGATATGGAACTTTGGTGATGGTCAGACCTCAAGTGATATGAATCCTGTTCATACATATCAGAAAGCAGGATTATACACAGTGTTCCTCACCGTTACAAGAGGCGAGGAGAAGGCTTCTGAGATAAGGTATGAATATATCTGTGTTAATGAGCCTGGAAAACCACCGGTTGCTGACTTTGTAGCAACTCCGACAACTGGAAATGCACCGTTAACAGTCAGCTTTACTGATCTCTCACGTGAGAATCCGACAGAGTGGAAGTGGGACTTTGGCGACGGGGAATTTTCAAGTCAGCAGCACCCGACACATGTCTTTGCAAAGCCTGGAACCTATACAGTCTGTCTTGAAGCATCCAACCAGTTTGGATCAGCTAAAGCCTGTAAACAGAATCTTGTAACAGTGGTTGAGCCACCACAAGAGCCTGCAGGGTTCTTTGGACATATCACTGTAAATGGTGAGGCTGCATGTATTGGCACACAGGTTGAAGCAAGAGGAGTGGGAGTAGCCCCTGATGTATTCAATCCGGTAACAATGAGCATTGAAGGAAATTACGGAACTCCTGATATGTTAACTGTTAAGGGAGATGTCAAGAATGGTGAGATGCTTACCTTCTGGGTAAAGGATCCATCTTCTAACGAGTTTATCCAGGCAGAATGTTATGATGTCTACGGCGGTTCAGACTGGACTACTTCATATCCATTCCGTGCCGGTGAGAAGACAAGACTTGATCTTCGTATTGGAGACGCTCCAATTCCACCAATGCCAGTTCTGCCACATGAGTTTTATGGTGAGGTTACCACATCATCCGGATCTCCGGCAGAACCTGGAACTATAATTATTGTCAGAGGTGACAATGTGCTTGAAGGACATCGTGGAAATCCACTACCAATAACTTCATCTGGTGTTTATGGTTTTGGAGAATTACAGAAACTTGTAGCACAGGGAGACTTAACACAGGGACAGCCACTCACCTTCTGGGTAATTCCATGTGGTTCAAATGAGGCAGTACCTGCTGAAGTCAGGGATGTTGATTCTTCTTCTAACTATGCAAGTTCCATTCCTTATAATGAGGGAGGATTGACAAGATTAGATATCAGGATTGCCGGTGGCAGTCCTGTCCCTTCCCCAACCCAAAAACCCGGTCCAGTTCCAGGAGTTCCAATGATAGTTTCAGGAACTGTAACACTTGATGATATACCTGTAGTTGCAGGTTCCTTAATTGATGCAGATGGTGAGGGTGTTGATAGAAAATTTGATGGAAATCCTGTAAGTATTTCTGATGGCGGTTGTTTTGATGCTTTGAGTGTTCAGGGAGATATAATTCCCGGAAGTGCGATCTACTTTACTCTCTTTGATGCACAGACTGCTAAAGAATACAGTTTAGAAGTAAAAGATCCAGTTACAGGTAATTGGATGCCATCATATCCATTTGAGTCAAAAGACATATCTCTTGAACTTCGTGCAACTTCGGTTGTTCCAATGGATAATAAGTCTGTTGCCCTGATGGCTACCGAATAATCTTTTTTCTTTTAAAACAATCCTTATGGATACAATACATGAGGAGATTTCATATTTTTCTGATTATTGGTGATTTATATGAGTTTGAATGAAGTTTTTGAGCAAACAGATTCTGAAATTATTGTTTTAAAGGATGTCCTGGTTTTTAATAGATCTGTTGATGTTACTATATCTGGTGGAAAAGTTGTTAATGTTGGGTCTTCAGGACGTGCAGATATTACAATTTCCTGTAATGATTATATAGTAATTCCCGCAGGACTTGATATGCATGTTCATATGAGGGACGGTGCTCAAAAAGATAAGGAAGTTTTTGCAACCGGAACTAAAAGTGCACTTGCTGGTGGAGTTACACTTGTAATTGATCAATCTAATACTATTCCACCTTTGACAACGCCTGATTTGATTAAAAAGCGTGTCAATCTTGCTACTGGCAACTCTTACTGCAATTTTGGTATTAATGCTGCACTTACACCGGAGACAAGTATAACTGAGTGTTCTAAGTCAGGGGCGATGGCTATAGGTGAGGTTTTTTTTGGATCTTCAAGTAGTTATCTTCCAGAGGTTACAGGAGATCTCTTTCAAAAGGCCACACTTGAGGCGTCAAAATGTAAGATTCCAGTCTTTGTTCATGCCGAGAAGGTCTCGCCTGGTGAGGATGCAGATTTATTGGCTCATGATTCTCTTAGATCTCCAGAGAATGAGGTAGAGGCCATTAAGTTTGTTTTAGATAATACGAGGGGAGATAATAAGTTATATTTTTGTCATCTGTCTTCTACTGCTGAGCTTTTCGCGGCTCATGGGTATCGTGAGGTTACTCCCCATCATCTCTTTTTGTCACGGGAAATGTTTGAATCAGACGATACGTTTGTAAAGGTTAATCCTCCTATAAGAAGTGAGAAAGAAAGGAAAGAACTTTTAAAAAATTTTCGTTATGCTGATACTGTGGGTTCTGATCATGCCCCTCATACTATAAAGGATAAGAGTTTGTCTTTTGAAGAGGCACCGTCAGGTATTCCAGGAGTTGAGACTATGATTCCTATCCTTATGGCAAAGTATCTGAAAAAGGAGATTAGCCTCTCTGATATTGTTGATAAGACTTCTAGCAACCAATCTGATATTTTATCTATCAGACGTGCTGGTTTTAATCTAAATGATCGTGCTGATTTTGCGATTTATCCAAAGGTTACAACCACCATATCGGCCGATGATCTTCATAGCCGTGCTCCTTTTACTCCGTATGAGGGAATGGATGCTGTTTTCCCCGAATATGTTATTATGGATGGTCATCTGGTTTATGATAGAGGAGAGTTTAGTGATCCTTCAGGAATGTGGATTAGAGGAAAGGGCTATTGTGTTGAATAAAATAGTTAGAGAAATTTGCTGATGATTGAGGCTATCTGACTGGCTTCTCCTTCCGGGAGGTTTAGACCCTGTGCAAGTGCTTTGATTGCCTGAGCAATTATTTTTTTCCCATCTTCTGATCCAGCGAATTCTTTTATCATCTTCATCCCATCAGGGGAAGATAGGAATTCAATTGCCTGTTTTTGTGTGTCAGGGTTTGATAATGCCTGTTTTACGATGCCGCCCATATTAAACATAATTTATGATATGGTGTGGCAGGGGATAAGGGTGTTGGTGTTTCTGGAATTGTGTAATACTTAAAGTGAAACTTTTAATGTATCTTGTTAGAGGATAGGGATAAATTCAATACAAAAGAAAAAAGTATACCTCAGATAAAGGCTATGATTGATTATACTTGAAACTCTTAAATTATTCCCTTTTTCATATTCAAGTATGTTAGTTATCGCAAATCTAATTTGTTTTACATAATCTGAATAACAGGTAAATTTTTAGCAGTTCATAAAAAAGTTATCTATAAAATGGGAAAATTATGGATGAGTGCGTATATGTCATTTTCAAAGAGATAGTTTCTGATAAAAATATTTGGACAAATGAATAAAAGATAAAGATCAAAATATGTCTATGCAACCACTTTTCGGGGTCGATGAAATAAAGCTTCGAATTAATAATTTTATTAATGTAATGGATATAAAAAATTCTGACTGGGAACTTGCCGTATTCCCTGGAAGAATTAATGGATTTTACTTCACAGGAACAATTCAGGATGGAGTTGTGATAATACCGCGAGGTGAAACTCCGGTCTATTATGTTAGAAGAAGTTATGAACGTGCAAAACAGGAATCAAACTTTCCAGATATCAGGCCAATTAAGAGTTACCGGGAAATAGCTTCAGATTTATCTAAAACCTTCTCACAAATACATATAGAAACAGGGATGATATCCGTAGATACCTATGAACGGTTTAAAAAACATTTTCCCTGTGAAAATTACAGATCAGTTGATCCAATAATAGCTGAAGTAAGATCAGTAAAAAGCAGATATGAACTCTCATTAATAAGAAAAGCCGGAAAAATAAGTGCTAAAGTCCTTGAAGAAGACATACCAAAAATGTTGCAGGAAGGAGTAAGTGAAGCAGACTTTGCAGCATCTATTTATCCACAGATGCTATCACGCGGACATCATGGTGTAACACGCTTTTCAAAATATGACACCGAGATGGGAATTGGAATCGTTGCTTTTGGTGAAAATTCCCTTTGCCCATCAAATTTTGACGGCCCTGGAGGATGTCCAGGACTCTCACCGGTAGCACCATTACTTGGGCAAAGAGATAAAGCACTAACAAAAGGCTCTCTTGTCTTTATTGATATAGGGTGTGGATGTGACGGGTATCATTCAGATAAGACAATGACCTATATCTACAAAGGAAAAGCTCCCAATGCTACACTGGAAGTTTTTGATAAGTGTGTTTTAATTCAAAATCAGATGGCTGCAATGTTAAAGCCAGGGGTTAGCCCATCAGAGATCTATCATGCAATAATTGATAACCTTGATGAAGAATTTCTCTCAAATTTTATGGGATATAATGGCCGGCATGTCAATTTTTTAGGTCATAGTATTGGACTTGTCATTGATGAATTACCAGTAATAGCTGATGGATTTAATGAACCAATAAAAGAAGGAATGGTCTTTGCATTTGAACCAAAAGTTGGAATAAAAGGATTTGGGATGGTAGGAACTGAAAATACCTATATTGTTACGCAATCTGGTAGAGAAAGAATAACAGGATCATATGATGGTATGATGAATATTAGTTAATAATAGCAGCAACCCTGCCAACCGTTCCATCAGTTAATCTTACCTTTATACCATGGGGGTGCATACTACTGTTCGTCAGAATTGATGAAACAGTGCCTCTTGTAAGCTTACCTGTCCTCTGATCTTCTTTTTTAATTATATCAACAGTAAGTCCAGATTTAATATTGGAACGAAAGGTTGCATTCTTTGAATTAGTACTCATAAAATAAATTATTTTTTCCGATAGATATTAAGACCAATCTTAATCTCTTCCTTATCTGGAAGAGACTGATTTCCTTCTGTTGATGCAATAGTGATAGATTTTCCTGATTTAGATTCACCAAAATCCTTATTCAGATCTACTTTGATTGTAAGGATATCACCATCAATTTTCAGATCAACATTTTTCATGCTTAAAATATTGAGCGTACCTCTTTTAATATATACTATACTGAAGACACAAAAAAGAATCAATAAAGGAAGTGTATATAATATACACAACAAGGCGCCAACTTTATTGTTTCAAGATCATTTTTTACCATTAAGTTCATCCAATAATGAATCAAATTTATTCTTTAAGAAATCATCGTTATTATATTCTTTCTTTATGGTATTCAGGTCTGCAATTGTATCATTTAGTGTAGCTTCACGAGGTGATAGATCTTCTTCTTTCTCAACATTCTTTGAAATCAGAGGTGAGACAAGAAGTAAAAACACTCCACCAATAATTACAATCCATGCAACCGAAAAGGCCCCTGCAGCCCATCCTGGCACTGATGAAACGTTTAGTAATAGAGCCTGAACTTCTTGCCCAACAGTAGTTGCAGTATAAATATCATAAAGAAGGACAATTCCCGCCATAATACCCGTTACATATAAAAGTCTTACCATACCGGCGAAGATGACAATTAATGATAGTATTGCGAGAATAACATAGAGGATACCTCCAGGTGTCGGACATGACATACATGTTACTTGTCCGATAATTGGAAGTTCAATATACATTGCCAGTCCTCCGAGGAGGAGAATAATAGATCCTGCAATTCCTGTTATCTTTGAAAATATATCAGTCATTACTTATCTCCCTGCTGTAGATGAATTGTATTTATCGCTATGTAAATATACTCATCACTTCGATTGTATGAGTATTCATGCAGACCATATATATTGTTGGTCATCGTCAGCCAGACACTGACAGTATAGCCAGTGCAATTGGATACGCAGCCTTGCTTAACAATATTCATGATGATACATATATTGCAGCAGGATGCGGGGAACTAAATGACGAAACAAGTTATGCCTTAAAGGAAGCTGGAGTTGAGCCTCCATTTCTTCTTGAATCAGTAGAGCCGGTAGTTGGAGATATTCCCTTTTTTTATACTCAGAAGGCTCCACATGACATGCCTGCAATTGATGTTGCCGCTCTAATGGAAGAGCATGATGTGCGTAACATCCCGATTGTAGATGACGATAATAAATTACTTGGCCTTGTTAGTGAACATGGACTTGCAAGGGCATATGTAAGTCCTCATGCAAGTCAGCCATTAATGGTTGGACCGATTGCAATCTCAACCCTTGCAAGAATTCTCCATGCCGAAGTGCTTGTAAAAGCTCATGAAAGACTTGCAGGAAATGTTGCTATTGTAATTGATGCTCTGCACGTTTCTCTTTCACAACTTGGAAAAGCTGATGTTGCAATAGTTGGTGATAATGAACCATCACAGTTAGCACTGGTATCAGCAGGAATTGGTGCTCTCATTGTAGCAGATGCACCAGTCGGTGACAGATTAGTTGATGCAGCAAAAAGTCGTGGTGTCTCTCTTCTTAAAACTCCACTTGATGCTTTCAGTGTTGGGAGAATGATTCATCTTTCACATCCGGCAACCTCAATTATGGCTACAGATGTTGAGGTAGTCCATAAAGATGATCTCCTCTCAACTGCTACACGGATAGTTACCAATTCTCCATACAGAACTGCCTGTGTACTTGATGGTGAGGAGAAACTTCTTGGTATGCTCTCACGAAATACATTTCTTGAAGAGATTCATAAAAATGTCATATTAGTGGATCATAATGAATATTCACAGGCTGTTGAGGGGATAGAGTCTGCTGAAGTGATAGAGATTATTGATCATCACAGACTTGGAACAATTTCG
This sequence comes from uncultured Methanospirillum sp., assembly GCA_964434005.1. Classification (GTDB taxonomy): domain Archaea; phylum Halobacteriota; class Methanomicrobia; order Methanomicrobiales; family Methanospirillaceae; genus Methanospirillum. The sequence continues at coordinate 25,101 of CAYSSW010000024.1, forward strand.
ACATTAAGTCCTATTGAGTTTAGAAATGAAATTGTAGGATCAACTTCTACAATCATCACTTATCGCTATCAGGAAGAAGAAATTGATCCTTCTAAAGAGATAGCAATAGTGCTTCTTGCTGGTATTCTTTCTGATACACTTGTGCTTAAGATGTCGACTACTACAAAACGTGATAGAGATGCGGTTGCTTACCTTTCAAAACTTGCTGGCCTTGATCCTATGGAATTTGGAAGCCGGCTCATTGAAAAAGGAATGAATCTTGATGGAATTCCAATCGAAGATCTGCTTACCCGCGATGTGAAGACATACACACTTTATGGTAAATCTGTCTCGATTGCACAGGTAATGACTGCATCTGATGCGTATCACAAGGAAAACTCTGACCAGATAAAGAAGATTCTTCATGAAATCAGAATGAAAAGTGGATTTGATATAAATCTTGTTCTTTTCACTGATGTTATTGGTCAGGTTAGTTATCTATTTGTTGATGGTGATGAAGGTCTTATCTCAGATCTTGGATACAAAGACATTGTTGTGCTTCCAGGAGTAATGTCACGTAAAAAAGATTTTTTCCCTGTATTTGGGCATAAATTTAGACAGGTAGTATAGTTACAATTGAAGACAGTGTTAGAAGAAGTCTGACAATGTGGTTCTTGATGGATCCACATCTGTCCAGCTCCATCCTATTGGTTCAAGTATCCGTGATATTGGTTGCTTTAAGGTTTTTTCAAGCATAAGTTCAAGATCCACAGTAAATTCTTTTGGAACTTCATCTCCATATTCAAAGCAGATTACATCAGTTTTTGGATATTTTGATCCAGTAACAGCTTTTATGTATAGTCTTTTGGGTTTACTCCCTTTTCTAAAATGCATTCCAAGGTGTTTGTTTGCATATTTTGCTCCCCTTACCTGTGCATCATCAGTACCATAATCGGAGAGTTCTTTTCCAATACCTCCGGGAATTCCTATTTCATCAAGTGGATAAGCGCCGGACCGATATTTTTTGATAATATCTCCGAGGTAATGCTTAATCTCTTTAAGATCTGCACCATTTAAGATTTTATTCATCATCTCAACCATAACATGTCTTGTAATTAAGGGAGAATCTGATCTTTTGGCCTCAAAACCCATCATGTCAGTTTCATTGACATCTTTTCCTTCTTTCCAGATGAGATTTCCGGCATATCTTTTCTTTTTTCCGCCCTGAAAGAATCTGCGATATACTTTTTCAAATTTGATTGAGAAGAAGTGTTTATCAGCATTAAGAGTTTTTTTTGCAAAAACGTTATAACTGCTATTAAGTTTTGTTTCTATTTCCCGTGCTTTTGTGATGGTTTCATCAAGAGAATTAGATGGAATTTCAACCATACATGAATCAGTATCTCCATATATGACGGTATATCCTGAATTTTCAATGATTTTTCGGGTGTGGGCGATTATTGCTCTTCCAACAGATGTTACTGCAGCACCAATTTCACGATCATATAATCTAAATCGGGAGTAACCACTAACACCATAATAGGTGTTCATAATAACTTTTAGCACATTTTGTTGCATATCATAAAGGACATATTCAGGTGATCCAAATGGGAATTCATTTCGTTTACTTTTTTTTGTATCCCGCTCATGTAAAAGTTCGCTAATTATGCTCCTTGTAAGACCATCAGGTTCTTTTTTGAACCTGATGCCGTTAGGAGCTGTTAATTCTCCGTCTGGGCTTTTGGTCTCAGGTGATGCATTTATTGTCATCATAGCCATTGGATATAGGGATTTTAAGTCAAGGACGACAACATTTTCTCGAATTCCACTGCTTGGTTCAAATACGGTTGCCCCTTCAAATTCGTCACCGGTTGCAAATCCTTTTGATGGAAGCACGAATTTTCCGTGTGCCTTTCGAAGAATATAGATATCAATTACATTAGATGAGTTTAATGTTCTGTCAAGTGGACATCCAACATATCTTGCTATCTCCTGATAAAATTCAATGATATTATTCTTCTGGTTAATTTTTACACATAGTTCTACATCTTTAAAGTTATATTCAAGCAGTTTTTCGGGGTTATCACGCCAGAATGCAGCAGTCATTCCAGGAGTGTAATGAAAAGCCTTGACATCTCCTATTTCATGTTCACCAACTGCATCAAGCCGATAGGAATCAAGTTTTGATGTTTGCATCTTTTTATATCCGGCAAGAAGGTCAAAATCAATTCGTCCACGAATAGAACTCCTGTCTGATGCACCTTTTAGTCTAGCAAGTCCGTCTAATTGTAGGCCAATTGCTCTTATCCGTCCATGGATATAGGGAAGATCAAAATCTGTAAAATTCCATCCAGTAAGGATGTCCGGGTCTTTTTCCTGAATGTATTCAATAAAGTTTATCAGTAGTAGTTTTTCAGTGTCAAATATTCGGATATCATGTTTATCTGAGAAACAAGAGTTGTCAAGCGGGCCGCATTTACAAAGTTTTTCATGTGTTATGGTATTATTTGAATTCTGCAGAAGAAATGAGGTATAGATATCATCATATGAGTCCCAGACTGTGATACATATGATAGGATCAGTGGCTGAATTGGGAAGTCCACCCTGGTCATCTATACATTCAATATCAAGTATTGAGTATCTTGATGGAATATTGATCTCTGCTGATGATATTTCACTTTCTGTTACTATCTCTTTTCCGGCAGGGATTCTGATGCCGCCTGTGATACCGGAGTCTATCAGGTATCTTGTGGCAAATGGGATATCAGCTTCAAAATGCTTGTAGTGGTCTCTGATATCTTTAACATCTCCAGGTCGACTTACATAAAGTCTGCAGAGGGGTTCTCCATAGATTGATGTGAATTCTTTGGATGTATCCTTTTTTATTATCTTATCAGGATGGTTTTTGTCTGAATCTTTTAGAGGAATGTAAAAATATGGAAGAAATCCGGTAATCTGAATTTCATGAGCGTTTTTATGGATATCTCGTGCAAAGATATGAATAAGAGGGCCACCTGCAGCGTTTGAGTATTCCACCTGACATACTGATAGTTCCTGGAATGTATCGGGATTCTTGGTGTTATCGGAGGTATAGGTATGAGTATTATCTTCAATTGTTTGCTGCATTAAAGACTCCGACACAAATCAGTTACAAATGATGCGGCATTTAAAAATTCATTTCTTTCCCAGTCATCAAGTTCTGGAATCTGCTTTTCAATAATCCCATTTCTACCAATAATAGCAGGGATGCCAAGACTACATCCGCTTATTCCATATTCTCCGGTCATTATACAGGAACATTGAAGTAGTTTTCGTTGATCTTTGAGGATTGCCTGGATTAGCATTGTTACATGCCATACCGGAGCATATTCGGTTGCGCCCTTTCCTTTAATGATTATCATGGATGCACCACGAAGGTTGTTTAGGATATCATTTCTATCATCATATGAGATGTTTAGATTTGTAAAGAGCGGAACCTGATGTTCGCCATGTTCTCCCATGACTATTGCAGTATCATGGATAATTTTTCGGCTCTTAAGTTCACATGAATATCTTTGACTGTCAAGTTGTCCTCCAAAACCAATGATATGAGTCTTTGGAAGTCCTGTGAGTTTCCATAGGTAATAATTCAGGACGTCAGTTGGATTTGTAACAGTTATCAGAATGCCCTTAAATCCTGTTAAAGTTGCTGCACATGCTTTTGCTACCGGAATGTTTACTTCAAGAAGGTGCGCACGTGTTTTAATAGATGGATTTCTGGCAATTCCTGCTGTGAAGACTACTATATCAGCAGTTTTTATTCGGTCAGGATCTGTTGTTATCAAGATATCGTGTCCGGCATGAAGCAGGTCAAATTTCTGGGCTGTTAATAGTGCCTCATTTACATCATACAGGATAATTTCGTCGACAATGCCAAGTGCAGAAGAAATCTCTGCAACTCCACCACCGATTCGGCCTGCTCCAAAGATTGCAAGGCTTGTCATGTCTCATAATTGGAATGGGTAATACATAATTATCATCATCACATTCTACTTCTGATGGTTTTTTTAAAATCCGGATCTGTAAGTCTCGGTGGTATGCATATGGACAACCACCTTATTCTCGCTGCCGGAGTGCTTGGAACTTGTGCGTCTTCACTTGCGCGGGTTTTAAGATCAGGTGCGGGAGCTGTTGTAACAAAGTCTATTGGGCCTGAGCCCCGGTATGGACATGCCGGGCCTTCGCTTATTGTGCTCGAGGATGGTATATTGAATGCAATGGGCCTTCCCAATCCATCTTCTGAATTTGTGGATGAGATTGCTCCTCTTTCAGGAAAACCTGTAATTGTTAGTATTTTTGGTGGTAATCCAGATGAGTTTTCTGAAGTTGCAAGTTGGTTTTGTAAATCTGCTGCTGCATTTGAGTTAAATGTTAGTTGTCCACATGCATCCGGGTATGGGGCACAAATAGGGACTAATCCAGATATTGTGACTGAATGTACAAAAGCTGTTAAAAAACATCAAAAACCGGTTTTTGTCAAGCTTACTCCAAATGTTACTGATATTTCAGGTATTGGTGTTGCAGCTGAAAAGGGAGGCGCTGATGCAATTGTGGCGGTTAATACTTTAAAGGCAATGAGGATATCTACAGATATGCGGCGTCCTTTGCTTGGGAATGGTTTTGGTGGTCTTTCAGGTAAGGCTATATTTCCAGTAGCTGTGCGCTGTGTCTATGAACTCTATGAATCATGTAATACTCCGATCATTGGTTGTGGTGGAGTTTTTAGTGCAGATAATGTGGTTGAGATGATGATGGCTGGTGCATCTGCGGTTGAAATTGGAAGTGCTGTGATAAACGGTCCGGAGGTATTTGGACAGATTATAAAAGATCTTTATTCACCTGATGGGGAACGTCCGGAAGATATTGTGGGGTGTGCTCATGAGTGACTTACCAAAAGTTTTGACGGTCAGGGAAGTTGTAAAAGAGAGTCCGACTGTTACGACTATTCGGTTTAATGAGGTAATAGGCGGTTTATATGGTCAGTTTGTGATGGTATGGGCACCGGGTGTTGATGAAGTTCCAATGGCAGTCTCATATGCTGATGGGATTACGGTTCAGAAGGTGGGTGATGCTACCACATATCTTTCAAATGTACAGGCTCGTGATAAACTTGGGATTAGAGGACCATTTGGGAGAGGTTTTAGACTTTCTGGAAGAGTAGCAGTTATTGGCGGAGGGGTTGGAGTTGCGCCCCTTCTTCGAATCGGACTTGAATATCCTGATGTTGAGTTCTTTGAAGGAGCCAGAACATGCGAGGAATTGTTGTTCTATGCAGAACTTAAAGAATTTTGTCCGGTTCATGTTTCAACAGATGATGGAAGTATTGGGTATCATGGATATATTGCTGATCTTTTCGCAAAGCAAGATCTGTCTAAATTTGATACAATTTGTGTATGTGGGCCAGATTTGATGATGAAATCAGTGCTTTCTGTAATAGAAAAAAATGGCGCATTAAATAAAAGTCAATTTAGCCTTCATCGATATATGAAATGTGGTGTCGGGCTTTGTGGTTCATGTTGTCTTGACCCGGAAGGATTTTGTGTTTGCAAAGACGGACCAGTTTTTTCCGGTGAAATTGTCCGTAATAGTGATATTTGTCAAAAACATAGAGACGGTTCTGGAAGAAGGGTCTGATCTACCCATATTTTTTTGTGATTTTCGTGTTTTAATTTATACTAATCGGTCATAGAATGTAATATGTATAAATAATATTCCGTTAGTTGTTCTACCTTCTATTATGCGTTTATTCTGTTTGAACTAAACAGAAGTTTTATACGTTCATTGATACAACACAAGTATGTAACACCACAAAGAGGGCATGGTTCATCTACCCCAAGCTGATATTTTATTTCATGCTCGGTTTTCTTTTAGCATCAACACCCATGCCCTGTGAGTGGTCTTTTTTCACAGTATATTTCCTATCACCCTTGCCATTGAAATTTTTTTATTACTTTCAGGCTACTGTTTGTTGCGTATAAAGTTTGATTTCCGTGATTTACTAATATTTTACAATAGTTGTAGAATTTATGGTTTAATCGGATTGTTTTGGAGTTGTTGTCATGTTCGCAATGATCTATATACGTCTCTTCAGTTTCTTGCTTGCACATATCAATAGAACAGGCAGGAATCATTTTACGGTGAGATTATCGTAGAACCAATTTCTGATCAAATT
>CAYSSW010000025.1:0-17311 GCA_964434005.1 uncultured Methanospirillum sp.
TAGTTTAGCTTTACATGTAATTAATTTTTTAAAAAAAGATCTGCGGATGATGGGAAAAATCATTTACTTGTTATATATGATGATCCAATCTAAATTATCCGGATTTACATTATATCTAATAAAAAAAGATACTCATTTATTGTAGAAAAAATTAGATTTATTCTTCTTCAGGAGTACCTTCAGCATCACTTATTGCCAATGCATACATCCATTCAAGAAGTTTTCCACAATCATTAATTGAACATTCAAGTTCACATGCAATACATGGAATTAATTCCTCTCCTGCCATAAGACAGGTTGGATCTGCCGGACCTCTTTTAGCAAGAAGTCTGAACGTCTTAATACCATCTTTTCTATGCTCCACTCGTTCAATTCTGTTCAAGTCAAGAAGTTTTTTAACTATTCTTGAACATTTCCTACTATCTACACCAAGTTTTTTCCAGAGTTCACTCTGGAGAACCCCATCGGAAGAAGCAGCAATAATTTGAAATGCATCCTCTTCTGTTTCAGACATCAGAATCAGGCAACCGGAGCAATTGATAGAATGTTATTTCCTCTAATAACCAGAGTTCCGAGCTGACGTTCCTCTGGAGTTCCGGAAAATTCTGCACTATCTTCAAGATGAAGATTTAAATACTCATCTACCGCAACAAGACGACCTTCAAAAGTTCTACCTTCGTCCTTCATTTCAACGGCAATACGACTATCAACAAGTGAATAAACTTTTTTTATAGGAAGGACAATACTACTAACCATCTGCCATATATAACGACGGCTGATTTGATAAAGATTGTTATGAGATCTTATTCAGAAAAGATCTCATTTATCTTTTTAATAGTAGATCTACTTCCAATATAAATTGGAATCCGTTGGTGAACTGATGTTGGTTCAATATCCAGAATATTCCTATTTCCATCAGTTATGGCGCCACCAGCCTGGGATATAATAAAGCCAAGCGGATTAGCTTCAAAAAGAAGACGTAGTTTGCCTTCAGGTTTCTTTTGAAGGGCAGGATATGTATATATTCCTCCATAAGTCAAAATCTGGTGACAATCAGCAACATATGAACCAGAATATCGAATTTTAAAGTTATCTTCATTAAAATAAGAGATTACCTTTTTGTGTGTTTCTGTCCAATCCTTCATCACGCCCCCGGTTCCATAGATCTTTCCTTCTGGAATTTGAATGTTATCTTTAAAATGCACATATTTTTTTGTAGTTTCATCGAAAATAAAACTCCTGACCCCTTTACCAACACTAATAACAAGAACATCCATCGGACCATAAAGAATATAAAAAGCTGCCTTAAGATCCCGACCTTTTTTCATAACACTGCCACCACCATAAATTCCAACAATGGTTCCAACTGCAAGGTTTGTGGAAATTAATGAAGAACCATCAAGCGGATCCATAACAACTGCATAGTTACCAGTGGCATCTTTAAATCTTGTAATTTCATCCTGTTCTTCGGAAGCAACCTCTTTTACAAGGCCGGTCTCCCCCATAATCTTCGTGAAATACTTATCTGCCCAAATATCCATTCCAGCCTGAATTTCTCCCGACGCATTAATTGATTCTTTATATAATTGATTTTCAGGAAAAGCTGCTCTGACTTTATCTATTTTTCCTGTCATTGCTGAAATTAGAGTTATCAGGTCTTTATCAGAACCACATTCATTTAAATACACAGAAAGGTCTGTCATCTTACTCATATATTTATTTAAGAGTATTAACTTTCTTCTGATATGCTAATAGTTATATACTTATAAATTAAAAAAAAATTATGCAAAAAATGAAATGTACAATTTGTGGACATATTTATGATCCGGAGACTGGAGATACAGATGCTCCAAAAGGAACAGCATTTGAAGATCTGCCTGACACATGGGAATGTCCGATCTGCTTTGCAAAAAAGAACATGTTTACTCCAACTAACTAACCTATCATCCTTACTATTTTACCACCCTTTAAAATTGAAACTCTGCCACCACTTTCCGAAACTACCAGTCCAATAGCAGAAGTTGCGGCAGTTAAAGCTGCAATAGATGAATGTCTTGTGCCCATACCCTTTGGAAGAATAATAGAACTTGTATCGACAGTGATGTACCTTCCGGCAGCTTCTAACATACCATTACCTGAAATTACAAAAGCACCATCTAACAGAGCATATTCTTTTAACATCTCCATGACATCAGGAGATCTGATAAGTCTTGACTCTTCAGGATGGCCGTAAAAAGGATTCAGAATTAACTGACGTGATCTTCCCATTACATTTTCAAGGTCGCCGACGATAAAAGAAGTCCCTACAGGTTTTCCTTCTCTTCCTTCACGTCCTATCTCCATTGCTGTCTGAAGAATAGCATCAAATACAGCTGCATCAATGTCTGTTCCTTCAAGTATCCTATCACGCCAGACTCCGGTTGTTATCCGTCCGTCCCCTTCAGGCGTATCTTCGGTCATATCTGTTCCTATACAGAGAACCCCGGTGAGTTCATCTGATGAATTATAAAAGCCTTTTACAGTCCAGGCTACAAACAATTTTTTTCCATCACTTCGAATATGTTCTGTAACATGGATAGCAGAGGGAGATGCTTCGTTTTCTATCTCAAAGAATGTCTCAAGCGGCTGATGTAAATGATTTCGATCTGATATATCTTCAGGAAAAAGAATCGATATTGGCTGACCCGCGAGACCACCTTCTTCATATCCAAAAAGTTTTAAGGCTGAACGACTTGCAGATGATATCGTTCCATCAGGTATTATTCGTAAGATTAAACTCTCTGATAGGTATAATTGTTCAGAGCATTCCTGCTTTGCTGCATGTAGTTTCTTTTCAAGGAGAGAATACTCATATCTGTCATCTAAAAACCAGAGACCATCTGGTAATTGCCCTTCTGAAAAATAGAATAATCTGCATGGAATATGATCACCTGAAGAATGTCGATATGATCCAATTAAAGGAGTATTTTCTGAAGAAGGATTAAGTTTTTCTGGAAGCGTTATAATATCATTAAATTTTCTTCCAATTATCGTTCCCGGAGAAAAACCTGTAATATTTACAACTGCTTGATTTGTCCAGTTGACATTACCTCCTTTTACCTCTATACATACAAATGGAAGATTTCTGATAATTTTAGCATTATGGTCACACTCCATGCGCAGTGCTCTTTCCATACGTTTTCTACCGGTCGCCTGTCTGATTATTGAAAGAAACTCTTGTGATGGTTTATTATTTTTTATTGTAAAGAGTCCATATCCGGCGTCTATTATATGTAGATCATCAAAATTATGAGATATTAAAAAAAATGTCGGAGATTTTTCTGATCCACGTGTTTCCGAAAACCAGCGTGTAATTTTTAAATATGATGTATTATCTTCGATATATGGAAGAGGAATACAGACAACATCAAAATATTTTTTGCGAGTCAGGCTTATTGCTTCATCAATATTTTCAGCAACCTGAATTTCATTGTCACCTCCAATTAGTTTGTCAAATCTGGGATCAGGTTTGGAATATTTTATTGTGAGAATCGTTGTCATCTTGTTCAATATTAGCTCTTGAAGTATTTATCCTGCAACAGGTAATATATACTATAATAATGAGTGTTATGGTTGATGGTAGAATTCATATTTATGTCTACGGGCGTGTACAGGGTGTTGGTTTTCGTTTATTTGTAAAAGAGACTGCAAAAAATCTTAATCTTTCAGGTTTTGTCAGGAATTTATTTAATGGGAATGTCGAAGTAGTCGCAGAAGGGGAAAAGGAAAAATTAAATGTATTCATTGATCGATTGAAAGAAGGACAGTCTCCAATCAGAGTTGATAATATTGATGTCACCTTCGAAAACCCAGAAGGATTTAAGAAATTTAAGATAATGCCGACACAAAAATGGGATTAATACAAAGATTGATATTCTTTTGATTGAAATGGATATTATGAATAGATATTTCGTTCTTCTTCTGTTACTATTAGCAATTATTATAGTAGAGCCTGCTTCTGCTGCCTGGAGTGTTGCTGATCCAAATGATCCGGCAAATGCAGAATTAATTGCATGGGCTGAAAAACAAGGATACTGGAACTTTCCATATGATGAGAATGCTCCCTGGGTAACAGCTGGAATGTACTGTTGCTGGTGGGAGCGCTGGTATAATAATATGAGGACAGGAAGATCTACAACAGTTACAAGTGAAACATTTGATGATATGTCCTCACGTCTTACTGCTGATAAATCAGTTGAGACTGAGGCTTACTGTCCAAGTTGCTGTGACAGCTGTGAAGATAATACCCCTGGGCTTAGTTCTGATTTTATGTCTCGTTCTGCTGTTCTTCTTGCCGAGAAACCATGGCTTGACGGATATAATTCAGATGCAACAGAATTCGATGAATCAGAAATCGAAACTAAAATAGAAGAACAGGAACAGAATAAGCCATCTGATATTGTTCCAACAGTTACTAATGCAATAGCTTCCCTAACTTTTGGGGAAGCATCATAATCTCCTGAAACTACTTATATGATTCAGTTTAACTTTTTTTATGGATAATGAGTTTTTTAAATCTTTTTTAAAATTTTTTAAACAACTTCCCCGTTTAGGTCCGGGAGATGACCGGTATACAAGAGAGATTTATAGAATCCTGCCCCTTAAAAATCCAAAAATTATTGACATGGGGTGTGGAAAAGGTCAACAGACAATAGTTCTTGCAAAAGAAGGAGCAGATATTACAGCCGTTGATCTTTTTGATATGGTCTTTCCGTTTTTAATGGAAAAAGCAGAGAAAGAGAACGTAACTGATAAAATTAAAACAATAACCTGTTCAATGGATGATATTTCTAAAATGCCTGAAGAAGTTGATGCTATATGGTCCGAAGGTTCTGCAAATCTTATAGGTCTATCAAATGCACTTAAAATTTGGAAAGATCTTCTAAAAGATGGAGGTTTTATTGTTCTATCAGAACTTACATGGTTTACAGAAAAAATTGAACCAGAATTAAAAGCATACTGGGATGAAGCATATCCTGATATGAAGCAGCTCAGTGAGACCGAAGATCTAATTAAAGAGTCTGGTTATAAATGGATTGGATCAATAAGACTTCCAAAGGATGCATGGGATGAATATTATGATCCACAACGTGAGCTTATTAAGAGAATTAAACCAGATGCAGATGACTCGATGTTATCAGTCATCGCAAAAATCGAAGGAGAGATAAGAACTTTTGATAAGTTTTCTGATAAATATGGATATGTTTATTATATAATGCAAAAATGAGGAGTGAAATGTTTAAACAGTATGATTCAGATGATGCTCATCTTTCGTTTCTTTTAGACAAAACGATAGCAATTATTGGATATGGATCTCAGGGCAGAGCACATGCCTTAAATCTTCGTGACAGTGGTCTGAATATTATCATTGGACAAAGGCATGGAGATAGTTATAATAGGGCAATCTCTGATAATTTCAAAGTTTTTCAACTCCCTGATGCAGTAAAAGATGCAGATATTGTCTGTATTATGCTTCCTGATGAATCAATGGGAGAAATTTACAAAGAAGAGATTGGTCCATATATTAAATCTGGTAAAGTGCTCCTTTTTGCACATGGATTTAATATAGTTTATGGCCAGATTGTCCCACCTGATGGAGTAGATGTCATAATGGTTGCTCCAAAAGGTCCTGGACCTGCTGTAAGATCTGCATTTTTAGAAGGACAAGGGCTTCCAGCATTAATTGCAATAGAAAAGGATATTTCTGGTCATGCAAGAGATTTTGCATTAGCATATGCAAAAGGGATTGGAGCCACTCGTGCCTTTGTATACGAGACTACCTTTAAAGAAGAGACCGAAACTGATCTCTTTGGAGAACAGGCAGTACTTTGCGGAGGGGTAGTTTCTCTTTTAAAAGCAGCTTTTGAAGTTTTGATAAAGGCCGGTTATTCACCTGAATGTGCATATTTTGAAGTTTTTCATGAATTAAAACTGACAGTTGATCTGTTAAATGCCGGCGGATTTCAACATATGTATGAAAAAATCTCACATACTGCTCATTATGGTACAGTAACTGCCGGGCCAAGAATTATCACTGACGAATCAAAAACGGCCATGGAAAAAATTTTAAAAGAGATTCAGGATGGAACTTTTGCGAAAAACTGGATGCAGGAATATAAATCCGGACTAAAAAATTATAACGATCTTACAGATATAGATCTTAACCATCCGGTGGAAAAAACAGGTAAAAAAGTCAGATCTCTCGTTTTTAAAAAATAATTTTTTAATTTTTTTAATTTTATCTTCAATAAATGATATGGTCTGTTTTAGTGACAACGCTCTCATTTATCTCATAAAAATCTACTTCTGAATAACTATCATCATTTGAAGCATAGTTTGTTGAAAGTCCGACACTATAAATCCCGTCAGGAAGAATCTGTTTGGAATATGTAGTGTCTTCATTGAAAGTAATTGTTCCAATCTTGACCCAGTCTGATTCATTATTATTTAGATCATAAGATGATGCATAAGTAGTGATTACATCTCCAGGTTCTAACTCAGTCTGGTCTTTGTCAAATAATATTTCATCACCTGACATTGTGTAAGGGGTGACAATCATCTCTGTTGAATCAGCTAACTTGTTATAGTATAAAGAGAGAATTGCAGAATCAGTCTCTCCATCACGTGTAAGATCAATCTCTGTGGTATATTTGAAAATATCATCTGAAAGAGTTGTCTCAAAGTTTAATCCAAGAAGTGCATAATCAGTGGATTCATTTGGATTAGACAAATATAAGCCTATACCATCCCATTCAGGAATTGAGTAATATCCTTCATCATCAGGTTCTACAGGATCACTTCCAAGAAGTGTGGCAGTTTCATTATCATAAATATAATAATCAAGATAGACATCAGCAACACCAAAAGGATCATCAAGAGAATATCTCCCATCATCACTTATATTCAAAGAAGGAGTTCTCATATCAGATTCTTTGTCAAAGTATTCCTCTATTAACTCCATCCACGACGGTGTAATAGCAAGAATATCACCTGATGTCTCAATAAGATCTTCATCAACAGCTGTCGGTGAGAGGATTGAAATTCCTTTTGATTCAGGTACAAATTTACCATATTCCGATTCTATAACTGCATTATCTATGGCTTCTATCAGATTATCAGCATCATCTGATAAAATAGGAATATTATTCTTTACATTATCAGCAAAAACTCCAAGATCCATTGTAGTCTCTTTTTCAATATTTCCAGGCCAAATACCATATTTTGTAGTATTTTTAAATGTATGACTTAATGTATAAATTCCGGATTCATCATCAAGGTCTGAATTTAGTTTAGAACTAACCATCTCAAGAGAAGAAACAACATCTGGAATTTTGTCTAAATCAATAAGAGATAAAGTATTTACCTTATCATCATCAGCCATATAAGTACTGATTATTTCCTTACCAATTTCTGGTGCTGTAGAGTTTTTTGCAAGAATACCAACCCAGTTTTCATAGATCCATCCACCTGTTTCAATCTCTTCAGAACCAAGGAAGTACTTTCCAGAATCGTTTAATAGATTTAAGGTTTCAAGTGAATTCATAAGACAGGCATCAAATCCAATAATATCCCATACTGTATCACTGTCTTTAAGATTAGAGGCAATATCCTGAACGGTGAGCATTGTGTCATCTGTTGTAAATCCAAAGCCATTATATGCACTACCATGATTCCAGAATATGATGATATTTTTATCAGATTTATAGTGTTCATTGACATAATCAAGGAACATCTTCAATGTTTCAGGATCTCCCATATCAAGAGTCTCGTCCGAAAATAATTCTAATCCTTCATCACCGAAAACTCCGTTTTGAGAATCTTTGATAAGACCATCTATATCCTCAATCTTCATTCCAATCCATCCTGGAATGTCAGATCCTCCATAAGCAACAACAAAATCTACACTATCCTGATCTGCAGTGGAATTTGTATATCCATATACAACTCCAAGCAAATCAGTAGTGGCTATTCCATCACCTGATTCAAGATCACTTCCAACAACATACATTGTAACAAGCGTATCAGTAGTTGTCTTCGATTCATTCATATCTGCTGCTACGAATGCAAAACAAATTATCAGAAAAACTGATAAAAGCCGTAATGGTAATGACATAGTAGAACATTTACCATAATGCTATAAAAAATAGATTGATTCAGTTTATACTGAGATCTGCGCCAGTAATTACAATTGGGAGTGCCTGACGCTCGACTGTAATAAAAGTGACCCTGTTTGAAATACTTGATAAATTATCTACATTATCAAGGGTTATTGTGATATTCTGCTTTGTCAGGTTATCAGAAACAACTGTTTCTTCCATAACTGCATTTAACTTTTCACCAGAGAGGACTTTTTTAACTGAACCCGTATTTTTATCAAGAATTTCAACTTTTACAATATTTTCCGGATCAATTGCGCTTCTTGTAGTTGTCAGCGTATAACAATATCCATCATTACATGTTGCAGGCACTGCTTCAATAATATGTACATGATCAATAATACCATCATTTGGATTTTTTGGATTTGATGCAAGCATCAATGTGGCTGCAATAACAAATATTATGATTATTAAAAAACCGATAGCATATACTGTCATCTTCTTCATACTATCTTATTCTAATCTATTGAGATATAATTTAATTCATTCTCTCCGTCATCAATATCTCCTCTGCATATAAGAACACAAGCTCTGACAAGTCTTGCAATAATTAAATCATCTGATTCCGGATTACCTCTTTCAATTATTTTTTGAGTGAGTTTTAAAAGTTCATCATCAGATCCTGTTGCAAGCATTGCAAGGGCATGAGCAACATGCGGTCCGCATTTCCCGGATTTGAAATGATTAACCAGGGTATGCATCGAAAACCATTCCGGATGGTATTTGCGTCTCCATCCGATAACATTTAAAAGTTGTGATGCCTGAATAAATACAAGACTATCCAGGGAAACTTGAGTTAAAAGATCTCTTAAGATCTCTATCGCATAATCAAGATTTCCATCTTGTTTTCCAGTTTCCTGTAAGGCTTTTTTAAAATATAGATAATCAGGCGGAGGATTAGTGCAACATAATGCCGGTGCTATCCGTCCGCTCATTAAAAACCATACATCAGCAACAAAATTATCTGTATTTTTTAACATGTGTTATCTGCAATTTTTCCTGCCATTATCGTCATACAGGGAAGCATAAGATATCTAAGTCCAACACTTGCCATATATTCAGTGATTGAGTCACCACTCATTGGTATCAGAATTAGGAGATCAAGAATCCAGTTAATAAACAGCCAGATAATTCCAACTATTACTCCAAACATAAAATATTGATCTTTCTGTTTTGAAAATAGCCATATCAATAAAAGCGCTCCTGTGATACAACCAACAACGATCATTACACTCTTAAACAGATGTTCTCCGCCAATAATAGTCCCGTCAGACTGATAAAATGGAATTGATATGATAAGTGGTATAAGCCAGGTAAGAAAACCTGTAAAACAGATATTAACTAAACCTTTTGATGAAAAGTTCATAAGATATTTTTATTTTTAATATGATAAAAGAGATCTTTACGAATCTATAACATATTATTAAAACAAATATAGACACTATGCAAAAGTCCATCGATGAGATAAACCAGCGTATCAGAGACGGTACTGCAAAGGTTGTCACTGCCGATGAGATTCCTGATTTAGTCAGTGAACTTGGTGAGGAAGGAACCTTTAAAGAGGTTGATGTGATTACCACAGGGACCTTTGGTGCTATGTGTTCATCAGGAGCTTTTCTCAATTTTGGTCATGCAGAGCCACCAATAAAGATGGAAAGAATATGGCTTAATGATGTTGAGGCTTATGGAGGCCTTGCCGCGGTTGATACATATATTGGAGCTACTAATAAATCATCAACAAGGATGGAAACATATGGAGGATCTCATGTTATTGAGGATTTTATACAGGGAAGAGCAATAGAGCTTCGTGCTCAGTCATCAGGATCTGACTGTTATCCAAGGAGAAGTCTTACTACAGATCTTCATCTTGAAGATCTCAATCAGGCAATAATGGTAAACCCCCGAAATGCATATCAGAAATATGATGCCGCAACAAACACCTCAAAAGATACAATATTTACATATATGGGAACTTTACTTCCTGAATCCGGCAATATTTCATTTTCAGGAGCAGGAACCTTAAATCCTATCTGTAATGATCCTGATCTTCGATTAATTGGTTCAGGAGTCCCGATTTTCCTTGGAGGAGCTCAAGGCATGGTAATCGGAGAAGGTACCCAGAATTCTTCGGCAGCTAATTATGCAACCCTTATGACAACCGCTGATATGAATGATATGTCAACAGATTTTGTCAGGGCTGCATATTTCAAGCGTTATGGTCCTACTATGTATCTTGGTGTTGGTGTACCACTCCCTGTGATAGATATTGAGGTTATAAGGAAGGCTGCTGTTCGTGATGAGGATATTGTTACAAGCATCAAAGATTATGGCGTTCCTTCAAGAAATCGCCCCACTATTCGTCAGGTTAATTATGCTGAACTTAAAAGCGGATCTGTTGAACTTAATGGTGAAGAGATTAAGACTTCATCACTTTCAAGTTACAGAAAAGCTCTTGAGGTTGCAAACACTCTAAAGAACTGGATTGAAGCCGGCGAGATGACTTTATTTCTCCCGACAAGAAAGATTGATCCTTCAAAACAGACTAAACCAATGAGGGAGACACGAAGAGTTGGACTTGTTTCAGAGTTTATGCAGCGAAAGGTGACTACAATTAAAGAAAATGAAGAGATATCTGTTGCTGCAAAGAAGCTTCTTCGTGGTGAGACAAATCATCTTGTTGTTGTAAGTGAAGAAGGAAGATTAGTTGGTGTTGTCACTACTTTTGATGTTGCAAAAGCTGTAATAAAACCTAACAGGACTATGGCCGTTAAGGATGTTATGAGTAGGAATGTTATCTCAACTCGGGCTGATGAGCCAATAGAGGTTGCAGCAAGGAAACTTGAGCAGCATAAAATAAGTGCTCTCCCGGTTGTTGATGCTACAAATCAGTGTGTTGCTCTTCTGAATGCAAGTGATCTTGGTAAGATGTTTAAGGAGGGAGGTCAATCATGAAACTTCTTGTTCGATTTTCACATGGTAGTAAGCCTATTATTGCTCAGGCTGTAAAAGATACCGGCGTTCTGATAAATGTAGAACGAGCAAGTTCAAGTCGTGAAGGAGAAGAAGCTCTTGTTGAAGTTGCCGATGATTGTTGTAAGATTGTTTCTTCAAAGATGAGAGATCTTGGAGCTGTTGTAAGGATTCTTGAGGAATATGTACAGCATGATGAGGAGGAATGTGTTGATTGTGGTGCATGTATTTCTCTCTGTCCCAAGGGAGTTTTTTCATTTGATAAGGATTGGAAGCTTGTCGTAGAAGGGAACCTGTGTATTTTATGCGAGAGATGTGTATCTGCATGTCCCCAGCAGGCTCTTTCTATTAGGAGCAGTCCGGACAGGATCTGATGATATTTTGATACGTTATCAATTTCAGGTTAAGGAGACTGTTGCTACTATACTTGCTGATGATGAAAATACGATCCATTATGCCTGCACAGGTATGAGTGATACAAGATTCGAGATCGAGCGATATATTCGTGAAGACCCTTTTTTTAAAACAAGTTTTGGACCTATTGCTGTTAAATCAAAAAGTTTTGCGATAAATTCGATGAGTAAAGCTGCTTTTTTAACCGGTGTTGGTCCTATGGCAGCTGTTGCGGCTACGATTGCTGTCGCCGGTATAATTGAGGCTAATAATCATGGTTCAAGATTTTGTGTTATAGATAATGGCGGAGATATTGCTCTTATTTCAGATCGCGTGATTAAAATAGGATTGTATGCAGGTTCCTCTCCGATATCCGGAAAATATGCTTTTGTTATTCCTCCCAAATCATCCATTTATGGTGTTTGTACTTCTTCTGCAACGGTCGGACCATCTATCTCTTTAGGAATTGCTGACAGTGTTACTGTATTTTCTGATAATCCCTCACTTGCAGATGCTGTCGCAACCGGTGTATGTAATTCTTTAGCACCTGATGATAAGAGCTGTTTAGATGATGTGCCTTCAGAGATTGACGGAATTTTTGCTGTTTTTGGGGATATTTCTATTGTATGGGGAAAAATTCCTAAACTTGTGAAAACTGATTTTGATGAAAAGTTGATTACTGCCGGGATCAGCGGAATTTAATATATAGATAGAGGATTTATAAATCTGGCATGTTTTCTATTTTTGAGACTGAATTCTATTAAAAAAATCGTAAATTAGTAAAAGGCAGATATTATCTCAAAGTGAAAAATTCATGGATTTAATTGAGACTTCACCTGCAATTTTAATCGATATCCTGTTATAATGTCTCCTCAACGAAACATCGCTTTAGATTACTGGAAAATTGTTATCTATCGATAACATTTCCTCATATTATAAAAATTAGTTAAGTCAATTTAGCGATCCCAAATTTGCAAATAATAAACCAGCCCACAATGCAGGCAAATCCGCAGACGGCATTAATTATACCAAGGTTGGTTGCCATATTCGTGCTAAGTGAAACAAACACCATTCCACAGCATCCAAATAGAAGGCCAAAACAGTTTATCAATGAAGATGCAGAGCCTACATTCTCATCTTGTTGTATAAGCATAAGATATGTCCCGCCAGGTCGTACACAACATGTCATAAGAGAAGCGGGAAATAAAAGAACTGCAAAAATAACAGGACTGGTATTGCCAAAAAGTGCAATAAGTGTTCCAAAAAAGATCATTACAATAAAACCAGATACAATTACTGTTTTATATGAAATATATCTTGTAAAATAGATATAAAGGAGTGAACCGCTTATTAATGCAATTGCATTAAAGGCAAAGAAATAACTATAGACCTGTTCAGAAAGACCGAATTCATTCTGATAAATATATGCTGATCCTCCAACAAAAGCAAGTGAAGCTGCATTTGTAAGTGAAAACGTGGTTAAAAGTGAAGAAAATCCCGGGTTTTTAAGAATCTTAAAAAGTCCTGCAAAAGATTCAAAAATATTGATATCAGTTCGCTTAACATAGGTATCTTCAAGAAATAGAGAACCAAGAAGAGAAAATAATCCAATTCCAGCAAGAATTAGGAAAAGGCCATGCCATGTTGTATATGGAAGCAGAAAAGCACCAATAAGAGGAGCAACTGCCGGAGTTATAAGAACTGTTGACTGAACAATAGCCAAGCACGATTCCATTTTTCTTCCGGTATATGAATCCCTGACCATTGCGGTAGAAATAGCAGTTGCAGCACTACCTCCAGCTGCCTGAAAGATCCTGCAAAAAATTAACTGCCATATGTCAGATGATAAAACACAACCGAAACTTGCAATAATGTAGATTATAAGACCAATTATCAAAGAAGTCTTTCTTCCATATTTATCGCTGACAGGTCCCCAGAAAAGCAATCCAATACTATAGAATATAAAGAACAGAATCAGAGTCAGATTACAGATACTAATAGATTCATTGAAGTAATCACTCATTCCAGGCAATGCCGGAAGATAAAAATCTGTGGATAAAGGAATAAATGCAGACAAAAGTCCGATAAAGATGATTAATCCCTTATCTCCAAAATATTTTTGTGTCTTTATATTGATATCTGTCATCTAATTCATAAATAATTGAGTTAGTTGCATAAATCAATATGCAAATGAATATCAGAATTTACCAGTCTTTCAGTATATACAACCACATAAACTATCTGTAATAAATTACAGATACTTTTACGTATGGCAGAACCAGTCAAAGTAAAATTCTCCACAAGTATGGGAGATATTATCATTCAGATGGATGAAGATAAACCAAATACGGTAAAAAACTTTACAGATCTTGTAAAAAAAGGATTTTACGATGGATTAATCTTCCACAGAATAATTGACAAATTTATGATTCAGGGTGGATGCCCGAATGGAACCGGAACCGGCGGTCCTGGATATACAATTAAGGATGAATGGGGAAAATCCAACAAGAATAATCGTGGAACCATCTCAATGGCTAATGCTGGTCCAAACACAGGTGGCAGTCAGTTCTTCATTAACCTTGTTGACAATAACTATTTAGACAAGAATCACCCTGCATTTGGCAAAGTGGTAGAAGGGATGGCAATTGTTGAATCAATCGGTAAAGTTAAAACAAACCATGCTGATAAGCCAAAAGACGATGTAGTAATTGTAAAAGCAACAATAGTATAAAAAAAATTAAACCTGATTTTCTTCAGGCTTCTTATTTTCTTCAGGTTTTTTGTAATTTTCAACATAGTTGATTTCAGCAATAGTTGGAATTAGATCAAAGATTGTGATTGTAATGTATGGTTTTGCTTCTAACCAGCGCTTTGCTGTATAGTAAATACCTGCTGGCAATTTAATCTCTGCAATCCCGTCAGTAACAGATGTCTCAACAACTATTCCTGAAAAAGCCTTAATCATACCCTTAATCTTTTCTGCATCATCTTCTACTATCTCTTCAATCGTGTATGTATATTCAATATCCTTACCGGCAAGAATGTGGTTAAAGTCTACAAGGACACGGTCACCAATAACGTTGACAACAGTTCCTCTTCCGACCTCCGGCACAGAAATTCTCATACCTAATTGTGGCTTTTCCTTGAACATCTTCTTCTTAAAGGAGCGCAGCAGTTCTGGATTGTGTTCTCCAAATCCCTTTTCGGGTGAAATTCCAATAACAGCGCTGTGCTTGACTTCTTTTCCGATAAGATCTTCATCAAGACCCTTAAGAGTCTGACCTTTACCTACACAGATGACTATAGGTTCATAGTCATGACCTTCCTCAAAAGCGTCAGCTTTCTTTGCTTCTTCTTCGTATGTCGTTTCAAACAGGATACCATTACTTTTTGCAGTATAGTTAATCCTGATAAAGTCTCCTTCCTTCACTGGCATGATTGGTTCCATATTAAATGGAAAGCAGGAGAGATAAATAATAGGATATGCTCGAGATTGAAATCAAAGTAAAAGTTCCTTCACTTGAAAGAATAAGAACCAACATTCTTGCAAATGGCGGAAAAATGAACGAAAAAGTGGTTGAACAGGATACATATTACAATGCACCACACAAGGATTTTGGTGTAACAGATGAGGCTCTTCGTATCCGCGATGCTGGAGGCAATATTATTGTTACCTATAAAGGGCCAAAAACCACAATACTTGGCTCTAAAATACGTGAAGAGATAAATATGAAGGTTGAATCGTTGACGCTCTTTGATAGTATCATAACAAAACTTGGATTTAAAAGGGTTGCAAATGTGTGCAAAACCCGTGAATACTATGTTTTTGGAGAATTTTCCATCGCGCTTGATGAAGTTGATAATCTTGGAACTTTTGTGGAAGTTGAATTAATAACAGATGGTGATCAACAGATTGCCGCAGAAAAAGTAGATACAGTTGCAAAGAAACTTGAGATCAACGGTGACCGGCATACAATATCATATCTTGAACTTTTGATGAATGAAAAATAGAAAGGCGAAAAATCGCCTATACATTTACAAGTTTTATCTCAATTTCTCCGGCATTTTCACCGAAGTGGATAATAGCCGCATTACCCATAGCTGCAGGTCCAGGATTAACAACTTTAAAGCCATCTCCTTCGTAAATCCCACGCTGCTCATGAACATGCGCACAGCAGATTAGATTGAACTTATCCAGGTATTTTGCAATACTTCTACTTCCAACATGGTTTCCTTTAATCTCATCAAGGATACCTTCAGGAGGAGCATGGCAAAGAAGAACATTGTGGACATTCTTTTCCATTCGCTCAATTGTTGATTTAATCAGATCATCTATCTGCTTATCTGTCCTTTCATTTGGAGTTTCAAAAGGTGTCGGATTAGAACCTCCGATTCCCATTATCGAGATTTTTCCAAGGTTCATCGCAGAACCATCTAAGTTAACACTACTTGACTGTTCAAGGGCATCCACAACAGGTGCTGGATCACAATTTCCTGGAACTGAAAAACTTGGCACGTCAATTCGTGAGAAACAGGTTTCAACATCGGCAGCAGTTCCCATATTTGTGATATCGCCTGCAATAAACACCATATCAGGCGCAAGTTCCATAAAGGAATCAAGCATACCATATTCGCCATGCAAATCTGCAAGCAGGAGTGCTTTCATCATATCTATTACTTAGGAATAGTTCTTAAAAACCTTATCTTAATGAATTTTAAAAAGTGACTAGATCAAAGACTATTTTAAGTTAATTTAATAAGAAAAAAGAAAATTAAAAAATATTTTAGGTCTAAAATACGTTTGCGTCCGAATAGACCATAACAGAATCACTTAAGATATCATATGGCTTTACTTCACGTGAATGAAAAGACATTCGCATCTTAATTACTTCAACTGCAAGGTGAACATCTGAAGAAGCATCACCTCTTGCATACCTAAGTAAGATAACAGTATCACTCAGGTATTCAATTAGATTATATCGGGATGAATAAGGATTGTTCTTATCTGCTTCACTTGTTAGAAGAGATGTGCAATGAAGGTCACGAAGACTTTCAAGAAATTGCATAAGTTCCCGTCTTCTGTCAGCATCATTATCATAAAGGTCCTCAAATAGGGATATTGGGTCGATTACAATTCTTGTTGCGGATTTTTGCTTAATCAGTTCTGGAAGTTCGTTTTTAACACTATTTATTGCAAGATTGAAATCTGATGGATCAAGATTTATGATAGTAAGATTTTTTCTTTCATATTTTGAAATATCCCATCCCTTATTAATCATATAATTACGAATTCTTTCTGATCTTTCCTCAAGAGTGATATAAATAGCATTTTCACCTTTTATAATGCCATTCCAAATAAAATATTGTGCAAAATTAGTTTTGCCGGTTCCATAAGAGCCTATAATTGATGTAACTGTTCCTTCTATGAGACCTCCGGAGAGCATCTCATCAAGCCCTGTAATACCAAATGGAATTCGATTCATCTTCATATGACAACTCTTATATTATTAACTTCAAAGCCTCTTCCAGGAGAGATATTTACCGCAAACTTTACAAGATCCTTTTCTTCCAGATTAATAAGCACACCACGGAATTTTTCGATGTACATGATTCTCTGACGTTTTGCTGTAGAACTTTCTTCCCATCTGAAATGAATTACTGCATCAACAGCATCTGATAGTTCATTTTCCTGCCATTGATTGAGAATTCCACTAGTAAGAATTAAGAAGAACGTTGTATGCCATCTTTTTGCG